>CAZPWM010000010.1:0-54586 GCA_964590575.1 uncultured archaeon
ATAGCCTCCGAGACCGGCAGGATTAAGGCTATCACATAGATGGAGAATCTTCATCAGCATTACTCCGAAGTGGTCGCACAATGCGTGTATGGACCATCTAATCTATCTAGCTGTCAATCATATGCCAAGTGTGCAATTGGGGTTGATGAGTTGTCCGATCCTGCCTGTATCGATTTACCTGCTTACGTAAGAGATCGTGACATTTTCTATGATGTAGAAGGTCGGGTCTTTGTGGTTCTCGGATTCATTCAACCTTCTAACAGAATCCTTTCCTTTCTCAAGTACATTCCAGATTCATCAGGTGAGTGGCAATCTGGTGAAATCAAATACAGGAGAATATTCTGGGGCAGTGTGAGTTCTACTGTTGATGGGATGAACCTGATTCCCTTGGACTATATAGTATCGGACTCTCATTTTGGCACTGACCTTTTAGAGCCTCCTCGAAACAGTGTTACGAAATATTTCAGCCCCGAGATAAGATTGAGAGAAATTATGGAAAGTGGTCCCAGTGACCCTTTAGAGGAACTAGTGAAACGTGGAGCGGATACACTTCATGATGTGCTCGGTATCCGATATGAGCACATTGGAGTAGCTGGAAGCATACTCTGGAAGGGGCACAGTCTCGAACGATCTGACATCAATATGAACATCTATGGGTTTGATGCATCTTGGACCCTTCATAATAACTACGAGGCTCTCGCTACAGGAAGGAAGGATGCACGTCTACGCGAACTGGCAGACTGGAAACACGCTATGGATAGAGTTCATGATAGGGTTTCCATAATGAAATCTGAGGACTTATGTAATCTCTTCACTCGACGAAAGGCATTGTGTTTGGACGATGTCTGTATTGGGATCACTCCTATTCTCCTACCAGAAGAGGCGCCTATTCGCTACAATAATGAATCATATGTTTCCATAGAAAAGAAACCAATGACTATCAAGATGGAGATTGGAAACGCAGACTTCGGCATCTTCCATCCCGCAATCTATGAGGGTCGATCACACGCTCTTGATGTGATTGATGGTGAATCTGTGAGTCGAATCATGGTATATGATGGAGCTTTTGGAGGTCTAATCGAAACTGGCGATCAAGTGGAAGTCACTGGAACGCTTCAGAAAGTTGTTCTATCAAATGGAAAATCACCATTCTATCAGATCATGGTCGGGACTAAATCAGGAGCTGGGAAGGAGTACATCCGGTTACTTACATAGCGTATAATCGCAAGTGTCTTAGGTCTGCATGTATCCCCCCAGAATGATGTCATCAAAGAAACTCTTCCTGAAGGTTGCAATAACTGATGGAGAGCGAGCTAGGAAAGCATTACTGGATCGCAACCTTCTTGACACTAATTACAAAATTGTGTCAGAGAATGGAGCCCTCTTCATACCACTCTATGAAGAAGTTCAGAGCAATCAGCTTGATGCAGTTCTTGGTCCTATTAATTTTGAAACTGGACGGATGGAATTCGAGCCTGCCTCCCAAGGTCCTAAAAGTCTAACAAAAACTCTACAGAACTTTCTTAGTCCAGAAGAACTCGAACTAGTTCCACGGGCTTATGATTTGATAGGGGACATCGCTGTCATAGAGCTACCTGATGAACTCTCGAGTCACAGAGAACTGATTGGACAATCTTTTCATGAGGTCCACAAGAACTTCTCTACAGTCCTCGCCAAGAGGGGTGCAGTTTCTGGAACCACTAGAATCAGAGAATACCAGTGTATAGCTGGTGTAGATAAGACTGATACTATCCATATCGAATATGGTTGTCGTCTTGCAGTAGACCTCTCTAAAGCATACTTTAGTCCACGATTGCTTGAAGAACACAACAGAATTGCGCAACTCGTTGAGGACAACGAGTTCGTTGTGGACATGTTCTGCGGTGTTGGTCCTTTTGCTATTCACATTGCCCGGCAGAAGAATGCCCATATTGTCGCCATAGACATCAATCCTGATGCTATTGGTCTTCTGAATGAGAGCATCAGATTAAACAAACTATTGGGAACAATCGAACCAATAGTCGGAAACACCAAGGATTATTCCAAGAATCATGTTGCTGACCGAGTCATAATGAATCACCCATCTGGTGCATTTGATTTCGTTTCTGATGCGTGTCGTATTCTAAAACCGCTTGGGGTGATTCATTACTACGATTTTGTGGGTGGAGAAAAACCTGAAGATACAATCACAACCAAACTCGCTCAGCTTGTAGAAAAAACAGGTCGTTCCGTAGATACAGTGAGTCTTGTGAGAAGAGTCAGAGACAGTGCCCCACATGAGTTCCAGATGGTCGTTGATGCAATCATTGCTTGATATAAATCAACTCACACTCGATGACCAAACCATTCACTTTCAATCTATCCACAAATTCGCGACTAAGATCAGAAGCTGCTTTGTCTGCTTTCACCATAAGAGTACGTTCACTCTCGAATTTGCTTGTTCTGGCGACCATACTTGTTGGATCTGTGTAGGTCAGTCCAGGACTTCCAGTCCCAGTGACTTCTTCAGTCAGTCCGTTAATACTCATTCTAAGAACTATCTTTGTACCTGATAATCGAGCCAGTTTCTTAATCTTCGGATCTAATTGGCTCAGAGTAATACCAGAACCAACACCCACGATACATGTTCCACGCTTTGTGAGGTGATTTTCTGAGGTGAGTTCAACTGTCGTCTTATGCTCTCCAATGATATTCTCATGTCCGTAAGCCTTGAACTGGACTTTCTGCATGATTATCGTATTGCGCCCAAGCCTTTTATGAATGCATGCCATTTCTATAGTGATTCACATGCCAGAGGAACGTTTCAAGAAGACGCTTGATGATTTAGTTCGCCGTCTACGGAACAATGGTTACATCAATAGCGACGAGATGGAACGTGCTTTCAGGACAGTACCAAGAGAAGAGTTTGTGCATCCCGAAAATCGAAATCATGCATATCGTGACTCTCCGCTCCCAATCGGATTAGGTCAGACTATTTCTGCACCACATATGTGCGTGATAATGTGCGAGGCTCTTAAACTGAAACCGGGGCTCAAAATTTTAGAAGTGGGTGCTGGCTCTGGCTACCATGCTGCGTTATGCGCAGAGATGGTCGCCCCCCGAACTAGTTCGATATCCGGTCATGTTTATACTACGGAGATAGTTGCTGGATTGATTGATTTTGCGAAAGACAACCTAGCACGTAGTGGATATGACGATCGTGTAACAGTCATTCATACGGATGGTGGAATAGGGTTACCTGAACATGCTCCATTTGATAGAATACTTGTTGCAGCAGCGGCCCCTTCTATCCCTGAACCACTAATTGACCAACTCAGCCCTGGTGGAATCATGTTAATTCCGGTAGGTGGGAAAGGATTTTTCCAAGAACTCATGATGGTCGAGAAGGATGAAGAAGGACGTATAGTTCAGAAACGCTGGGGAGGAGTCGCGTTTGTTCCTCTTACTGGAGCGTACGGACACTAAATCAAGTAATCATATGCAATGGAATTACAGTCAAAGTAACCTTATCATTGTCTCCAATTTTAAGCGCCTTCCTGATGTGAATTGGAGCAACAACCTCTAAGATCTCTTCACTATGATGAGTACGTTGAGCAATGACAATAGCAGCTTCTATTTTCTGATTTATCTTTACACGATAGCAGATCACGTCGCCAAATGTACGCCCTTCATGGGTGAAACCACTTAATACCAAAGGCGGCGTGTTTTTCATTCTTCCAATTGCCTTACGAGACTCATCATCCTTTATCTTCACATTCAGAGTCCCAAGATATGGTTTGAACCCAAGAACTTCTTTCAGTTTTGTCGAGTAGATATCGATATAATACGCGCCTTCACCCAAGCCTGTGACAATAGAACCCTCAATCACAATTTCATCCCCAGGAGGCGTGAAAACAACCTCTAGGTTAGATAGGACATTTAGCAGCTCTTCGCGTCCCTTGTCAGATATCTGAAGGAGCATCCCATCAGCTGTGTGTATTCTATTCAGATAACCCTGTTCAACACATTGCGCAACTCTTCTTGATGCTGTTTGCTGGCTGACATTCAGTAGTTCTCCCAGCTCTCTTGTTGTGATTGTCGTCTTACTATATATTGCACCCTTATTAGCCAAAGAATACAGTGTAAACCAGATATCCGGAATAACCATCATAATCAGTCCTTCAAACGTTCCCCAGCATCGTCAAGCTTTTTCATTAGTTTACTCTGCCCAACCGCTCTGGTGAGGTCTCCACGGGTCCGTTCGACCAGAGACCTTCCCACATCGCATTTTCTTCTCAAATCGGGAACCAGTGCATTGGGATAATCAAATGCCTGCAATTCTTCTAGAATCTCCTCCATGAAGCCGAGGAGTGTTTCTGCTTTTTCAACATCATCATGTCGTAAAAGATCTAATGACGCCCTTCTCAGCTCCCCTACGGTGTCTGCTAATCCATTCAGATACGGTCTAGATGGAATACCATATTCTTCGGGAGGTGAGAATGTGCCATGTTCCATGAGGGCTAGAAGGTTTACAGCTTCCGCTAGTTCTTGATAGGCTACATCAAGACCCTTTGATCGTATCATAAAATCACTATCTGACACTCCATCTGAAGCTTCAATGATTATTCGGTGCGCTTCAGAAACTTGAGCCTTTGCCTCTTCGAATTCCCCTCGATGAGTCATTTTGATGGATTCACTGCATTTTCGTACTGCCTTTCGTCCTAGTGGCAATGTCTTCTCACGAACAGCATCATCATCATCAATCTCTTTTCTGAGTGGTGTGAGGATTTCTGAAAGTTTCATCTTACTCAACCTCGGGTCTGTCATAGCTTCTTAATTTGTTTACTGCGCGACAAGAGCACGACTCTACTCTCTACCTGCTCATCGAGAACATGGTATCCTGTTAATGTAGCAAGATTCTCTGAAAATGCGTGAATTTCCCTATGCGAAGGTGCATTATTTTTGTCTAGACGTCCTCTTGATAATCCCAAAAACATGTATCCTTTCACTTCGATGAAATCAGGCTCTCCCATATCGATAAGTTTCGAATATGCCCGTACATCATGCATATTTCGGTTAGCCACCATCGTCAGTCTGTTGACAGTTCTAGTGTTAAGAGACCGCAGTGTTTGTTGTGACCTCAGAATGCGATTCCATCCATCTTTAATACCAGGCTTGCAAAGAACCTTGTAGGTGGATTCATCCGGCGCAGCCAATGTAACATAAAGTTGCGTCGGCAAAGACATAGTCGATAGTACATCTGGTTGCGTACCGTTAGTCACAAGGAATGAAGTCATACCTCTATGATGAATTTCATCGATGAGGTCACTAATCAGAGGATGAAGAGTTGGTTCTCCTGCTAAGGAAATGGCCACGTGTTTGGGATCCCTTGCTTCATTGTACTTCTTCTCTGGAACTGAAGCTCCCGCTTCCGGATTGTAACCTCCAAGAGATCTAAGATTTGCTATCAGTACAGCATCCATCAATTCACTCACAGGTAGTACATCTTTTTCAGAAACATCAAGTTGGTTCCAGCTCACTCCAATATCAGCAGGAGTCACTCGCCAACAGAACTCACAGCTTTGTGTGCATTTGTCAACTACAGGTGTCATCTGTAGACATCGATGCGATTGGATACCATAGAATTTCTGTTTGTAGCATGAAACATCATGTAGAAGTGCCTTCTTTTGCCACTGACATGCTTTATAGGCGCCTCTTCTGCCAAGTATATGATACCCTTGTTTTTCGAGCTTTTCGATCAGCTCAATTGGCATGTCAGAGTTCAAATTAAATCGAGGGCATGTCTGCTGTGTGTCTTATCAGGCTTTGGCAAGGTCAAAGCTTGTCTAGGACTTGTACGAAGAAAGGTTCTCTGCCATACTTTCCTGTGTACTCCAAGAACCTGTCAGGAGCTTCTTTCTTGATAACTCGCCTAGGAGTTTCCTGCTCTCACTATCAAGTCTTCCTGGAGCCTCATTTTCGTACGCACTACCAGGTAGCGGCATGAAGACATGTCCATGAGTTTTTGCTCCAATCTCAGCGAGCGTGTAACAAAGGTCAATGCTTTCCCGCAATTCTTTTTTGGTTTCACCAGGCAGCCCGAATATCATGTCTACGTGAGGGATGAAACCACAATTCAAGGCTGTGTTGATTGCTTCCAATCCATCTTCAACGGTGTGGTGTCGATTGGTCAATTTCAATAGTCGATTACTACTGGACTGAAGACCTATCTGTAGTGTCTTATTAGCCACATAACCTTTCATCATCTCAAGAATTGGTCTAGTGACAAACTCTGGTCTGACCTCTGAAGGGAACGAACCAAAGAAGACTTCCTTCAATCCTTCCACTTTGGATGTTGCTTTCAATAGACTCTCGAGCTTGTCTTCTTCTACTGTACGACCATGTCCACCATAGGAAAGGGCATTTGGCGAGAGAAACCATGTACGGTCGAACCCGCTATTTATCACAGCTCGGTTTAACCAATGAACAATCGAATCGATGGACCGATTTCTGACCCTCCCACCTGTGAGAAATGGAGTACAGCAGAATTTGCAAGAGTATGGACAGCCGCGTGTGACCTCAATTGGTCCTACTATATTCATACCAAGAGCAAATGGAGGATAAATGTCAAGATTGACTGGCTCAAGGTCTCTCGGTACTGGACAATCTTGACTTGCTTCTCCAACAACTCCTGGGATCTCGAAAGGGTCCTTATCATTCATCAAATACCAAAGCAGCTCGGGGAACGTCTTCTCTCCTTCTCCAACAACTACATAATCGAAACCATTCTCAAGTAGTTCTAAAGGTCGTGCACTACCATGGGGGCCTCCACCAATAATGGTGACAGAGTTTCCGAACTTCTCTCTTACTTCTCTGACCTCTTTGTAGACTCTATCAGTCTGTGTACTCATGACCGAATGGGCAAGTATTGTGTGTCCCTGTGCAATGCACTTTCGAATCGTATTGGTGGATAACTCAGTAGGTGCTTCTATAGCAAGTTCGGAGAGTCTATGATCAGTTTCAATCGTACCTACAAGAGCTGCTAGACTGTATCTTGATGAAGAATGTGCTCTGAAGATGAGGGTTGTCAACCGCGGCACCAACCTTGGACGAAGTTGGACAGGTGCTTATATAGTTCACACTGGACAGTATGATGTATAGTCAATCCATTACGAGAGCCAAGTAGATGAACTGACTCAACAGTCGCCGCGAGTTGCATGGAGACACAAAACGCCTGTTGGAGAGGCCGTAAGACATCAGAGGTCTTGAACCTGTGATGCAGCCTCGATGAATCAGGAACCGAACATCGATTATGGACGTCATGTCCAAGATTGTCTAAGTTTCGGACAACGGTGTGCGAATCCACTTGTTGCACGCGCTCTAGTTGACAAGTCGCTCGGTAATTCCTTTATCGGTCACACTCATCACACGGATTTCGCCACCAGATTGAGCATCCCGTGCGATACCCGCCTTGACTGCGTTGATTGCAATCTCTTCAGCTTCCTTTACGGTCAAACTTGGCTTGTATCCGTCCTCAAGAACACCATAAGCAGATGCAGTTCCAGATCCTGTTGCTGTGAACTCGTCCGGAATTAGAGACCCACCCATGTCCATGGTAAAAAGCTGCGGTCCATCATTATCCACTCCAACCACAACAGTCTGGATGTATAATGGTGCCATACGTCTTGAATAGAGTGTGTTAGCTATCATCTTAGAGAGTGCCTTTACAGTTATGTCCTTCTTCTGATTCAGTTCATAGAGCTTGATCTGAGCCTTCAGCCTGTTTACCAGCATCTGATAATCTGAGGTGAGACCTGCAGATGCTAGGACGATAGTATCTGTTAACTTGAACGCCTTGATACCTTTATCAGTCAAGACGAATGTGCCCCATGTGATTAATGAATCAGTAGCCACTACTACGCCATCACTACATTTCATGCCGACAACAGTTGCACCGGTTGGAAGTGACATTATCAATAAGCCTCCGAAAGGGGGGTTAATCTGTGTTGGTCACATCCACTCGTTTTAAAACGTTTGCGAACTGTCCAATCTCACCTAGGTGGAGCTTGACAAGATTGCGTAAACTCAATCCCTTTGCAAACATTCCGACTATTATGACTGCAGAGGAGATTATCGAGTATGCCCATAATCGGTCTACTAGAATCAGTATGAAAAGTTCGCTCCGAATGAAGAAACTCGAACGGACTCGCATCAGAGAGATTACTAGATTGCAGGAATTCACTAAACAGGTCAAGATAAAAATCTCCGAGGCTGTAGAACAATTTCCATCCATAGACCGACTTCATCCATTCTATTCCGAGTTATCTGAGATTCTTGTCGGTAATGATAAACTGAAACAATCCTTGGGGGCAGTATACAATTGCGTTCCTTCAATTGATGAAATTACAGACAAACACCTCCAAGCTATCAAGCTAGCAGACGAATTCCGTCAGATGAAAAGGTCAAGGAGCGCTGCCAAAGGGCGAATCTCATCGATACTTAGAGCAACCGCAAAAAATCTAGATTTCATAATTGAAGCAAAAAAGACTCTTTCCAGACTTCCAGGAATCTCACCTAATTCTCCAACAATAGTCTGCGCAGGGTTTCCAAATGTCGGAAAATCAACACTTGTGAAAGCTGTATCAACAGCCGAACCAGAGATTGCATATTATCCTTTCACTACACGAAGTGTAATCGTAGGACACCTGAGGGTGGACAATCATAGTGTACAGATAGTAGACACTCCAGGAATTCTTGACAGACCAATGGCTCAACGAAATGAGATTGAACGTGAAGCAATAGCCGCGTTGAAGTATCTTGCACATGTCATTATCTTCATGGTTGACCCCTCAGAAGCATGCGGGTGGACTTTTGACCAACAACTGAATCTATTGACCGAAGTGCGGAAGATGTTCCCCACGAATCCTATCTTGATTGCTATCAACAAGGTGGATCTCACTGAACCCGAAAAACTTGTAGCAGCGAGAGAGAAACTTCCTGGGAGTCATGAGATTATTGCAATTGAGGGAATTGGGGTTGAGAAATTGATGAAAGACGCAGTAGAAGAGGTTGATCTAACTCCACTTCAAGAAACTGTTGATGATTATCTAGCATCCCTGTCAAAGTGATAATCCACTACCTTCAACTAAAACCATTCCCGGTTCACCTATTTTTCCTTGTAGCTTAATTCGGGTTCCTAACACATGTTCTACCGCCCAGATATTCGTTATTAGATGGGAGGTAATTCTAGTCACACCAAATTT
The DNA here is from genome assembly GCA_964590575.1 of uncultured archaeon. GTDB lineage: Archaea > Asgardarchaeota > Thorarchaeia > Thorarchaeales > Thorarchaeaceae > SMTZ1-45. The sequence continues at coordinate 9,243 of CAZPWM010000010.1, forward strand.
GCTATTTCCTGATGCTACAGCTAGATAGGGAATGAGCATATCACAAAGGTGAGAGTCTACTGCCATTCCTGTCGAAACCTCAGCAACCAGTTGTGAAACTGCATCATTTCCCACTCGTTCTGCACTCTTACCACGCTCACCAAGTGCATCCGCACCTACTCTAATCCCTTGTTCTGATTCAGCCCAGATCACAATACCGCTTCCAGGTCCCAAATGAGGGTCGTTATCTTTACGATAAGACTCGCGAACTATGTCCGACTTCATATCTAGGTGTTTGAGAATCATCTCTTCTGCTGCCATTGCTTGTCTTTCAGCTATATGACCAGGTAGTCTTACACAATGAGATATTCCACCTATAGTTCTCAGATTCCCGGATTCGACTTTCTCAAAGGAGTTGATACTACCTATAGGCGTGACATCACAAGTGACTTTCCCTCCACCCCGTGGATAGTGCCCCCGTTTCTTCTGGAGAATCTCAATTCTGGGCCCTAGGATTTCTAACATGTGGGCGAATACATTATGTAAATAGTCGATTGGAGGACTCCAATTCACATCGGTCCCCCCATGGAGTTCAAAGCTGATTGGTTCTGGAGACAATACCGCAGGTGGTAAGGCCGCTTGAAGTACGAGTGAGATTGATCCTGCAGTACCAACATCATAGTTTATTTTACCACCGCAGCGTTCATGTGGTACAAATTCTACTGTTGTACTACCTACCTCTAGCCCTTTTATTTCAGCATCAACAATCTTACCAGTGACCTCGATTCCGGCAATATGTTGTCTTTTGAGACCTGGTTTTGGTCGACCTGCACGTATACTTGTTATGCGAACTGGTTTCATGGTCAGCGCGGAAAGTGAAACGGCTGTTCGTAGGATTTGACCCCCACCTTCGCCATATGAACCATCAATCTCAATCATTCGTAGAACCTAAAGAGAATATTATCGCCCCCGTTATGAACTTCATCATCAAGACTCTCATTTTGTCGCAGTGCTAATCCTTATTTGCGCCGCAAGTTCTCACTTAGAGCGATTACGATGAAGTCACTATTCATTGGGCGTTTTCAGCCAATCCACAAGGGACACATTCATACAATAAAGCAAATCTTAGCCAAGAATGAAGACATAATCATCGTCGTTGGCAGCTCCCAATACTCTCACACTCCAGATAATCCATTCACAGGCGGTGAGAGACTGATGCTCATGAAGCGTGCATTGATTGATGAAAATCTCCCCCTTGAGCGTATCACGATAGTCCCCCTTTCAGACATTAATATTCATCCTCTCTGGGTAAGCCATATGCGATCCTTTGTACCTTATTTTGACAAGGCATACAGCCACAATCCCTTGGTCAAAAGACTCCTTGAGGAAGGTGGTATTAAGACAGACTCTACGAAGCTACTTGAGCGCTCCCAATACAGTGCGAGTCACATCCGTGATCTGATACGATGGGGGAATGATGAGTGGGAATCTCTTGTTCCTGAGGGCGCAGTAGCCTTGATTAAAGAGTATAAACTAGACGAGCGCATTCGAGAAGTTGGTGAGAATCGCACGAAAAGGTAAGTTTTCTTGCCCAATTCTTTAAATAGCCGCCTCAAAGCAAGAGATTTGGTGAACGTCGATGCTAGGTGAATGCGTTCCGAAACTTCATTAAACAACTCATTCTCAGTCCTAGTCAGTTCCATGTGTCACAAATAATGCAGAGGATGCTATCATGAGCAGTGAAAAAAACGATACAAAGCAAGTCATCTTTGACATGGACAAAGAGAACAACTTCCCTGATTGGTATACTGAAATCTGTCGAGTAGCTGAACTCGCTGATGTCAGATATGGCGTAAAAGGGTTCACTCCATTTCCACCTTGGAGCTTCATGAGCATGAACCTGATGTTTGAGATCTTGGAAGATGTTCTCCAGCGTAAGGACCACCTGCCCATGTATTTTCCTACTGTGATTCCTGAGGCTAATCTGACAAGAGAGGCTAAACATGTTGAGGGCTTTACGCCTCAAGTCTTCTGGATTGAAGAGATTGGTGCAGGTGAGAAATTGGAAGAGCGGCTAGCGTTAAGACCTACAAGTGAAACCGCTATCTATCCTATGTACTCACTCTGGGTACGTAGTTGGCGAGACCTGCCTATGAAGAGATATCAACGATGCTCTGTTTTCAGGTCAGAGATCAAGAGTACTCGCCCATTTCTTCGTGGAAGAGAATTTCTCTGGATTGAGAGTCATAATGTCTATGCCACGCATGAAGAGACCAAGGCACAGGTCATGGAAGATTTGGAAACAACAAAGGAAGTCTGTACTGATAACTTCAGACTACCTGTTATGGTGTTTCGAAGGACTCAGTGGGACAAATTCCCTGGTGGTCTAAACACGTATGCAGCAGACACGTTAATGCCCGATGGTAAGGTGATTCAATTACCCTCAACTCATGACTTAGGTGACAACTTTGCCAAGGCATTTGACATTACGTACCTAAACAAGGACAATGAGATAGTTCATGCATGGCAGACATGCTATGGACCTGCAATCTCCAGAATCTATGGCGCGATGATTTCAGTACATGGTGACAACAAAGGACTAAGGCTACCCTACAAGGTTGCTCCCTATCAAGTTGTGATTGTACCTATCTTCAAGGGTAAAGATGTTGATGTAGTGTTGAACTACTGTTTGGACATCAAGAAAACGTTGAAGAAAGCAGGAATCCGGGTCCATCTTGATGATAGTGATGATACCCCTGGACGGAAGTACAACTACTGGGAGATGAAAGGAGTTCCCATAAGAGTAGAGGCTGGTCCTCGTGATATCAAGCAGAACAAAGTAGTCTTGTTCCGTCGTGACACACTGAAGCGTGAAACTTTGAATCTGGATCAATTGAAGAAGCGAGTACCAACGCTTGGAAAGGAGATTGATGATAACCTTCTCAAAATGGCTGAAGCCAAATTCGAAGGTCTCGTCGTCGACGCAGAACGTTTTGGCGAAATAGATGATGCTTTAGACCATGGGAAAATCGCACGAGTCCCCTTCTGTTCCATAGAAATGGATGGATATTCTTGCGCTGAACAGGTCGAGAAGAATACCAGAGGCGAGATTCGTGGAACTCGAATCGATATTGATGAAAAACCCGAAGGTCTCTGTGTTGGGTGTGGGAAAGTAGCCAAAGAGGTCGTTTATATAGCAAGGTCCTACTAGAGTAAAAGTCAATGGGCTTCCAAGAATTATCAATGAGAAACCATAGGGCCTTTTTTGGGAGTTGAGCGGATGAAAATACTTGTTCCTTATCCTGATGAGCTTGTCAAGATTTTCAAAGATATAATTGGTGACGAAGCTGAAATTGTTCAATCAGAACTGTCGGTAGAATCAATGCTTGAACATGGTAGGGATGTGGAAATCATAGCATCTGTTAGCGTTCCAGGTGAATATATTCGGAGAGCATCGAGTCTTCGTATGATTCAGACATTTGGAGCTGGAATCGATAGAGTAGATCTTGATGCTGTGAGAGCGCGTGGCGATATCATTCTCTGTAATAATCATGTCAACTCTGCAGAAGTTGCTGAATATGCAATTTCGCTACTTTTCGCGGTTGCCAAGAATCTCATTCCAAGTGATAGAGAACTTAGGATTGGGAATTGGATTCACAGATGGGGCGGCCCTGTTCCAAACCTTGAGATTCGAGGAAAGAATGTGCTCATTATTGGGTTGGGCCATATTGGTGCTGATATTGCCAAGAGGTTGAAGTCATTTGAAGTCACGATTACTGCTGCCACTCGTAGTGGAACTTCGAGGAATGATGGTCTTGTGAATCACGTCGCTAGTATAGATGAAGTTCAACCCTTTGTCAAGGACGCAGATTTTGTCATCCTATCACTACCACTAACAGATGAGTCCGTGGGGCTTGTCAGTAGAGAGTTTCTCTCTTGGATGAAACCAACCTCCATCCTAGTGAACATATCTCGTGCTCAGATAATTGATGAGTTAGCACTCTATGATGTGCTAAAGGAAAAACGGATTCATGGTGCAGGAATTGATGTGTGGTGGAGATATCCCACAAAATGGCGCGGAACAGCAGTTCCACCAGCTGATGTACCGTTCCACGAACTCGATAACATTGTGATCTCACCCCATAGGGCAGCATACTCTGAGCATATTGAACATGAATTATACCTGTTTGCAGCAGAAAACACACTCAGATTCATTCGTGGTGAAACTCCCATGAACATCATTGACCTCGAACGAGGCTATTAACCCTCTACAGATAGAAAATGTAGGAGAACTTCAATCCCCCCGACACATCAGATTATAATAGGGAGTATAGTCTCATGGCGCGTACATTATACCTCTGTGAGTCAGAGGGTCAAGACTTTAAGGAAGACATCAATCCACGCAGAAGAAACAGGCAGTATTCGGGTGACGACACATTGACCCTAGAAAGTCTTTCAGATATACCTGGCGTAGGCGAGAAAGTAAAACAAGCTCTGATTGAGCACTTTGGGAGTGAAACAGTAGCACTCAAAGTGATTCATGATTCGCGAGTTGACCTAGTAGCTGCTGTACCAGGCATTGGTTCAAGGCAGGCTGTTAACCTTGTCAAAGGCGCATTTGAGAAGGAATTTGGTGCTAGCTCGAATATGCTGCTAAGAAGTCAAGATATTCGGAAAATATACGAGTCAAGTCTTGATATCATTCGAGAGTATGCAAACACTACCTATGCAAAGGACAAGTTATTCCTCTACTTCCCACTACCTCCAAGTAAGACAGATGTCATCCTTGAGAGACAGAAATACTTTGCTGATGCTGCTGAGATGGCAAGAGGACTTTCAAATGATCAACGGGCGAATCTAAAAAACCTACTAAGTCAGGTTAGAGGTCTCTATCGCAGGATCAAGCCTCGTAGATTAGAGGGTCGTGTGATTATCACAAACGATGACAAAGTGTTTGATAGCTTAATCAAGGAAGGAGTGGACCGGTGGTGCCCCGTGTATGTTCTGTCCGAGGGCGAGAGTGGGGCTGACTACGCTCAAGGTTATGATTTAGTTCTCTATATATCTCCCCTAGGAGTTTATGACGAGTCAGTAGACATGCTTGACAATGTAGAAATTCTTGGGAAGGATTGGTCACTCGAGGATGTTTTACCAGAGAAAACGGTGAGTTTCTACGCTCGTAACTATCGAGTGATTGATGCATCATGTCAAATTGTTGAAGCATTCAACGAAATTCCTACAAATGACTCAGTTTCTACATTCACTTCGGGTCTAGACTTCGACAAACTCAACAAGGTGGGTGAGATTCTCAGGAATCTAGATGAGAATGGAGACCTAGCTCAGGGAATCGATGCAGAACTTGATCGCTACCGAAATGCGGTAAAGGTGTTCCCAACCGCTATAGCTGAAACTGAAGCTTGGTTGAATGAGGAGATAACCTCTCGAATTTCAAAGAGCCAGGTCACACTGGGTGGTCAACAAATCATCAGTATTCTGCAGTCAGCAGATATGGAAGGAGCCGATGGAAACGCTCTGAGAAACATGCTACCAGCTGAGATTGTTGAAACTTTCACAACTACCCTTCAGGAAGCGGAGGACAAGCTTGTTCAAATGTTGGGTCTCACTGCACGAGAATCTGACTGGGTGACTGGTATCATCAGCGAAGAGATCTCCTTACCTGCAAAGATGATGACTGCGCAAATCAACGACCTCGAGGATAAGCTCAGACGCATTTTTGCTGACAAGCAGTTTCGACTCATCAAGAAACTCGCAAACGAGCTTGATCAACTTAAGGGAGTTGTAACAGAGACTGTCCAGACTCTTTTAGAGTTTGATCTGTTCCTTGCAGTAGGTCTATTCTCTGTGGATTATTCATTGCACACACCTGATATCTCACTTGAATACTCAGGAGTCGGCGTACAGAAAGCCACCAATCTATTCTTGACTGAAAGTTATCTCAAAGGAAAACACGGAGTTGTTGAACCCATCGACTATTCCATTGGTAAAACGCCTTTCCAACCTGCGGGAACAAATGGAGAGAACTGTGCTATCCTATCGGGTGCAAATAGTGGTGGGAAGACCACCGTGATACAGACCCTCGCGCAAATAGTCATATTGGCTCAATCCGGATTTCCTGTACCAGCCGAGAAGGCGTATCTTCCTGTCTTTGAGGAGCTTTACTTCTTCTACAAGAGCAGAGGTATGGTCAGTGCTGGTGCTTTTGAAACCACTCTGAAACAGTTTGCTGAGATTGTCGTATCTGAAAAGGCGAAATTAGCACTGTTTGATGAAGTTGAAGCAATCACAGAACCCGGTAGTGCCGCCAATGTCATTGCTGGTCTCATTGAGATTCTTCAAAGTGATCCCAACACCTCAACAGTCCTCTGTAGCCACCTTGCTAGAGAGATAGCTGAAGTGACAGACGCTCCCATCAGAGTAGATGGCATCGAAGCGAAAGGTCTTGACGAGAATCTTGAGCTTATCGTAGACAGAACTCCTAAATTTGGTGTACATGCCCGTAGCACACCTGAACTCATTGTTGAAAGACTCTCAAAACTAGCCAAAAGTCCCAAGAAGGAAGTCTACACTAAGATATTGGACAATCTCACCAGAGTTCGGACCAAATGAGTCAATTAGTTCTCGTCTTTGGAGACGCCCATATTCCTTCCCGAAGAGACTGCATTCCTGAGGCATTCTATAATCACATACAACAGACCACCTATGACTTAGCTCTCATTACAGGAGATTTAGTACGTGAATCTGAGATGCGTTCTGCTCTTCCTCCCCTACCCAGAAGCTTTGTCGTTGTCGGGAACATGGATTATGGTAGCCAATATAACTTTCATGAACAGATTCAATTAGATGATTTCAACGTACTACTTCTTCATGGGACACAACTACGACCACGTGGTAACATCAAACAACTATGGGCGATTATTCAAAAGATTGGAGCGGATGTAGCTATTCATGGACATACTCATACAGCTTCCATTGAGCTTTACAAAGACCAATTGTTTCTGAATCCTGGAACAATCACAGGAGCCACTGGTGGGTGGGGCGGCAAGACCGATGCGAGTTTCATCGAGCTTGAAGTGAGTAAGAATGAGTTATTGGTGAAACTATACCTCACTGACTGGAAAGTCGTGAAAGAATCGACTCTTCGATTTCAGAAACAAGAACACAAAATCCTGCGTTTCTAGTATTCTCCCCAGGGATCCGGACTCAAGAGCCGCATGTAAATCCGCTTGAGAATATTGGCACTCTGAAGTACTGCAGTTTCAACTGTTCTCTGTCTATCAACGGTTTCTGATGATCCTTTGCCTGGACCAAGGATTTTTCCTAACCTGCCTTTCTTTGTTCCACTCTTCCCAGTCGTTTTTACTTTCTCAGGAGTGACTTTTCCAATCTCCTCTTCAGGGAAGATATCCCGTGTGAATCTGAGTTCAGAAAAGAATGCAGATAGGGTTTCCTTGACTGCTAATTTCTCCGGAGGTTCTTCTGGCAATTCAGACACTATGTTCAAAGCTCTCTTCCTGAGGTTTGTAGACAGGATTTCTTGAATCTCTTCTGCGAGGTCACGATTCATTGCGCAAGCGATACCTATGTTGATCATGAGAATTCTAATCCGGTCAAGAAGGACTCCTGAGTCACTACCAATAAGTGACATACCCCTCATAGACACCAACCAGTCTTCGTAGGTCTGATTGACCATCAGCAAATCTTCTTCGAACTCGACCAATTTTTCCATCTCTCCAGGTGGAATCAATGAGCACCAAACTGTCATTGGGACATGGTCGTTGCTTTCTGGGGGCATGGTCTGGACCTTGGTATCATCCGTTTTCAGTATTACTTGTCTATGCTTTTTGCGTTGGTGAATTCCTTCTAATACTAGATTGACAAGCGTACTAGGGTTGGTGATTGGTGTGGTGAAGTACAAGGTTTCAATTGAAGTAATTGATATTCTGGGAGAAGGCAACTGCTCAATGGAACAGAAAGTGGGTGATACTTACAACTATCCTGAAGATAGAGGAAAAATGTGCCCTAGTTCGTTCTATATCCTCTTTCCGTGGATAATGGTAATGGGGTCAGGTGGTAGTTTCACTGAGGAGGGAGATGGAAGTGACTTTATGACAACAGGTTGCCCTGATTATCTGCACCAGGTTGTATACAAGATTTCACGGAGAGAAGTTGATGAACAACCATAATCACGAAAATCGCTACTTCATCAGTACCGACATAGAGTTTGGTCCATTGCAACTGATTGACATCCCGAACCTGATTGAGGAATCCGAAAAAGACTGGCAAAACTTCTCCCTCTGTGAGGTAAATGATTGTGTCGTTAGATTAGGTGTTATTCGTGGCGAGTTTCACTGGCATAAACACGATAATGAAGACGAGTTCTTCTATGTGATTAACGGGTTATTGCAAATTGAAATAGAAGACAAGACCCACAATCTAAAACCCGGACAGGGCTTTATGGTGCCAAAAGGAACCCTCCATCGGACCAAAGCACCACACCGCACATCTATCTTGATGATTGAAGGGAGAACGGTTACTCCAACCGGTGATTAGAAGCATTGCATTCAAAAGATTGTTGCTGTAATTATACCAAGAGATGCAAAACATAAGATCTCTTCGAGCTACCGATAAAGAAGACATCCTTGAGATTGCCAAACACACTTGGGACGGACATGACTATCTTCCCTATTTCTTTGATGCTTGGATACATGACAGAAATTCACATACTGCTGCCATTGAGAAAGATGGACATGTCATAGCTTTGGCAAACCTTAGAGTGATTGAGAATGGTCGCACCGGATGGATGGAGGGGCTCCGTGTTCATCCTGATCACAGAGAACAGGGATTTGCATCGATTCTAACGCATCATGTCGTTAAACTGGCAAAGGAAATCCCAGTTGAACGTATTCGTTATACAACCGCTGTTGATAATGAAACATCTCTCCATCTTGGAGAAGAAGTTGGGATGAAAAGAAAATTTGATCTTGCAGTTCATTGGCAAGACAAAATAGATGAGGTATCATGGAGTCCATCAGCTAGTCCAATCAGGGATGCTTCTATAGAGGAGTTATACCCTCATCTAATTGAGGCTAAATTGCTACCTCATAATGTGATTATCTATGATTGGAAAGCTCTAGATGTTTCGTATGATGCCTTAGAAAAGATAGCATCGCTCTCAAAACTCTGGGTGCAAATAATTGATGGAGTGATGGAGTCATTCTCTCTTGGTTTCATCAATGAGGATCCAAATGGACCACAATGGAGCTTCACAATCTATGCAAGAGATGACGCAAAATTCCTTGATCAGCTTGCACATCATATGAAGATGACTTCTGCTGCTGAATGCAAGACCATCTTTATGACGTACCAAATGGACTTTGTAGACACACTCTATTCGCTTGATTGGGTGCACCCATTTGAGGACGAGGCGATGGCACTGACTCTTCTAGAGAGAGTTCTATAGAAACTAAAATGAAGAAATGGCACCGTGGTGGGCTAGCCACAATCAACATATGGGGTTTCCACTTCCCTAAACTTGAAGAAAATGAGCGGGTTCAAAGTGGTCCTGGCAAGTGGTGCTGAGCATCTGAGAACAAGATTCTCTGAACTTGGGTTCCAAGTCTTCTCATCAGAGATGAACTTTGATGAAAAACGGTTCTTCCCTAACTCCGACCTCTATGTAAAAATAGCTAACATCGAAGAACTTGCTGACCAGAGGGTTGTTGTCGTTCAGAGCTGTACAGGTTCATCACCAGCTGCGAATGAGTATTTTACGACATCTGACCGTATTCAAGAACTCATTCTTATCTTTGATATTCTAAAAAACCCCTGCAAGGTCGAAAAGATAGCTCACAAGACATACAAAACCCACTCTCTAGCACAACCTAGAAGCATTGATGTTGTACTCACTTTCCAGCCTTTTGCACTTCAGGATAAAGCGTTCAGCACTGGAGAGGCAGTGTCAAGTCGGTGTGCAATGCAATCAATTGCAAATCTCTGTGATAGACTGTGGCTTGTAGAACCGGTTGTAGACAGAGCTCTGCCTTGGGTCGAAGAACTAGCTGCGCAAGGAAAGTATCAGATGATTAACTTCACTCAGGACATCATTGAATATGCCGCAGCTAAATTCGGGTTCACGGAATATGTCTTAACGGCTCCTGATGAAGGCGCACAGAAAAGATTCGGGGTGCCTGGCTTTAGCAAACGCCGCTCTGATTCCTTTACGATAGATATGACAGGAGAGCTCGATGTTTCAGGCAAAAACGTCATCATTTTGGATGACCTCACTAAGAGTGGGAAGACGCTCCTAAGAGCTGCAGACATGATGCGAAATCAAGGAGCCGCTGATGTTGGGTTCATCGTCCTGCATGTAACACCTATTCGTGATGGGGGTGAGAGATTGTTGACAGACCTGATTGCTAAGAGCAACAACAAAATCATTACCTCAAATACCGTTCATACTGTGGCTTTCTGTGATGAGAACCCAGAACTCGTGTATGACATAGTCGAGAAACTTGTAGACAATCTCTAGCTACATTGAAAGATGAAGAGATGGCGCCGCCGGTAGTCACTCATCCAAAAATTGACTCAACTCAACCTTTGGCGATTCAACCCAATCGAAATTCTTGTCCTGAGTGACCAATGGTTTTATTCCATCAAACCCAATCTTGATAGTCTAGTTGAGCCGAAACCTAGGCTTGCCACCAAATCGTCGATGATTTGTTTGATTGGATCTGCGAAATACATCAGAAGGAAAATGAAAATGAAGATGGATATCATGATTGCCCATCTCATGTACCGTTCCCTGCGTTGATCTGAGAAATTGCGCGCCAGCTCTGCAAGGTCCCTCGCCCTAGTCCGATAATACCACGCGAGGCCTCGATTGGTGATGGAATAACGCCTTTCTCGCTCAGCGATGAGCCCGCTCCTCTCGGCCTGTCTTATATTCTTCATAATGCCTCTCTGCTTTATGTTGTGGAATCCAATCACGGCTTGAACATCGTAGTACCGATGACCGAGGTTGACTCCTCTGAGAAAATCGTGTTCAATGACATCTGCTTCCTTGGGGCCGGTTGCGAGCCTTCCGAGAACCCAATACGTCATGAGGTCCTCATACATCTCATTTGCGCCGAGACGAATTGTGTCTACATCAATCTCGTCACCTGCAGCTCGCAGTTCTCTGAGGGTAGATATGCTCTCCCATAGGATAATCCCGGATATCGCAAGCGCAACCAGCCCGTCTACAAAGTAGTATCCGAAGATTGAGAAGGTGAAACCAATCATAACACCGTAGGCGACCTTGATGTGGGAGGTGTCCTCTTTGGCATCCCCAATTAAAGCCAAATTCCCTGAGCTCCGCCCGACCATCACCTTCAACCAGATGAGACCTCTATTGATTACTATGGACAAGAACTCTACATAATAGGCCTGAACCGACCATTGAACGGGTTCATTTGACAATAGACCAGCAATTGCACCCACTGCAAGTAGTGCCCCAGTCATTGTCATTACTGTGATGATTGCTAGAGCGCCAAGTCTATCCCGCTTGTACTTGATGCTGAATGCGATTATACCTACAACAAGAAGATCTGTCAGATTCTCAATGCCTTCGTTCAATATAGCATCACTATGAATTGACAGGCCAATCCAAATCTTCACCGAAGCCAGAAGAAGCAGAGCAAGCGTAGAGAGAACAAGTACAATACGCTCCGTAAGTAAACGCCTCATCCAGTACCCCTGATGGACTATCTCGAGCCTGCCATATCGAATCGTTTCACGTCCACGATGACTGAGGCTATAACGACCTTCAGATTCTTGGATTAGGTCGTCATTCAAACCATGCTGGATGGCCTCATCAATGTCGATTGAGGTCATGGTGGGTCGTCGAAGCCTGAGTGCAAATATGCCGTCCAGATGGTCATAGAGTCCTTCGCGTGTATTGATTCCTTCGTGGATCGCACATAGTATTGCATAGAGGAGTGAAATGGCCGGCTCACTCCTTAGAATGCTTCTAACTGGGAAACTGTAGTGTCCCTGTCTGATTTCTTGATGACTAAAGCTCCAGAGTTCTCTAAATGGGTCCGCGGAACCTTCAATCACCGGTGGATTAGCCACTCGAAGGCCTCCATTCCAAGCGAATTAGCCAATAATACATCACTGCGCTGCTAAATATCTTATGCAGAGTGACATTCGGAGAAGGAGTGGACCATTCGGCGATACGACAGTCAGATTTGGTTATGATTAACAAAATTGGTTCTCTTGGTAAGGTTTTTTGTAAATTAGAAAGGAAAGAAATGGCCCCGCCGGGAGTTATGCCTCCAATAAACTGTGCAAAATGCGATGTCTTTCACAATCAGCTTAGGATGCTCTTCTTCGAATGTATCCAACTACGATAATTGTTATAGTCGCAATCACAGCAATTACTCCAAGACCTACTACAAGGGGGAACTCCCCGGCTATCTGAATGTTTCTGGTCGATAGAGAATGAATACCTTGCTCCGCTAGTTCGACAAGGATATAGTCATCATAGAGTAAGATCACCTCATCGGGCTCTCCTGTCACTTCAAGAGTCAGAGTAGTCGTGCCATTTATCCACACGACTCTGTCATTCAGAACCTCACCCGCAGAGCCAAGGACTTTGATGGGAACCTGCTGTGAGTAAGAATATGGATTATAGACCTCATTTTCATCCTCAACGGTCACCAATAGAGTGCCCTCCTCTCTATCATAGACAGCTCCAGTGAATGAATAGTCAGGTAAGCGGGGATTGTTAAACCATGGTAGAAAGAACCAATCCAAAGACCCCCCACACACCGTCTCCAGCGCAGCTTGTAGACCTGCCAATGTGCCAACTCTGAAGTAATTCTGCTTCAAGAAGAGCGAGAGGCCCTCGATAAACTTCTGGTGACCTATCTCGACACGCATCTTCTCAAGCACGAGTGGAGCCTTAACATACTCAAGGTATGTCACCAACTCAGGCATATCATAGTTTGACTGGTTTATTGCAGCGTCTATCCCATTTTCTATATAGAACACCCTCACAGTATCTAGATATCGATCATATTGGAAGTACTCCCAGTCTTGATGATAGTACTCGCCAAAGTAGTTGTGAGACCAGCAGGTCATTCCCTCGTCAAGAAAGCCCCAGTCAATGCTGTCTATTCCCACAAGTTGCGACCACCATTGATGAATCACCTCATGAACAACCACTAACTCAAGATAATTGGGGGGTAGGTTTCCTAGTTTCATTGCCTGAAGGATGCCATTTGTTGCATACACCTGGCAGGGATATTCCATGCCGCCGTAGAATGCGAACTGCTCCACAACGTTGAGCGTTGAATAGGGATAGATGCCATAGGTTGTGTTGAAAAGCAATAGGGTTTCACTTGCCCAGTTCAGTACATCGTCTTCCCACTCTGTCTGAGAGTCTGGGATGTAAAAGCTTGATACCTTGACAGACCCTACCATCATAGACTCCATGACATAGTATCGAGAGGCTGAGAATGTGACCTCGCGTACCGGCAAGCCAGGACTGAAATGGTAAGTAGTGTCGCCTTCATCGCTATAGCTCTCAATTAATTGACCCGTTGCCGCGACCACCATGTCATTAGGGACTTCAACCAAGAACTCATAGAATGCCATATCAAGGTAGAAGGGGTCCCCGAAATTGACATACCCATCGGTGTTCCAGCCATCATACTCATCGTAGACGCATGGCATGGGATAGCAACTGGCAAACGTGAATATTCTCGATTGGTCGATGTCACTACCCTGAGAGTTGGCTCTGTCTAGACCATCAGGTAGAGTGGTCTTGAATGAGATCTGAAACGAGGTGGTGCCACCTGATTCCACAGGCGCCGGAAGATTGACCCACATGATCTCGCCCTCCGACACGATATTGTAAGACAAAGGAACCTCAGGAGCATCGATTGTGGTCACATTGAAGATCTCGATGGCTCCCTGTCTACTAGTGTAATTCATACCGGAAGGATAGAGGTGGAACGGAATACTTGAGAAGGCAATTGGGTCGTCATTGTAATACTCAATGGATAGATTACCAGCAACAGTTGATTGAGTATCATCCAGCGTGACAGACAAATTGATGTGCGAGAAACTAGTCCCTGTGAAGTTTCCCCTTGAGAACCAGTTGTAGTCACCGAGGTCTGCCTGACTCAGCGAGGGCTGAATGTCTGTTCCCAGATTTCTCTGAAGGCTTGGTAGTGCCGAAACTGGAAGCATTATGGAAAAACCAGTGGACACAATCATAAGAGCTATTGAGAAGACAAGGACTCTCTTCAAAATTACAACGACCACCTGTCACTTTATCCTGAAGAATCAGCTCAAAACGCATTAAGACTACCGACTCAAGCAATCAAAAGGTGATTATGTGGATGAATGCTGGAATCTGTCTGTTTCTTCCTATCTTTGGCTATGATTGACAGACCATGAGAAGAGATGGCGCCGCCGGTAGCAAATATTGATGTGTCTTCAAAGCAATTCACATCAAGAAGGGAGTTTTAGAAATGGAAGCAACTGAGAAATGTCCATCTTGTGGTGAGGACATGGACCCCGGTTTCATTGTGTCTCAAAGAACTATCTCTTGGTGCGACCTCGTTCCTAAAGTGATCTGTTACTGTGGAGAACCTCTGTCGAAGGGGTATGCTATCTGTGCATGTGTGTCTGGTTATCGATGTAAAAGATGCAAAATCATCCTTTATCAGGAAGTTGAAAAAGCACCAAGAAAGGAAACAGATGATTGGCCCGCCGGCTGACCCAAAAATGAATTAGAAGTGGCGCCGCCGGTAGTTTATGAGATAATTCCTACCATCGCAGTTTCGATATACTTTAGTCTCTCAATGTGTTCATCGTTGTACACAAACTCGTATTCAGATTTGGGTACTGCTGCAAGTTTTCGTAATGCACTAAGGAATGAAGAATCACTTCTTGCAGCTTCCAAATCTGCTTCCATCTTCTTTGAGTTTGATTTCCTATGTTTCAAATAATAAATAATTCCTGAAACTATCATTATTGGGTATGATGCAAGAGCCATTTCAAGATTGTAAGGTATCGGTGGATATGATAATATATAGTCAATCACCTCAAAGCCCGTGAATGCTGATCCCCATAATATACTCGCAAACAATAGATAAAATGCTACCCGCTCTGAAAGGTCAACACACTGCTTTCTCCTCAGTTGCACCCTTATGTATGATAGGAGTTCAGAAGGATTCAGTGCATCTATTTGCCATTTTTCAAGAATGAGAATTTCCTTTCCCTCTTTATTCTTGACCATATATGGATCATTATCCAAATTCTCATCATCAAAGTGTTGATGTTCGACTATGCACTCCCTATAATTTGGATCATCACTAAGAATTTCTTCTAATTGCTTGCATTTGTCATCTCGATAGAACCCACTATATTTTACTTCAGAACTATCGATATCAACACGCATTCTCTTTCACACCCACTCCACAATAACAGGAGTCACTTGAAAACTAATGAGGATTTCTGAAAAAGGAAAGTTAGAGGAGAAGTGGCGCCGCCGGTAGCTACTTCTTCGACTTCGCGAATCTACTTTCAAAAGCCATATCGAATGCATTATCAAAATACACTTGAGCTTGAGATACAGTTCTCGGATCGTTTGTACAGATTCCTGCCTCCAAATTCCTGTCCATGGAGGGCGCCACTAGATTTGCAGAACCAATGTAAAGTTCCTTGTCATCGACAATCACAATCTTTGCATGAAGATGGTCCGCTGTTTCGATACTGAACTTTCTTTTGTGAAATCCTCTGACTGTTTCCTCGTGGTATGGGTCATCACCCGCTCTTCGGGTCAGAATTCTAATTGATACGTTCCTTTCGTCCCTTACTTGAGTCAATTTATCTTCTATCTCTTTTATACCCCATATCCACGGAGAAGCAATGAGAATCGTCTTCTCCGCCTTATCAATCATCTCAAGAAGCTTGCCGAGTATTTCTCTGTCCTTTACAAAGGACACATCCGTGGATGTTGGTTCTGGATCCGGGATATCAACCAATTCCATGGCATAGGACTGGACTTGTTCACGTATCTCATCAGCAATCCCTAAGACATCAGAATATCGACTCAGGTCGTATCTGTCATCAGAGAAATGCAGTCCGTTCTTTGCAATGTCCTCCAGCTGAGCAGACCACTCTTGCAACTGCTGCTTGGGCAAGTAGACCAATGGTTTCTCCAAGTCTTTCCATATCTCACGGAAATCACCCTGTATCTCCATGATTTCATTATAGCGTTCCAAGTCATAATCGGTGGCTGCGTATTCCTCTGCAATCTTCACAATCCTAAAGAGCCTCTTCCCCCATCGTTCCAGAAGTTCTCTCTGCAACATTATTATGTCGCTATCTTGTTTTTCCTCCTTACATACGGAGCAACCTTCCACTTTGAGGTACCATTTTCCACAGTCTTTGCACTTGACGACTAGGCCTTGGTCACGCATTCCAAAGTGTTCTGCACAGAGTGGATAGAACCCACTTCGTTTTCCACATATCTGACAGACCAATCAAACCACCTCCGGTCCCGTTGATGACTAGGTCGTGTCCGGGTATTAAGACCATCGCCTTTTCACGAAACAACTCGACAGCAATGTTAATATTGAAACTAGGAAAATCAGCCGAACAGCCGCCGTGGCTCAGTAGGTAGAGCGACAGTAGTTGTACGCGAACAGCGTCATACCGCTAAAGCCTGTTACCTTTCGATTCTGGTAATCGAGAGCCAGACAGTTGTTGGTCGGAGGTTCGAGAAACTTCATGACTTCCATGACGTTTGAAGACCCTCCCGGCGGCGCCATTAACCATAGTTAATTATCTTTGACCAATTCATCTCTCTCTACGGTCTAATTTCCTGCGAGTTTTTTCATCAAGTTCTCTTAGCCCCTTTTTGTACTCCTCAGATTTTTCATCTTCGGGAATCAGGTAGTGGAATTGAGTGAATTCCCCATCTACTGTCTTGAAGAAATCGTCAACTCTGTCTGGAATATAGGGTACTAACTCCAAATCGTGCCCTCTTTCATGTAAAGCCTTGAGAACATCTCTTGTCCGAACTACACCGAGTGTTCCATCAGTCTTGGATTTACGTAGAATCTTTAGAAGGCACTTAGCCTTATCAGGTAAGTTACGGAGAATCTCAGCTTCTTTTTCATTTAAGATACGGATGAACCAGACCGGCTTCCCTATTGAATCTTCAGAGCTATCATCATAATCAAGAATCTTGTCGACTATCCAATTATCAAGAGCGTATTCAATAACTGTGCTAGCATCTGTATTAGCTCCCGGGTTGTCTTGAAGCGTTTTATGAAGCCTATTCACCAAATCCCTCTTAGACATCTGTTTCGTTTTTGTATTTTCCAGTAATTCAATGAGGATAGCGACAGCTTCAGATTCAGTTGTGTTCATTTTCCATCGTCCCACCATTTGTTTACTTCAAACTCGTGATCCCTAAATTGCTTCGTTGCCTCTGCTACATATTTCGGATGTTTCTTTATTATGTCCTTCATAATCTCTTTTTTGACTGCATCATTGGGAGCCGCTATCATTCCTAGCTTAACTGATTCGAGTAATGTTTCTGGTTCAGCTGTCCAAGCAACAGAAACTCGACTTGTTCTCTCGTGAAAACGAATTGTATATGGTTTCGAACGATAGTCAATTCCCAAACTTCTAACAATCTCAATTTGATCCTGAATCAATCTATTGGGATTCTCATATATGCAATTCCACAGGCTTTCTGCAGTATTTCGAACTTGAGTAGATTCTGAATGCCTTAAATCTTGTAACTTACCATAGTTAAGTACCCAACTGTAACTTTCCTTTTTGCCACTATCTTTAATCAAATCGATTTCTCTTTTCCCGACTTTCGGTTCGATTCCATAGACTTCAGCTTTACTAGCAGCATCAAGGATGTTGGTATGTGTCCACTGTATTCGCTTCTTGCTAATAGTTCCATCTTGGGGAACCAAATCTTCAATCAATGCGCATCTTGCCCTCGTTGAGAACTCCTTGATTGCTGAAAAAAGTCCTGGATTTTGGACAGATCTGTCTCCTGAAGGAATACCAAGACGTTCTAGCATTACGCCCAGTGGTGTTGGGAGGTACGAAACATATAGATTATCGCGCTCTCTGAACTTAGGGTTAAGTTTGATATCTCCAAAAATCTGCAGATCCCTCTCAACAATTCTAATTCTGCTCATTCTTGATTCAGCGTACTCCAAAGTTCCATTTGGTTTGAGGTGGCAATCGCTTATAGCTATTGCAGTAAGTCGAGATAAAGCCACCTCGAATTCTTCCCCCTCTGGAAATCTTGGATTTGTAATTCCTCCTCTCCCACTAGCTTTAGTAAGCTTTGATACTTCTCCATTAAGATCGCATAGAGTCTTCCCGGATACGTCATTCATCAAGTTGACATAATCTCCACGAATTCGTTGAAGTTCATGATTGAAACAGGAATACTTCGAGTCTTCCACAATCATCTGAGGGAGTAGTTCATGCAAATGCTTCACAATCGCGCCGCAGTTATTATCTTGAAGTTCTAGAGATTCTCCAACATCTTCTACGTACCTATCAAATGTTGTTTCGTCACGAAAGTAATAGTATAGACTATCATAGACATTTTCAAGACTCGTTGAATCAAGGTCGGGTTTCCAAACATAGATTCGTTCCTCAACTAGCCCAAATCGAACTTCCTCATTTTCGTCAAGACTTTCTTTTGCTTGGTAAAATGCCTGTTTGAATGCATCAAGTTCCTGAGACGAAACTCCCAAGCTCCTATTGATGTCTATGTAGAACGTCCTTTCTGACTCTGGTAGACTGTTACCGATTTCCGATAAAAGCTCAGTAAGATTCTCTCGATTCAATTCCTTAGAATCTAGATCTGAAAAAACATCTCTCACCCAACTTTCATCCAGTTCTTGAATTCTAGTTGGCACCACCTCCACTATGTCTTGTTCTTCGCGATTCTCACGAAGCTTGAGTTCCGAATGATTTTCTACAGCGTGGTCGAACTCCTCTTTCGTTCGAATCTCACCGAGACGAGGTTCCTGCTCTTCTTCATGTCCCTCCAATGATTTATGTGTGAGTTTCTCCTTTTCTGCAACCTTCTCCTCCGAATCGTCAATGTTCGCCAGAGCCTCCCTGAGCTTGTCTTCAGTTGACTCGCTGGCTCTCTCCATCTCATTTAGTTCCTCAAAAGCATCTTCCAGCTTACTGCTTATTTGCCCCTCTTCTGCCTCGCTTTTCTTCAGTTTCTCCATTGCATACTGTAGCAGCTCAGAGGCCGATAGTTCATCTACCTCCTCAGATTCGGAACTCTCATTCTGCGCCTCACGAATACGTCGACTTTCCGAGACCAACTCGGCAGCAGTCAAGTCCTCAGCATGGGTTTCCTCAGATTCCTCACCGTACTCCCTTCTACGACGCCTCACACCCTCACCGGATACACCCTCCACCATGAAACCCCCTAGGCTTCAACACCCTTGATGGCAACCAGAATGTCTGCGAGTATAGCGGTCTCCTTTGGCTCTTGCAACATTCCCGCAGCGTGAAGCAGGAGTCGCTCAGCGAAGGGTATCTGCTCAGATTTATTGGAACAGAACTTTTCGGCCACCACCGTCAACATCCTTGCTACTGGACCAGGGTTTCCCCTAGATGCTGAACCAACACGACTCATGTACTCGTCAACGAAGAGAGGGGTGTTGACGATCTCAGAGATGTCGGTCTCATGGTCCCGTGCAATCTGGACGGCCTGCATTTCGGGCTGTACTATGATTGGAGCGCTCGGCTTAATACCTCTAAGCAGGTCCTTCATCTCGTCGGTGAGGGGGTGGCTCTCTGCAAGTTCAGGATTGGCCTCAAAGACCTCTCTCATAGCATCTCTCACCATATCGTCAGTCCACTCCCGCTCAGGCAGTGGGTTCGTGAGCAGATAGTTGAGGGGTGCCACCTGCACATTGGTTGGTACACTCGCGGTCTTGATTCGTGTCACCACCTCGCCAATTCCCATACCCCCGATGTGCTCGATCTGGGCATCACTGCAGAGTGCTTGACGACCAGCAAGCAGACGTTCCTCAAGGTCGGTCAGGGTGTGGATGATAATGTTAGAAGGTAGTTTGACTATCTCCGGAGGAAGACTGCTTATGAGCTGGTCCACGATGGCTAAGGCCAGACCTGTTCCCCTCTGTGTTCGTAGCATCTCTGCGATGTTGGAGACCGCCTTCAGCGTGGACGTGGGCTCTGCATACCCTCCCTGATTCTGCGTTCCTTTGAGGAATTGGTGAGCCTCCTCCAGCACAAGGAGATGACTCACCTCCTTCTTTGGATTAGCGACCAGATACTCACTGATTCCCACCGTGAGAGCACCAATCAGGAGCGCTCTGTCCTCAGGGGAGAGGTCTCGCATCTCGATGATTGTGGGATGAGCAAGGAGTTCGGGGATTGTCAGACCCTTAGGGGTGTTGAACATGTCCACCAGGATCTCGTTCCTGAGCATACTCCTGAGTCTAGCGTCAAGTGCCCCATAGAAGTCCTTCTTGAGGTCCTCACCATAATCTAGGTGAGTCTTGGCCACTTGTTGAACTGCCTCATAGAGGTCTGAGAGAAGAATGGGTCGACCTCTGATGTTACCCATGCGGGACCAGCCACAGTTCTCATACATAGTGTTGAAGATGTCATCAAAGTGCATAGAGATGACGCCGTCGGTTGGGAGAGCTGCCACATGGACATCTATCATCCTGTCGATGAATTTTCCCACTGGAACCTTTGGTGGGACATTCCACATGTTATAACGGAGAGGAGCGATGTCAGGGGTTCCAGCAGTGAATATGCGGAACTCAGGATAAAGATCCTTCAGAACTCGCCAGTCATTGACATTTCCAGGTGTGAGGATGATGGGGGTGACGTCGTTCCTGTAAGCCTGAGCAACAAGACTAACACAGGTGGTGGTCTTTCCGTATCCTGTGTTCCCGTAGATTCCAATATGAGAACCAAGCAATTCTCGGACTAGTCCATAGGGTTGAGTTTTCTGAGGTGTACCGTTTCGTATCGCATACCCAAGGAGGATGAGTTGTTTCTGAGAGAACTGCCAGACAGAATCTGAATTGTTGTGAGTACTCCTGTTCCTAGGAATGAGAGCTTTCTTGGGAGTGGGTTGTATTGGTTTGACTTCAAGCTGGAGGTTGGTTTCCTTCTCCTTCTCCATCTCTGACAGATCAACACTCGCGACAGAGAAGTTCTCCCGTCGAGAGACCCTGATGCCGAGGTCTACGCGTGGGAGGGCAAAGTAGGTAGCGGTCTCCTCTGGAGTGAGAACTGTGTGGTCGCCCACGGGTCTACCTGCTAGTGCCTTCTCGAAATCCTTTCGTCTCTTCTTGATGACGACCCGAAGGTCCTCCTCCTTGTCAGCTGGGGTTATTCCACTCATGAGGATGGACATCATTCGTTTTGCTTGTGTTTCAGCGTATTTCTTGTCCTGATGCCAATGAGTGACGGTCACTGAAACTTTTCCTAGGTATCGACTGCTCAACCGCTTGACCTGTCTACTGAGGCGTTCAGCCTCCCGGGAGGCGCTAGCACTCACTCTAGTGGTGGACTGTTGTGAGTCGGGAGAGAAGAATCCCGGAGCTGAGACCACCCTCTGAGACCGTTCCATGGCATTCTCATAGGCGCGTTCCATTGCTCGGACATGTCGTTTTCCAGACTTTGTTGGTTCGATGAAGACTTGGAGGATGACATTGTCTAGACTCTGGAGTACCTCTCCGGCGGCATCCATTGGATCAATCTGGACTGTGTGGTGTCCAGTTTCTTCAGGGGTTTCGGGTTCTCCAAGAAGACACGCGGTGACTCCGCTAAACTCAAGATTGACATTATGTCCCTTGAACTCCTTGGCTGGAGCGAGGATAAACTTCGGTAGGTAAGCTGCCACAGAAGTTGTTAGTGTAGTGAGATTCTTATTCAGTTCTTCCTGTTTTCGTGTCCAAGTGAGAAAGAATACCCGGGTTTTTTCGTTGATGTGCTCAAGTCGAAGACCCACAGGAACCTCAGCATGAATCATACCTCTGAGGATGCTCATGAACGATTTTCTATAGTTGGTATCCCGATTCTCTGCATCCGATGTCCTCAGGTAGTCTTCTGGAATCTCAACTACCTCCACCGCTCCGACTTGGAAATCACCCATCCATGACTCTAACATAACCATACCTTCTTCGGACTATGGTTACAATATTGTTCTTGAATATCCAAATCCCTTTCCACAGACACGTATACTGTTCGACATCCTTTGTATTCCTGAAAATCAGGACCAAAACTGAAGCGGTCGGATTATGGGCTGTTTTGGTGGAGAATCCAAGTTTTACAGAGTTATGGACTTTTATTGGAGATAAGTTATGGTCATTTGTGCACTCGAAAATGACGGATATGATGAAAATCGGAGAATTTAAGTCAAACACTCTATTAACAAATTGAATTGGAGGTTCGTATATTGCGTCAAGTAGGAGCAATTATTGTATGCATCTTCTTATTGTCCTTGGTAAACTCTGGATATGTAGTCAGTGAAGTTCATGGATTGTCTATTGGATTCTCTGAAGGTGCAGAGTTTCATTATACATTTCCTGATCATCCACAAATGGATGACTACTACATAGTAGTAGATGAAATTGGCGCACTTCCTGATAATATAACTGATACCAGTCATGTGAGTGTGGATTCACACATTGTGAATTTTACCGGCTATTGGTCTAATGGAACTGAGATGCCTGAGAACTATGATATGATGGCGTTTTGGGGATTTCTCCCAATTGGAAATTGGA
Source organism: uncultured archaeon (assembly GCA_964590575.1). Lineage (GTDB taxonomy): Archaea > Asgardarchaeota > Thorarchaeia > Thorarchaeales > Thorarchaeaceae > SMTZ1-45. The sequence continues at coordinate 32,072 of CAZPWM010000010.1, forward strand.
CTTATATTAAGACACTCAACCCTACAATTCTGACCTTAATTGATACAGAGGATCTTTTTGGTTATGATAGATCAACTGAGGGACATCCGGATTATGGCACTTATTGGAAAGCAGATGGAGCATTATATGAGCTTCACGTGGTTTGGGGCGCCGAGTGGCACATCTTGCGGACAGATGATTCAACGAGTACAACCACTACACCTGAAACTACAACTACTACGCCAACAACCAGTACAGAACCAACCGATGGTACCTCGGGTCCTTCTCTCTTTGACATGCCTGAGATTCTATTGATTTCGTTTGCTGGAGTTGGAGTAATTCTAATCGTTGCTATAGTTCTCATAAAGAAACGATGAATCAGATCTGGATGGATTAATTTTCTAATGTTAGCAAAGGATGTGATGGAAAAAACAGTTAGTGATGTAACCCTGCTACCAACTGAGCCACGGCGGCATGTTCTCGAGGTCACCCTTCAGAATCGAATATTAACATTACTGTTTATCGATTATTCACATCACAGTCATTTCTTGCGAATAATGATCATCACAATTATGACAACAACCCCACCGCCAACTCCTAGCAAGAGCAGAAGCTCCATAGGAAAAATGAATCCATCAGTTGAAGTTGTTGGAGATGTTGCTGTGGTTGTTGGTGTAGTATGTCTGGGAACTTCAAGCAGAATATCTCTACTGACTGACTTTTCTAGAAGGTCTACCGAGGAACAGATAGAGAATAGCGGACAGGAGAGGTACAACAGCTCCTAGGAGTAGTGCGCTCTGCCACCCAAAGATACTATACGCGAATCCCGAAATCGGAGCCCCAATGGCCACACCGCCTACGTTCATTGCGTAGAACACACCCGTAGCCAGTCCTCTGTCCTCCTCATCCGCTCTATCGCGAACGAGCGCTGCGCTCGTGGGGAAGACCATTCCGTGTCCGAGGCCAAGTACTGCCATTCCCAAAATCGCGTAGTGTAGCTCAAGGGACAGTGAGAGAACTATGAAGGAAAGAGCCGCCACGAGGAGACCCACTATACTGATGCGAGGTTTCCCGAACTTGTCGCTAGCCATTCCGGCAGGGTAGTGAACGAGTAGCGATACAAGCACCATAACTGCTAACAACATCCCTATCTGGCTGGCAGGGTATCCGACTGCACTCAATATGATGGCGTATGATACTGTTATGATGCCGAGGTTGAAGTAGATTGCCAAGACCGCCACGTACGGAAGAAGTGTTACATTCTTGACAATTGTTTCTGCGAAGGTCCTGAACTCTTCCCTTACTGAAACGCCCTTTCTCGTCGGGATATCATCAGGTGGCAGCACAGAGGAAACCAGACTCATCACCAACATCATTACTGCGACAGCTAGGAATAGTGACTGATATCCGATTCTCTCAGCAAAGACACCACCTATGCTGAACCCGAACAACATCGACAGAGCAATTGAGATGCCGTAGAGCGCCATTCCTCGGCCGCTCCGTTCCTTGGGAACATTATCGCTGAGATATGACATAGTCGATGGACCGCCAATCCCTCCTCCAATTCCGTGAATCATACGGGAGAACAACAGAAAGACTGGTGTATTTGCTACGAAGTACAGGAGCATGGCAATACCGTCAAGGAAAAGACCTACTGGAACTGTAGGTTTCCTCCCGAATCTATCAACGACTCGTCCCATAAGGATGTTCGATGGGATGTGAACCATAGAATAGACTCCAACAATGATTCCAGCAAGAATAGAAGATGCACCTAGACTGATTGAGTAGTTTGCCATTATAGGAATGACAACTGCACTATCGAAGTTCACGAGAAAGGAAGCCATCAGCAGGATTGTCAAATGGCTCCTTCTCAAGGGGGTTCTGGGTTTCTCGTTACCCGCCTCCATCAAGTCACTCAATCTGCTCTCTCACCTTACCCAGTTCTCTTTGCTCAAACCATGAACTTCCGCGTGCCGCCCTTTCCCCATACCTATTTCTTCAGACATTGCTTCCATGAAATGTTCATTGACTTTGGCCAATCCACTCTCCCTTGCTTTCTCTTCAATTGATCTCTTCGCTAATTCCAGGGGGAATTGGGAAATCCTATGGAGTATCTTGAGAGCCCCTGATATCCAAGAGAGCGGCTCTTGCTCACGGAGCGCTGGAACATATATGGCAAACTGCTAATAAAGTGTTTGAAAACCTTCACAACAAATAATCTGATTTTAAAAGATAGAACTACCTACTGAGCCACGACGGCTTGTTCTCGAGGTCACGCTTCGGAATCGAATATTAAGATTGCTGTTTAACTATAGGAACTAGCTTTGATTCAGAAATCTTCAGTCATCCACATATCCGTCTTGGGAAACCATTGTGAAAGAATGGGAGGAACTGGTCCATCAATCCAGCCAAAACAGACAAGAGTGTCAACTTGAGCAGTTCCATAGACGAGGGCTGTTATACCTTCGATTGTGACTAATGTGTCACATTCGAGATTTTCAACTTTCTCGGTGTGAAGCATTGAATCCTCTTGATAGATCTTGAATGCCTGATTGTTCCAATCACAATGCTTGTCCTGTACTCGCAGACAGACTTCACCCTCAATGGATGATGGAAGACCCTCAATTGCTTTTTCTACATCAATCACTCTTGCCATGTAGCTTCTTCTCGCTCTAATCGTTGGGATGTTCCGATCTTGAACCCAGTGATAATAATCATCAGTCATCGGATTGATGGGAATTGAAACATTGATGATTTGGTCTGCGTGAAGATAGATGTAGTTGAGCATCGCTGTTCTTGCTTTGCAACTCAAGCAGTACCATTCTCTAACAATCATTGTACCTACAGTCTTGCTATCACCAAATTGACTGTAGCCTTTGTTCTGATACAACATGAGACCTTCAGGTTCGCCATCCCTTCCAAACACAATCACTATCTCATACTTGTCTCCAATTGTCATCTCAGCCCATCTTTTGTCATTTCTCCTTACTGCTCCCTGATGCTTTTCTGCAGATCGTTCATGGACGTACTTGAAGAAATCAAGACCTTCCTTAATTGGTGCTCTTTGAAAGTTATAACCGTGAGGTATCTTACAACCTCTCAATTGTATCGGGTTAACGGAAACGCTCAGGATTGGAGGACAATTGATGTAACCAAAGGTTGAGTAGAATGTATCTTTGAACGGATACAACATGCTCGTTGCATATCCACTTTGATGCATTAGTTCGATTCCAAAGTCCATCATGTCCCTAGCATATCCTTTTCTACGAATTTCAGGGGATGTTGCTAGTTCTCCTAGTCCCCCCATACTTTTCCAAGATGTTCTTATGTTCTGATCAAAACGAATCAGACGTCCTGTTCCAACTACCTTTCCATCATCTTCAAGGACATAATATTCATTGAAAGAGCTCTTAAAATTCTCTTTTACAAGATTGATATGCGTTGTCGGATAGTCATATGCATAGCGTTCTAAATCAAAAATAGCATTTGAGTCGGCCAGTGCCGCCTGACGTATCGCCATGAGCTCACAGCCAATATTTTACTGTCACTTCATCCCTATATAAACGGGTTTTAAGGCAAATAGTGTATGATGCAACTATATGCTCAACGTGATTCTCTCACTTAAGATGATCTCATAGATGCAAACAAATATTGACTACTATTTCTTCCTCATACTCAGGAGTCGTGGTCCATACTTGGCAAGTATTAGAACCGCAACCAGTGCTACTATTCCAATAATGATTATGTTACTTACAATACCTCCAAGGAACGTGACTTGTATGGTCGCATAGTATCCTGCTCCAACATCATCCACACCAAACAGAGTGATGTTGGTAGACCCACTTGGATAATCGTCAGTATTGAATTGCCATGCAATGCTGTTCCCAGAGGCAAAGTGGACCTCATCTCCATTGAAGTATACTGTCAGGTTCTGAACAGCCTCAGGACCACTTCCCCTTAGCGTGAATGTTCCTTGGATTAAGCTCCCGAAAGCCATCCCGATATTGCGATCTATTGAGAGGGTCAAGGAGCCCTGTCCCGCTACATTCAATGGAATAATGGACACAAATCCAACAACCAACAAAAAGACTCCAATGTATTTCAGATTATGTCGATGCAATTTCAGAATCATCTCGAATATTAACCTCCGAAAAGAAACGAGAAAATATTGTCAAGTGTCATCATGATGACAAACCCTATCATTATGCCCCATGTAGCCACACGTGCATTTCCGCTCGAGTGACTTTCGGGTATCATCTCATCTCCCACTACAAAGATCATGGCTCCAGCTGCAAAAGCTAGACCATAAGGTAGCAGAAACGTCGCGATTGAAACTATTGATACACCGAGAAGGCCACCAATAGGCTCCACAAGTCCAGTTCCCAGTGCTAACAAGGCTGCCTTTCCTCTGGGATAGCCTTCTCTCACAAGAGGCGCAGCCACTGCAAGCCCCTCAGGCATGTTTTGGAGTCCTATTGCCACCGCAACTGAGATTCCAGTCAATGGGTCATCTACTCCAAACGAAACTCCAACAGCCAATCCTTCAGGGAAGTTATGGATTGTTATTGCTAGAATCAGAAGCCACACTCTTGCCATCGCCGATGAGGGGCCCTCAACTCCTTTTTCGAAATGAGCATGTGGGATATACTTGTCTGCCAGATGTACGAATACGCCTCCTAATGCAAATCCAAGCACTACAATAGTCAGTACGTCAGTCCAATCATTAACAAGTGGGTCTTCCAAGGCTGGTACTAGGAGACTGAACGCTGATGCGGCAAGCATGACTCCTGCAGCAAACCCCAGCATTATGTCCAGAGTTCTTCGGCTGAAGTCACGTTTGATAAGAATAGGAAGTGCTCCAACTCCTGTTGCCGCTCCTGCTATCAGGCTGGCAACTGCACCAAGCACTATAGGGTCACTGACGAACTGCATGGAAAAAGCAGTTTCCCCCTCTCTCTTAAGGAAACCGTTATGTGATTCTGTATCTTAAGAACATGTGTTCCAAGTAATCGAGGAAGTGATACAATGTCCGAAAAACAAGAGAGATGGCGTAGATCCCCTGAACTTCTTGAGGATGCATTTAGAGCATGGCGCAAGGCAGATGGGGAACTCAATCCCAGTTCTGTTGTTGCTACGGTCGATGAGGATGGGTGTCCACATATTGCACCATTTGGTAGTATGCGTGCAGTCACCCCTAGGTTGATGCGTTTTATTGTTCATCGGTACCATGACACCTTAAGCAATCTAAAACGTGATGCTCGGGTTATGGTTGCTATGATTTCTGACCCTGATATTGCAGTAAGTATCAAAGGAAATGCGAGGGTAGTCGAAGAACCGTTCATACTGGATGAGAACTATGCCTTGGTTGAAATCGATATTAATGAAGTGAAGAATGATATGCCTATCAAGATAGGGATAGAAACAGGGATAGCGATTTCACCAAGCGGTCCATTTGTTGAATGGTGGAAACAGCTCTGGAAGAGAATGAGTCAAGACTAGTTACTTTGTCAAGCCAGTCAGTCTGAGGGGCTGATTCTCCAAGAAGCCACTTCCCTTGCAAGAAGCCCGTAGAAGGGAGGAGATATCAGAGTAGCCACAAGGGCCAACTGAATCTGAAAGAACGGATCAACCTGTGGCCCTCCTGCTATTTGGACTACGAAGACTGTTGTAGCACCAGAGAGAACAATCATGCAGATGAACAACAGAACTGCCCCTTGTCCAAGAACTGTAAGACCAGAAAATCTATGTTCTTGAGCCCAGAAACGCATTGAAACTCTAGAGTTCAGTGTGCCAAGTATACATGAACCGGCTAGAAAACCAAGCAAGAACCCGGTCGTTTTGTAGTCGAGGGGAAGCCACATGACAAGCACATAGTGCAGTAATCCGAAGACGGCAACAACCAATCCCTGCAAATAGATTTTCAGGGCTTTCATCAGAAGTGAATATGTCCATGCCATTGAATCATAAGTTACTCCTTGTTCAGGTTCTACTGTCATGAAATATCACCCTCCGTGAAATGATTATTATTAGATGTTGATTTAGGTTAAGGCTTCCGGAGTCCTAAAACCGCATGGAATTCTGAGAAGGAACAGAACAAGGATGCGGTGCTTTGAGGGGGTATGGTGAGCCCGGCGCGATTTGAACTTGTCTGGTTTTGGAAGAATCTCACCAAGATATCAGCAAACCACATGGAATTTGCGCTAGTCTTAGTTTATAAATTCGGAATGACCTAGTCCAATCCTGAAAAATCATGCCAATCACTGGATTGCATCTTCTTCTAACATACAAATGCAATTTCGCATGTGACCATTGTTTTGTTTACAGCAGTCCTCATGCCAAAGGTGTGATGAGAATATCTGATGTACGCCAAATACTCGATGAAGCAGAAAAACTTGGCAACATAAATTGGATATTCTTTGAGGGTGGTGAACCCTTCCTTTATTATCAGACTATGTTGTGGGGGCTGCGCGAAGCCAAGAAAAGGGGGTTCAAAATTGGAATCGTGACGAACTCCTATTGGGCCACCTCAGTTGAGGATGCAAGAGAATGGCTCCTCCCAATCTCAAAGATTGATGTTGATGCTTTATCGATTAGTGATGATGCCTATCATTATGGTGAAAATGAGGAGAACTTTGCCAAGTATGCTCATGAAGCTGCAATAGAACTCGGTATACCGGTTGACACGATAACAATAGATGATCCGAAAGAGTACATGAAAGATATTGAATGGAAAGGCAAACCTGTTGTGGAAGGCAGTGTCCAGTTCAAGGGTAGAGCAGTGGAAAAACTCACTGAGGGATTGCCAAGAAAATCTTGGGTAGAATTCAATAAGTGTTTGGATGAAGACTTCACTAATCAGAGCCGAGTGCACATTGATCCTTTTGGCTATGTTCATCTTTGTCAAGGCATTACAATGGGCAATATGAAGAAGATTCCCTTACACAAGCTGTTTGAAGATTATAACCCAGAAAAGCATCCGATTTGCGCACCTTTATTGAAGGGAGGACCAGCAGAACTTGTCAGAGAATATCAAGTAGACCATGAAGAAGACTACATTGACGAATGTCACTTATGTTATTCAACCCGTCTGAAACTGAGAAACAAGTTTCCAGAAATTCTTGCCCCGGATGAAGTATATGGAATCCAAGAATAGAATGGTGGGCCCGAGGGGAGTTGAACCCCTGACCGTTCCCCTATCCGAACGAAATGTCCAGATATACAGGTTATGAGCCTGGTGCTCTACCAAACTGAGCTACGGGCCCTTAAGTAAAGACAGAGCATCTGCTTTGTATTTGAGTTATTAAAGTTGCGAATGGTTTCTAGCTTGTCCTTCAGAACATCCTGACTCAGTGACGACTGACGATATCCAGATTGTCAAGAAATTGTTCTGATCAAAAGGTTTCAAGATGAACTTTTTCGGACTTTATATCCAATCAAAGAAACTACGAGGCAACTCTAAGGCGATGATTACATGATTCTACTGTTTACATCAGATAACTGCACATGGTGTGGCGTACTCAAGTCAATGCTAGAGGATGAAAGTGAAACTCTTGGCACTGAACAAAACATCTACGAGGTTGATGTTGACAGACAATATAGAATCGCGGAAGCGTATGGTATCTTGGCAGTACCAACCCTTGTTGCAGGTGCCTATAAAATCTCAGGAGTCCCATCAGCAAGTGATTTGCGTTCATTCTTACTTCAGGCAGTGTCAGGGGGATTTCTCCATTATGGTGGGAAAAGCGTCAAATCTGTTCTTCGTGACGTTCGTAGAATCAAATCATCTGAATTGTCTGGAAATCAGGTTCTTCGTACAATCACCTAGACCAGACGCGACCTCTACGTAATCTTAATAACCGCATGACAAAGTTCTCGATGCTACATGGCCCCGGTAGTGTAGACCGGCCCAGCATCTAGGGTTTTCGACCCTATGGTTGTTTAGAATTCCTAAACAGCGGGGAAGACCCGGGTTCGAATCCCGGCCGGGGCACCATCCTATTTTCAATCAATTCATTGACAAGAGCATGTTGAAGTCTGAGGATTTGTAAGAATGGGTCAATGCTCCAGATGATAATACATCCACTCCAGTCCTTGCATAATCCCTGATGTTATCCTCATCGACCCCTCCCGAAACCTCTAGTACCACTCTATCCCTTGTACCTTCAGCTTTCAGAACCTCAATGAGTCCACCAACATCTTTTGGCTTGAAGTTGTCTAGCAGGATTATATCTGCCCCTGCTCCGATGGCTTCTTGCACTTCCTGAAGTGTGCGAGCTTCGCATGATACTTTTTTACTGAACGAAACTTTCTCTTTGGCCACTTTCACAGCTGCGCGTACTCCCCCAGCCGCTGTGATATGGTTGTTCTTTATCAACACCATATCATCAAGCGCATAGCGATGTGGATCTCCACCACCAATAACCACAGCGCGTTTTTCAAAGAATCTGAAACCAGGGGTTGTTTTACGAGTAGCTGCAACTTTGACACTTGGATTTCCTTCTCTTGCAGCACTGACCATTCTGTAAACCTTGGTCGCGATTCCACTCATTCTCTGAACGATGTTCAGACACACTCTTTCCACTGTTAGGAGAGTCCATGCTGAACCCTTCAAACGCATCACAGGTTGTTGAGGATCTACCCAATTCCCTTCGTAGGCGAGAATCTCATAGGTAAGCCCTGAGAACTCTGCAATTGCTGCCACCTCTTCCATCCCTGCTAGCACAGACCGTTCTTTCGCATAGATTGTAGCCAACGCGGTGGTATCCTCTGGTATCGTCAATTCAGTCGTGAGGTCTCCGGACCTGACATCCTCTTCTATGAATCTCTTCAGGGCTTCTATCGCTTCAGGAGGAAGGTTACCGTATCTCATTCAATCACATCTTGGATGTTTTGGATTTCTCACAATGTTGCCTCTTGGCTTCTCTTCACCAAAGATTTCTGCCTGAAACGACATAAACTCAGTCTCAGGGTCCTTCCACGAGTTAATTGGCAGTCCAGCCTTATTACAGGTATGTTCCAAGAACTCTTTGGTGTCCCATTTCCAGTCAACTGGTACCTGCGGAAGAAGGAGTCCGCGGAACATGCCTCTGATTGCAATCAACCCATCTCGTCCAACCTTTACGAGATCCAATAACTCCTCGGGTTTCGAATATTCAATCTTCTTTGGAGGTGTTAGGACACTCAAATCCACCAGAATCGTATCAAGCTCCTTCGGAGTGACAGCTGGAAAGCGCGGATCATTGATTGCAGAGTCAACAGCAGAATCAATGGTGGCTTCGACAAGAGGCTGGGAAGGATAGGGGCGACCAATACAGCCTCTCAGATTGACACGTTCACTTAAAATGGAGTTCAATGTCACAAATACACCTGATTTTTCACGAAGATGCTCTGGTGTATCTTGTGGAGTCTCTGGTTTTTGTTTTGTCTTTACAATCTCATCCACAGTTTTTCTAGCTAAAGTAACGAGAAAGACCCCGTCATTGTCTGAGTAGATATGTGACACTAGGCATCAACTCCGTACTCACTGTGCTAGTTCATCGTTATTTATTCTTGTACTATTCAGGATTTCTGGACTGGTACCTTTCCTGCAATGCTTGGACCTGTAACAAACTCGCCTTCATCAAAAACGATTACTCCTCCGACGATTGTAGTTACTATACGGGCGAGGACCCGTTTCCCTTCAAATGGAGTTATTTTTGCTTTCGAGAAGAAATTCTTACCCGAAATAGTACCTTCCTGAATTCGTGCCAGAACAATGTCTGCATCGTAACCCTTCGTGAGTATCCCTTTGTTTTCCAGTCCGAGAATTCTTGCAGGCGCTGAAGAACAGACCCTCAGATAGTCTATCCATGCCATTCGCTTCTCAAAGACCTCTGTCAGCATGAGTGGTAGTGTGGTTTCGAGACCTGGTATCCCTGATGATGCTTTCAGAAAGGGTGCCGTCTTCTCCCACTTTTTGTGAGGAGCGTGATCTGAAGCGACACAGTCAATTGCCATCGTCTGACATAATGCCTGCATCAACATCCTATTGTCATATGGGGACCTCAATGGGGGGAGCATCTTGGCTAAACCATCATCATGAGGGAAATCACCCCCAGTTAGGAATAAGTGGTGTGGGGTGACTTCTGCGGTCAGTGTGTCCTCTGCTCTATTTTCAAAGATTAGTCTAGCAGTTGCTGCGCAGCTGACATGACATACATGCAATCTAGCTTCATACTCGACTCTTGCATCTATGAATGATTGAACTGCTTTTACTTCATCCTCGCAACTATGTGCAAGGAAGAACTCTTCCATATTTGTTGGCAACTCGTTCCGAGCAGGCATATCTGGATGGAACAGAAGAGGGATTTCACTAGCTACAGCTAGTTTTGTGCACTCCCTGATTCGATCTTTCGTGTACTCTACGTTCTTGTCAAGTGGTGCATGAGGATACACTTTCAGTCCCAGAATATCTCGAAGCATCTGAACATCGAAATCTTCGATATTATAGGGTATTCCCGCATAGAAACCCACATTTACATAACTCGACTCTTGAGCTCTGGAAATCTTCTCATCAAGTATCTTTTTGTTTAGAACTGGAGGATCTGAGTTTGGCATGTCAACGACTGTAGTAACACCCCCAGCAGCAGCTGCCATAGTGCCGCTTTCGTAGTCCTCCTGGTCAGACTGATTAAGATCTCGAAGATGAACATGGATGTCTATCAGACCTGGGAGAATATAGAGTCCCCTGCAATCAACAGATTTTTGGTGCTTTGGTTCACTTCCATGCTTGTAAATACCTTCAATCTTTCCAGCATCGATTGCCACAGAGCGTATTGTTTCTCGACCATTCTCTATGAAAATACCATCTTTGAGCACCATATCAACGGCCATGTGACATCAACGCCGGTGTTGCCAGCGTTTGGTTGACGCTGAACCAACCTTCATTCAGATGCTTCAGGGACCTTAAACTTGTTTGCAACAAATCTTGTGAAATCTGTTGTGCTAATCATCCCTACAAGTCTGTTACCATCACCTACAACAGGCAAGGTATTCAGTTTTGCGTCCAACATCTTAACTGAGGCGTCTGCAATCGATTCATCTGGTGTTGCAAGAGGGGGCTGTTGAAGCATTGCATCCACTACGCGAATTTGCCTGACTTGGTTTGCACGATGTTTGTCCGGTACTTCTACCGTAAAACGTGCCATGGCCTCAGCAACCATGCGTTCCGTGATTAGTCCTAGTACTCGCCCTCCATCAGTGACTGGCATACCAGAATATCCTGCGGCAAGCATATCGCCTCTAGCTTTCACAAGACGTGCTACTGGATTGACCTGGAGAATATCTGCAGTGGTCATGAGTTCCTTAACTTTGACATCTTTGAACTTTTGAACTAGCTGAGCTATCTGCACCTTTGTGATAACTCCGACAAGAGCCCCCTCATCATCCACTACCGGACAACCACTCATTCCTCTTTCAACCATGAGCTGGGCAACATCTGTCACTTCCTCATCAGGACCCACTGTGATGACAGTATCAGTCATTGCACTGGATACATGGAGCCTCTTTATTGAGAGGGCTACTACTTTACTTACGCCCAATCTGTCTGCGATATCGGCATATGTGAGGATGCCTTTAACATCATCCTTCTCAACGACAATCAGTCTTTCTACTCCTTTCTTCTCTAACTGCTCGAGCGCATAGGACAATCTCTGGTCCTTATCAATCGTAACGGGCTCGACCATAATTTGGCTCACTTTCATGACAATAGTCTCCTATCACACCGGTAATTACACAATACAAGTTGGTTAATGATTGTGTGACCAACTAACTACGACAATTTTCACACAGATACTCGCCATCTTCATAAATCAAATCGGTCGAATATTCTCCACAGCTATCACACTCGCCTCCGTAGGCTATGTCTTCGTCATCGTCTTCTTCTTTGACACCCTCACTCCTGAGGCGTAATGACTCCACAAGGATGTCGATGAGCTCTGGAGACCAACGAAGTAGGTCTCTTGAAGTGATGATTCCTGCTAAGGAGTCGTTCTTCAAAACTGCCACACGACGAATGTTACTTCGTGCCATCACACGCATTGCTTCAGTTAGCGCTGTTCCGGGCTCCACATGAATTATTGGTGATGACATGATCTCTCGTGCTGCTGTGGTCTTTGGATCCTTCTCATCTGCTATGACGCGTCTAACAATGTCGGACTCTGTAATAATTCCAAGAGGATGGTCCTGATCTGTGATGATTATAGAACCAACGTCCATCTTAGACATCAATCTGGCTACATCGAAGACTGTTGCATCCGGAGACATCGTAATGACGTTAACAGACATGATGTCTCTCACAAACATTGAATGAGAGGGGTCAGACATTTGTTTCACCCTATATTATCAGAAGTTGGTCCGACGCCCAGCCAACCAACTGGCAGAGTGTCTTCTCGAGCTGGAATGCCACCTGTCTGATTTTAAATGTGTCTGTATCATTGTATATTGAAACACCTGATAGTTCTTAGCGGTCTATTTTGCCGCCCCCCGCAGGCAATACACGCATCATATCTTCTTGTGGAATCTGACTAACCAGAGTCACTTGATCATCAGGAACTAGTGCCTTTAGTCGGATAAGTACCTCCTTGACGAGTTCTCCTTTCTTCATGTCACCCGGTATCACACGTACATAGAACTCGGTTTGTGTAGACACCGCAGAAATTGGCCCAGAGATTGGAATTGCACTTTCTTCTTCGAGGATGACTCCTACTGCTAGCTCCACTGGCATTTTACGTATGTAATTCTTTGTGCCGTAGAGCATCACACCCCCTGTGGGTAAATACTCTCCTGATGGTGGACTGAAGCTCACCTGTTCTGGATTTACCCAGAATGCATCACCGCTAGATAGACTATCTTGCCAAGCTCTCGAGAACGTGACAGCAAACTGCGCCGCTTCTTCCAACGTTGGCTGTCCCGGCGGCTCATCTGGAACCTTGATTATCGTGTATGGAGCACCATGAAGTGCCGCATGCAAGAAGACATCATTAGCTCCCATTTGGCGCTTTGCAAGACTCTCGTTACTCTTCACATCACGCCCTCCTAACACAAGAAAACCTTCAGATGATATGAACCATCGGAACTTTTCATACCATCTTTTCTTCCTTGACTTCACGGGGGCTCTCTTAACCTCAGGTTCAGCCGCTTTCGCATCTAGTTTTTCCAACTTTTCCTTTGTCTTCACAATCTGTTTCTTAGCGCCTTCTATTTTGGACTCTGATTTCTTGGCTTGGTCATAGGCAAGGGCGGCGTTATCTTGAGCTGTAAGGCGTATGTCCAACGTCACATCAGTACTATTCAGTTTCACGATGATCTGACCTTGTGATGGTATTATTCTCTGTATCAACTGAGCGGATGGTATTCCTTGTTTCCGTCCTTCATCAATCTTAGCAATGATATCATCCCATTGAAGTCCTCCAGACCTGGCTTTTGTGACTGTTTCTAAAACTTCCTGAATTAAAGTGAAATGTGAGTATATCAACTCCCCATCGATCCTGAGGGCTTCCGCCTTTGCTGCTAATTTTTCAATACCCTCATTCTGTTTGTCTATTATCCTCTGTAGTCTTTTTTGTTCAATTGAAAGAGCATCTTGTTCCTGTTCATCCTCAAGCTCGCTTTCAGATACTCCTGAGAATTCGTCAATAGCTTGACTGAAAGTATCAAAGGTTTCTGCAGGTAATTCTTTGTAAAGTTCAAATCGAAATGGCAAGAATGCGATAAATTCGGGTTCTTCGCCTTCAGCAGGTTCATCATCAAGGACTATGCTTGGTTCGTTCACACCAGTCTTTAACTTATCAACAAAGTGTGCCATTCCCATCTGGAGATCTGATAAAGTCTGGCTATCTATCTCTGGACTCATTACTTTCGGTGAAACCTTTCCTAATGCACAAATTTCCTCACAGCTCGAGGAATCAAGATTAAGTCGACTAGCTAAAGTTCGAACAATATTTGCGTTTGAATCTGCGATAATTTCTTGAAGCGAGTCTGGTTCAAGATTGAGCACATCTGTTCCTCGCGCTGGTGGGAACTCATAAAGGGCTTTTGGCACAACATCGCGGTCTTTCATCCTTTTGTATCGCATGGCTACAAAGATAGTATCCTTTGGATCTAAGAGGAGCAGGTTCCCACTGCCAAATAGTTCAGCAACAAGTTTGTATGAGTTCTCTTCATCTCCAACCTCTATTACTACAATTCTATCCAGCTCATATTGTTTTACCGAGCTGATTCGTTTATCTCTAAGATATTTCCTTAATACTGTACAGAACTTGGGAGGAGTTCTTGGTGCCTTCCGTGCAAACTCCGTGAGATGGATACGATGACCTGGATGAATCAGTAGTTGTGATGTACCACCACCTGGTTGATAGAGTTTGAGGACAAAGATGTCACCATATTGGTACACGTTCTTGATGAAAGCACCTTCTGCAGACTCACGCAACTCTGGTAGAATAAGCCTGATGTCAACGTTACTCATTGAGTCCTTCATATCATCTCACCTAGCATTCAAACCGACATGATTATAACCTCGTCGATTGAACCAGCCATAATCAGGCAGTGATTGGAAATGAATCTCACTCCGTTAAAGAACCTCTTCAATCGTATGTTCGGAAAATGGGATAACTCTCCCAATGACCAACAATACTATGTGAAGATTTTCTTTGCTTTAATCAGCGCTTTGGTCTGTGGTCTTGCTGGACCATTCTTTGCTGGGACTCGAGGAGTCATCTTCGGTTTTCTTGTCTATATTCTATCTCTCTTTGCCATTCGTTACCTATTAGAAATTGACTTGGTTACCCTTGGTGGAACACAGAAGATGATCACAAACTCTCTCGTATCTTACCTGATGCTTTGGGTCGTGCTGTGGACTCTGATGTATGCTTTCTCGATTCCCCCTGAGATTATAGCAACACTCTGATTCTTGATTGTGAGAATCACGAGAATTCTTGTCTTCAAGGGTCAATTCTAGCATCATTTTATTCTCAAATAATACCTAGAACAATGCCAATACTTGAATTGCCAGAAACCCCACTAGGAGAAAAGGCAACAGTGGTGGTGTTACATTCTCACTATTCCTTTTGATTCTCCAATATAGATAGCCTCCTAGAAGCATAACAATTAATTCTCCCCCCAGGCCAATGATGGCTTCCAAGATTGGCTGGTTCCAAATTCCTAATTCAATTCCTGGACTGATAAGCGCCACAACAAATAGGACTTTGGCATCAGCCCCTCCAATTGAACCAAATCTAAACAGAATGTATGATAATGGCATAACTAACAACAGAGCGGTCAGATGCAAAACCAAGTTGGAAGCAAAGTGGCTGGTAAGAATCAAAACAATACAACCAACAACGCCCCCTTCAACAACAACCTCGTTCATTACTTTTCTATCACGGATATCCAGAAATGAATAGATTAAGAGAAGAGATAGGATGGTAACAAATGACACAATGGATGCAAAAGAAAGGTCAAGAACCATTAATCATCACATTCCTATCTTTCAATCTGCAAACGCTCGTATATAGTCATAGCCTTTGGTCTTGATAGTAACACAGATTAGGAACCCATTGATTTTCGCGCTCTATGTGTTGGGACGTATCTGCGGACCTCACATATTCACAGTTCAGAAGCTGATCGAATGGAAGACCCGTACCAAGTAATTCATGATACTACCTTTCGTTTGTTGAAGAAAGCAGTCACTGAATTACCTCCGGACATTAAAGCAGCTCTTGAGGCTGCTTTTAAGAATGAAACAGATGAAACAGCAAAGACCCAGCTCTCTGCTATTCTGACAAACCTAGACATAGCTGAAACAGGCGTTCCAATGTGTCAAGATACAGGAATCATGATTTTCTATGTCAAAGCGGGTGCTAAATTCCCGTTCATGGGTGATATCAAAGAAGCCCTCACACAAGCTAGCCGAAAGGCAACCAAAGAGGTTCCAATCAGACCAAATGCAGTCAATCCCATCGTTGGAGGAAACTCTGGTGATAACACCGGTGTGAAGATTCCATGGATAAACTGGGAGATTGTAGATGGTGACTCTGTACAAATCACTGTATTTCCAAAAGGTGGAGGTAGTGAAAACGCCTGTATTGTGGGAATGCTCAAGCCTGGCGTTGGTTTAACAGGTGTGAAGAAACTTGTAGTAGACAATGCTTTGTCCTATATGGGTAAAGCATGTTCGCCCAACATCATCGGTGTAGGTATCGGTGGTGGATCAGATATTGCAATCAAGATTGCTAAACAACAACTCCTGCGGCCTCTCAACGACAAACACCCGGAGCCAGAAGTTGCCAAGATAGAAGAGGAGCTCATGGATGCCATCAATTCTACTGGGATTGGACCCATGGGCCTTGGTGGAAAGACCACGGTTCTCGGTGTGAAGGTCGATTACGCAATGCGTCATCCCGCCAGCCTGCCGGTAGGTGTAGCTGTACAATGTTGGGCTGCGCGACAAAGTACAGCAATAATCACGAAAGACCTGAAGGTCACATACTTGACACATCCGATGGAGGGTAACTAAGATGGTAGAATATCATTACACAACCCCGATTTCAGAAGAAGACGCTCGAAAACTGAAGGTTGGTGATGTGATATATGTCACTGGCGAGCATGTCTATACTGCACGTGATGAGGCACATGAACGAGCTCTCCACATGTTTGAGAAGGGCGAAAAACCTCCTGTGGACTTTGAAGGTAGTGTAGTCTATCATGTTGGTCCCGTAGCTTGGCAAAAGGATGGTAAGTGGGTCATTGTTTCAGCTGGTCCCACAACAAGCGGCCGATTGGAGATGTTCGAAGACGAATTTCTCCGAAAGTACAAGGCTCGAATCATTGTAGGCAAGGGTGGAATGGGAAAGAAGACCCTTGATGCGCTCAAAGAAGTTGGAGCAGTCTACTGCAGTTACACAGGTGGTTGCGGTGCTCTAGCGGCGAAAGGCCTCAAAGAAGTAAGAAGTTACGAATGGCAAGATCTTGGCATGCCTGAGGCACTCTGGGTAATCACCGCTGAAGAGTTTGGACCCCTACTTGTCACGATGGACTCCCATGGTAATAGCATGCATGATGACATGGACAAATTAGTCGCCAGTCGAAAGGCAGATGTCTATGCAAAAATCGGAGTCAAAGAGTGATTCTATTAGCTGGCAGACCTTGGTCTGCCTCTCTCTTTCCTTTTCGTTTCAATAGTAACTCTTAAAGAGCAGCGTAAGTCCCGACGGCTTAACCACGGAGAGAGCTCTCCATTGGAGGACTGTAGTTGGACTACAAGACAATCATGTGCGACGTTCTTGTTGTTGGTGCTGGCGGCGCTGGCTGTCGTGCAGCAATTGAGGCATCAAATCACAACTTGGACGTTATCATGCTAAGCAAAGAGCTGCTCGGTAAGGCTCATACAGCCATGGCTGAGGGCGGTTATAATGTATCTCTGGGTAATGTAGACCCAGATGATGACCCTGAAACCCACTTCAAGGACACAATTACTGGTGGCAACTACCTGAACAATCAGAACCTTGCAGAGATTTTAGTGAGAGATGCCCCGCAGAGAATCTTTGATCTGGAGGACATGGGTGCTGTCTTCGATAGGACCCCTGAGGGTAAAATTGCACAGCGACCGTTCGGTAAACAGAGCTGGCGTAGAACTGCCTACGCTTCTGACAGAACAGGTTCTGAGATAATGGTCACTCTTACAGAGGCGATTCGTAAGTCATCCGTGCGGGTGTTTGACGAAGTGTTTGCCACCAGACTCTTGACAACAGATGGTAAGATCTCTGGTGTCTGTGCTGTAGACCTCAAATATGGTGACTATCTCGTTTTCCGAGCAAAATCTGTTGTCATGGCCACTGGTGGTGCTGGTCGAATCTATAGTGTTACCAGTAACGCACAGTTGGATGTTGGCGATGGGTATGGAATGGCCTATGAAGCTGGCTGTGAGATGATTGACATGGAAATGATTCAGTTCCATCCTACAGGAATGGTCAAACCTGAATCTGCCAAGGGTCGCTTGGTCACAGAAGCTGTTCGCGGTGAGGGAGGTATTCTTCTGAACAACAAAGGCGAGCGGTTCATGAACCGATACTATCCAGAAGTCATGGAGCTTGCTGGACGTGACCAGGTTGCACGGTCAATCATGACAGAGGTCAAAGAAGGAAGAGGTTCTCCTGATGGAGGGGTCTATCTAAGTATCGCACACCTTCCCCGTTCAATCATCGAATTTAGATTGGAGAGCATGATTGAGCAGTTCGGGGATGCCGGTGTTGATATCCGCGAGGAACCTATGCAAGTTTCACCCACTGCCCATCATTTCATGGGTGGCATTAAAATCGACGAGAACTCGGGTACCAATATTCCTGGACTCTATGCTTCAGGTGAATGCACAGGAGGTGTCCATGGTGGGAACAGACTTGGTGGAAACGCACTTGCAGACACTCAAGTATATGGCGCTCTCTCTGGCGAAAAAGCTGCAGAATACGCTAAAGAAACCAGTCATCTGGGTGTGGACCGTGAGGAGATCAAGGCTGAGTTTGAAAGACTTGAAGCGATGCTCAACCGTAAGGAAGGTGTTTCTCCTGCAGACGCTCGTGAAGAGCTCACCGAACTTATGTGGGCAAAGGTCCAGATCTTCAGAAAAGAAGATGAGATGCAATATGCAGTCAAAGAACTCAGACGAATAGAGAAAGAAGTGGTGCCTAAAATCAAAGTTGATGTTCCTGTGAAACGCTTCAATCCCGGCTGGCACCAAGCAATAGAATTTGTGCACATGATCACAACAGCCAGAATGGTCGCTGAAGCTGCGGTGATGCGAAAGGGAAGTAGAGGCGCTCACTACCGTGTTGATGCTGACCCCAATGATAAGGGCTATTACAATATCGTCATCCGCAAAGGTAAGGACGGCAAGATGGAGCTGCGAAAGGAAGAACTTGTGATTACCAAGATCACTCCACCATAAGGAGGCAAAAAGATGGCAAAGACATTCAAAACAAGCGTGCAGCGATATAATCCAGACAATGATGACGCACCATACTTCCAAGAGTTCGATGTCGAATATGAACCTGGAATGACTGTTCTGGATGCGTTGCTCTATATTCAGGACAAGTTCGATTCAAGTCTAGCGTTCCGTTGGGAGTGCAGAGGCGGCCAGTGTGGCGCGTGTGCTGTAAAGGTCAACAAAATCGCTCGAATTGCATGCCGAACCAAAGTAAATCCAGAAGAGGCCCTCTTTCTCGAACCACTAGATAAGATGCCAGTCATCAAGGATTTAGTCACTGATATGGCCCAGACGACCTATCGCATCAGGCGAATTCGTCCATATGTTGCACGTGACAAACAACCACAGCATCCAGAAATCATCCATGCAGAGGAGATTGAGAAACTCAGAGAAATCAGAAAATGCATCGAATGTAATGCATGCCTGTCGAACTGTCCCATTGTACATGAAACTTGGGACTATCCAGGTCCTATGATCATCCGACAGCTTGCCAGACTGGAACTCGATCCACGAGATGTCGAGGACCGTGTTGCAATGGCAATGAATGAAGCAATCTACAGTTGCACAACCTGCAAGATGTGCGAGGACATATGTCCCAAGAAAATCAAGATTCCTTCTCTTGCAGTCGAACTTCTGCGGGCAAAGGCGGTCGAAGCAGGATACCCACTAGCTGAAGGTCAACAAGGTTTCATTGATTCAGTAAATACTACAGGTCGTGCTGTTCCCGAGAAGGACACTCCACTTCTGTCTGAGCTTGAAACAGAGGAGTTCTTTGTGGACAAACCCCGGGGTCGAGTTGCCTTCTTCACAGGATGCCTCATTGACTATCGGATGCAGAGCACTGGTAAGGCATTGATTGATGTCTTAAACCGCAATAATATCGATGTAGTCGTTCCGAAGGAACAATGGTGTTGTGCAAGTCCGGCCTTCCGAACTGGAGATTTGAATACCGCATACGCAGCTGCAAGAAGGGTAACTGAAATCTTTGAAACCGCCATGGAGAAGTACAACTTTGATACAGTGGTCGTTGCATGTGCTGGTTGCGGTAAGACACTTAGAGAAGACCATTATCCTCTCATCGAGGAAGAACGTGGCACACCTCCCAAATTCAAGGTCTATGACTTGGCTGAGTATCTATTGGATGTCATTGGTAAGGAAAATATAGTTCCACCAAAAGGCGAGATCAAGCTGAAAATCACATATCATGAACCATGCCACCTTGGCAGAGGCCAGGGTGTTATTGATCAACCAATAGAACTGCTTAAGATGATTCCTGGTGTTGAATACATCGATGACCCCTACAAGAACCGTTGTTGTGGTGCAGGTGGTGGACTTCGTGCAGGCCAACGTGAGTTATCTATGAAAATTGCCTTGACAAGGAAGGAATACATTGAAGCAACAGGTGCGGATATGGTGACTACAGAATGTCCCTTCTGTACAATCCAACTCAACGATATGATGAAAGATACTGAGATGAAAGTTCGATATATTCCTGACCTACTTGCTGAGTCCTACCGAAAGGGGGATGAAAAGTAACTTATGAGAGGGTCTATCCTTCTCATTCTATTTTCATAAAATGAAATGAGTGTGTAATCACCACTCACTCAGATGCTTTCGAAGCATTCTGTGAACCTGAAGCGTAACTAAATCACTAGGTATCAGACCATAATCTACAAGGTTCCATGCTGCATGGGTGAATATCATCACATGAGAAGCCCGTGGTTCGCTTAGAAGCGTCGCCATAATGTATTGACAACACCGAACGAGTGACCACTCGCCATCAAAGTCAGCAATTTTGTTTTCAAACTCACTTGACTTTTCATGAGTCATTGCATTCCACATTTCAGAAACATCACTCGTGCTGACCCATTCTTGAATGTCCTTTGTGTGAGGGAGCCTAATTATCTCCGGATGCTGACTCCAGTCCGCCTCGGAATCTCTCTTCAGAATCTTATCAAAGACCAGCTCATTCTCAGATGCCATTTTGCCACCAATGTTCTGTTCCAACCTGTCAATAAGCCAACGAGTCATCTCTTTTGTAACAAGGCCCCTTTGGTTAGCGTCTACAATTCTCTGTGCAAAGATTGTATTGTGTCCAAGAATTCCATAATTCGCGACAGAGTTAATGAAGATGTTTCGATAAATGGTCAGATCAGTTGGTTTCGCTAGTTTTGATAGGTTATCATCGTGAGTGAAACCATCTGGTGCTTTTGAGGGAACTTTCCGTACAAGATATTCCATGAGGTGCCACAAAGACACAATCTGTGGTCTAGTATACTCAGCTCCTGGTAATTCAGTGATGAGGGAAACAGGCAGGATGAATGCATGTCCTAATCTATCAGGATCTTCTGCTGCAAGCGACGTAATAACGCGCCTTAACCTAACAGGGTCCTCTTTTGATGCTAGGATAACTGATGCTTCCCAAGATCCGACCAGACTCTTTTGTCGTATGGTACTTTCTAGCTTTCGAACTGCGTTATCGGGGGAATCTATACTCCTCCCGACGTTGTAACTTGGACCTTTCTCTAGATTCCAATGATCAATATCTGCCAAATGAAGTGCTAAGCGTTCAATCAATAGCTCTTGTAGTTCCGTCTTCCGATCATTTTCAAGCGGGATTCTAGCCAGCTCTGATGAAGTACCAGGGGCAAGTCCGGAATGACTACCTAAGTCCTTAATCATTCCATGAATTGAATTAACCAAGATTGTCGAATGTGGTGTATCATATGTTCGCTGTTCATGCCATGCCGCGCCATGCATAAGGACTGCCCAAATAGCAGATGGTCGCGCAGAAGGAATCATCTTCTTGATACCATTTACAGCCTGTCGATTATCTGCTTTCAGACATGCCTGAAAGAAGTCCATTTACTCTCACCTAGAATATATCACGATATAATGAACGATTCTCTGCACATAGTGCATGTCACGGTTTCCCCCTTGACAGCGATTCGCTTGAGATCATTCCTACAAAATGGACATACTGCAATAGTTTTTGGTGGGGGTCCACTCCCGGTTCCAAGGATGAAGTCACCTCTGTCATGGTCGATTCTTCCAGATAATTCCCTGCCATCAATAAGATCATTGAGAATCTTGGTAACATTCATTATGGATACACCTGCCTCTTGTGCGATTCTCTCCAAGGCAAGTCTTCTCATTCCCTCTACAGTTCTCTTCACTGCTGTGACGGGATCGACTGTAGCTTTTCTCTCGATTAGCGGCGGCTGAAGTTTAGTAGCTTGTAATTCCGAGGGCTGGATTCTTTGAACCGCTGATAGCGCCTGAGTTGACCCTCCTGCATATTCCAATTGCTGCCTCAGGTCAGTCATCTTTCTATTGTACTCTTCTTCTGACACTAATCCACGCATATAGTCTAGGTCAAGATCCTTGATTTCCATCTCAATTTTTGCAATCTCGTCCTTAGAGGAATCGTTCAAGATAGTGGTTCTCCGTCTACTCTACTAACATTTACCTGACATCTTTCAATATAAGCGGAATGCATTTGAATACATCACATCATTAGA
>CAZPWM010000011.1:0-25207 GCA_964590575.1 uncultured archaeon
ATACTGCTCAGATTTAGTATATATAGCGAAGCCACGTGTGAGGGTCACAGGAAGAAGTCACATATTGTTACCATCATGAGAGAGAGCTCTAAAAGCCAAATGGACTGGCTCTATTTCTTGAGGACCTTCATCAACTTGTTCAACGGATATGTATTGATTACATCATCAGGAGTCAACCATCCTCTCCGTGCCTGAAATATGCCAAATCGCATATTGTCAAGCTCTGAGATTCGATGTGCATCTGTATTGACTGCAATCTTTAGACCGCGCTTTGTTGCTGCTCTCAGGTTACCCGCATTGAGATCCAGTCTCTGTGGATGAGCATTTAGTTCCATCACCACATTGTGCTTCTGTGCGGTCTCAAACACTTGCTCCAAGTCAATCTCAAATTCAGACCGCTTACCAATCAAGCGGCCTGTTGGATGTCCTAGGATATGAATATACTTGTTCTCAAGAGCGTGACAGACTCGCTCCGTCATGACCTCTTTTTTGTCCTTCATCCTGCTGTGTATAGACCCCGTAACAATATCGAGCTGTGATAGAACAGTATCTTCAATATCAAGTCCACCATCAGCCAGAATGTCCACCTCTGCCCCCTTCAGTATCTTCATCTTCCACCGACCTGATGCATTGAGCTTGTCAATCTCTTCAATCCGCTTCAGGAGACGGGTTTCATCCATACCATTAGCAATGGTCAAGCTCTGGGTGTGGTCGGAAACACAGTAATACTTGTACCCAATCGCTTGGGCTGCGTCAAGCATCTCTTCAATCGTGTTCTTACCGTCAGACTGGTCTGTGTGGCTATGCAGATCCCCACGAATGTCATTCAATGTCACTAATTTAGGAAGCACACCTTTTTGAGCTGCCTCTATCTCTCCCGTGTCTTCTCTCAACTCTGGAGGCACCCATTGAAGCCCTAGTGCTTTGTAGATTCCCTCTTCATCCTCGCCAGCAACTTTCTGCTTGTCTTTATACAGACCATACTCGTTTAGACGGAATCCCATCTTTTGGGCAATCGAGCGTAACTTGACATTATGGTCCACACTCCCTGTGAAATACTGGAAACCTGCACCAAAGCTTTCACTTGGGAGAACTCTAAGGTCCACCTGAAGGCCAGTGTCAAGTCGTATTGACGACTTTGTTGGTCCTTGAGCAAGGATTGTTGCAACCCCTTCTAAATGGACAAAAGTGTCCATTACGGTTTCAGGATTGCTAGCATCCACCAAAAAATCAAGGTCACCAATAGTTTCTCTTCGGCGACGCGTGGACCCAGCAGTGATGAACTGCTTTATATTATTCAGTTTACGAAGTTCGTTCTCAATCTTCTCAGCAGTAAAGATTGCATCTGCAAGGAGAGTTCTCTCTAGTCCAGCACGTACAACTTGAATCCCCTCAATGATTTGAACCTGGGTTTTTTCACCAAGACCCTGTAGACTTGAGAGCTTTCCCCCATTGGCAGCCTTCTCGAGAGACTCAAGATCTGTCACACCCAATTTTTCGTACACGAGTTTGATAGTCTTGGGACCCACTCCGGAAATAGCGTCGAGCTCCAGAGCTTTCACTGGAACACGTGTTCTCAGTTCTGTGAGAAGCTCTACCTCGCCAGTTTCAAGATAACTTGTAATGACCTCTGAGAGGCCCTTTCCAATACCGGGGATATCTGTGAGAGCATCTCGTTTTGCTATGGATTCAATGTCTTCTCCTAGAGATGTTATTGACCTCATACCACGATAATATGCAAGAGGTTTGAAACGGTCCTTACCTTCAATCTCTAGAAGTAGGCCTATCTCCTTGAGAACACGAACCACTTCAGCATTCTTGGTCATTGGTTGTCCTCCTACTCATAGTCATATGGGTTGAGTGCGCGAACAGCATCCTTTACTGCTACTATGTTCTCTTGTGGAGTGTCAACTGTTATGACACATCCTGGAGCAATGATCAGACGCTCTGGACCTGATTCATCTATCGCACTAAGAACCTGTTTCTGAGCCTCTTCTGGACTTTCGGTCCTAAAGACTCCATTATGATCAATTCCACCAAGAGCAGCTCCTCTGAATCGCTTCTTTCCTTGTTTCAATGAGAGCGCAGAAGTTTGGTCCTCCCAATTGACACCATCCACTCCAGGCGTCCTCGCTATCTTATCAAACCTGATTTCTTCATTCTCCTCACGTGCGTGTAAATGGAGGATAATGAACTTCGCTTTCCCTCTGATTCGAGAGATGAACTTGAGGTCATACGGATACACGAACTCTTTGTATTGTTTATCCGTCACAGAGGATGTAGTAGAGTGCTGGGATGCCAAGAAGATTCCATCCGCTCCAGCGTCAATGGTTGCCCTCGCAAAATCAATCATGACATTTGTGATGATATCCAGCGCACCTTTCAATATCTCAGGGTTCTCATCTGCATATTTGTTGAAATTCTTATCAGAGATTTTGTCCGCAACCATTGAAGGGTCGAAAACTGTCGCCATTGTTGGTACTACGCCATCTGCGTATTCTTGAATTAGCTTCACCGCACGAATCTGATTTCCAAGCTCACCCGCATTCACATCAACTGGTTCTAGAGTTTCCCAGTCACTAACATCATTAATTGCCGCATTGGTAAGAGTTGTCGAGCCGCTTGTAGCACCATCATAGACAGCAGTACAGCCAAAATCTATGCAAGGAAAATGCCCAAAGAAGGATATCTTCAGCAAATCATGATCCAGTAGTTTGTGAAAGGCAATCTCAGCTTTTGCAAGATCTTCTGGAGTTCGGTCTAATTCAGGATGATGTTTCCACAAAGAAATTGGAATCTGGTCACCCAAATTGCCAAGAAAAGTTTCTTTGAGCAAATTATATTTCGACATGGCATATCTACAAGCATATTTGGGAATAATGAGGCTTTCGAAGCAACTAACTAAGTTCGTCGCCATCAAACATAAGAGCAGAATAGAACCAAACTTCCGAGTCCGATTCAAAATCTGGAGGATATCCGTTGTCAGAATTGACTGCCCTGTTCGACCCCGAAGCAATCCTTAAGCTAGATGGGATTGATGAGTTAGACAGAATGAGGGCAGAACCTAATCCATACTGGAATCGGGCACGATTGGAGGTCACTTGGAACCTTCCGGTGATGTCAGGATTACTCAATAGTCCTCGAATATCAGTCCAACCTATGCGTCTTGCTACACGCGAAGAACTTCTCTTGTTCCATGACCCATCATATATAGAAACACTGGAACTCTTTGGAAATATGGGTAGCGCATTCGCGTCTCGTTTTGGATTGGACACTAATGAATGCCCGATTTTCCCAGGTGTGGACAAATATGCCAGCTATATTGTTGGTGGCACCATAGATGCGGTAATGGGAGTGGCTGATGGTACGTTCGAAGATGCCGTATCGTTCTTTGGAGGGCTCCATCATGCACTTGAGAGTCAGGCTGCAGGATTCTGTTATTACAATGATTGTGTAGTCGCGATAAAGAAGTTCCAACAGAAATATCCGGGAAAGAAAGTTCTCTATCTCGATACCGATGCCCATCACGGCGATGGTGTTCAACATGCTTTCTATGACGATCCCAGTGTCCTGACGATTTCACTTCACGAGCTGAGCATGGGGTTCTTCCCCGGAACAGGTAGAGTGGAAGAGGTCGGGATTGGTGAAGGAAAAGGCTACTCAGTCAATATTCCTCTACCCCCTCTCACAGATGATGTTGAATGGTGGAGAGCCTTTGAGGATGTGGTGGTGCCAATCTGGTTGGCCTACAAACCAGATTTCGTGTTTTGGGAGGTCGGAGCAGATGGCTACATGAATGACCCACTGACCGATTTGATGTTGACGTATGACACCTATCAGCGAATTTCGAAGACCGTTCGTCAACTTGTTCACCTTGGAACCAGAAAACTCGTTGTGACTGGAGGCGGTGGGTACAACGCCGTAGCTGCTGCAAAGATCTGGACCATCCTACTAGCAGACATCGCAGATATTGCATTACCACCGACTATCCCTGCCGAATGGATAGAATTATGTCACAAACACGGATTTCAGGTGAAGAGAGGCGGATGGACAAGCAGACCATTCAGGATGCCTAGTGATCAGTATCCAAAGATTCGTCGAGCTGTGGATGACACTATTGAGAAAGTGAAGAGCCTTATTTTTCCAACCTTTGGATTGGAGGATCAGATTTAGTTGGAACGTAGTTCAGCGATTACACACCACTGGTTTTGCTCAATAGTAATATGTGATATGGATTGCGACTCACTAGTCGGTTGAAATAAAAGACCGGATTTATCGCAACTAAGTTTACGTATGCAAGGTGGACGTAGACTTGAACTTTAGGCGCAGATACTTAGTACTTGTTCTTGGCATCGTTATCATGTTGTCAGGGACAGCAATAGCTGCAAGTGTGCAGAGTGGATTCGGTTCTATTGCTGTTACAGAAGTTGATTTTCTAGCAGCTGACGGATCTATGATTCATAGTACACTTCAGAAACCCAACTATGCAACAGATACGAGTCCATTACCAGGAGTCGTAGTGATCCATGGTTCACAACAGAACAAGGAGTGGGTAATGGCTTTTGGAATAGAACTAGCTAGAAGAGGATTTGTAGTTCTGACAATTGATGCTAATGGTCACGGAAACTCAGAAAACGGAACAGGTAGTGGAACAGCTGCATTGGACTATATCGCCGCACTAGATTATGTTGATAGCACTCAGGTTGGCTTAATCGGTCACAGCATGGGAGGAGGAATCGCATGGGCCGCTTTGAATGAATCTAGTGTCTATGTGCGAGCCCTAGTTCTAGTCGGTTCTGGTTTTCGAGATAATATGTCATATATCCCAAACACCCTCCTAGCTACCGGAAACTTCGATTCTCTATCTAGTTATCCTCACAATCTCGCCTTGCTAGATTCATGGTTCAATGTGACGGGGGTAGCAGCGGAAACAACGTATGGTGATTTTGCTAACAACACTGCAAGACGGGCTGTGTTTCCATCAACAAATCATCTCTTTGAAACTATTGACCCAGTCATTGTAAGTGAAAGTGTAGAATGGATGAAGAACAGTCTGAAAGGAGGAATTGAGGACGAGCATTGGATAGTCAGTACGAGTCTTCTCTATCCTATGTGGTTAGTGGGTGGATTCTTTGGATTGATTGGTGCTTTACTTACGATATTTCCTCTAATGGCAATTCTACTTGACACTCCTCTCTTCTCAGACCTAAAAGGCATCCCAACCGATGAACCAGCCACCACTAAGTCATTCTATCGATATGGTGTTGTGTATGGATTGATTGGTGCAATCACCTTTTTCCCTTTCCTCTTTATTGGACTCTTGCTATCGTATAGAATCCCATTCCCAGCATTCTATGGAATACCCGTAATTTCATGGATGATTGGAAGTGGACTCGTTGCCTTAGTAGTTCTCTTTGTAATTCTACGCTTACGCGGCAAAAGTAGTTCATCAACTTCCTCATTGCGAGGATTACTTGGAGTAAATCATCAGAAACCAGTCGTAGGACTCTTGAAGACTCTGGTTTTGACCCTCATTGTGTTTGGCTGGCTTTATTTGCTAACGCTTTTTGTTGATTTTGGACTGGTATTGGATCTAAGATGTTTCCTTCCGGGACTCCATGATCTCACATTTGCACAAGCAGGATTGGTTCCGTTCTACTTTGTTGCTTTCCTGTTTTACTACTTGATTGAAGGCGCTTGGCTGACAGGTATCATGTTGCCTGAAAGCTCAGGGACGTGGATAAGGGTTCAGTTGGATTGGACAGTGAAATCAGTGTTCATCAAGACTATCCCATATCTCATCCTGATAATATTCGAGTTTGTGGGAGGTTTTCTAGTTGGTGCGCCTCTTGTTCCATCTACGATTGGATACTCTTGGTTGTTCTTCTATGCATTTGCACCCTGGTTTGCTATTTGCACAGTGATAACCATGTTTGCATATCGTGTGACTGGCAATCGATGGCTTGGAGCTATGATCAATGCAATGTTATGTGCATGGCTTCTTGCAACAATACTGGGTATAAGCAGTTAGTTTACTTGGGCTGAAGGACCTTTCAAAGGTCCTTCTTTCATTCATTTTGCTCAGTTCAACAATGAATGTGATATTTGAGAATCCTGAATTTATCTCAAATTACTAGGTAATGGGAAGACACTCTGTATCAAGAAGGCTTTTTTTTTCACGATGTTATAGAAATCAGGTTACTTTCCTAGGTAGTGATTCTAGCATGATTAGACTGATAGGTGTTCTGACTCAAGGTGGTGTGCCTATCAAGTTTAAGAGCTCAATAGAGGCCGAGGGAGAACTCGTACTTGGACCATTGATTGAAGCCACAAAAGCACTGAGTGATATAATGGGTGGTGGTGAAGTCAAACGACTGGCGTTTAAGGACAATACTTTGATTGTCACAGAAACCAACAAGGGATACACAGTTGTTGCCCTAGTGAGCAAGGCAGAGGACTACATGGATAGTCTCCTTCGTGTGATTGCAGAGAAAATAGATGAATCGGAGATTCAGTTTGCAGATGGTATTGTCAATGATGCGCAAATAAGAGTCATTGAGCGGATTCTTGTCCCATATGTCAGAGCCCACATTGAAACCTCATTTCCTGAAGCCCTCTCTAACATATGGGACCCGATTCATGAAGTATTAAAAAATGATAATCGATTTGTCAAGGTGATTCAGGAAGTCGATGACCTCTTAGCCAAGACTGAGTCAGAGAAGAGATGGAATCTTTTCAAGGAAGAATCCGAAGGTTCATTGAGTGATGCATTGACGCATGCAATGAGAGGTGAGTTCGATAAAGCCTGTGCAATTGCTATGTGTAATGAGGGAGCGGTAGCGGGAATATTCAGTATCAAGATGGGCGCTCTAACTCACTCTATGACAAAGGCAATTTCCCCAACTCTGACTGAATTAAGAATAATTGCCTCAAAGCTCCCTGAAGATCATCCATTCACTAGTTTTGCCAAGATACTAGTAGGATCTATAGCAGGAGAGGTCATCCCTGCAGATTATGCTCGTGTCTTTAGGGAATCAATGAGCAATTTTGAGTTCATCGAAGATGAGGAGCATCTCATGCTCGGTTTTCTTTTCTTGGATGCTCGAGTGGTCGACTACTCTGAGTTTTCTGAAAACTTGATAAAACTCTACAAGGGAAAATCAGAAGTATATTGTTCATTCATTGAGGCTATTCAAGAACGAAACAACATTTTCAATAAATTGTACTCCATTACAAGCTATGATGGTTTCAAAGACGAACTCGGCTTGTACAAGACTCAGATATCTAGCATTCTTGGAAGTATCACCTGGGTCACAAATGAAGAACTGATGTGGGAGTTACAGAAAGAAGGAAAGGGAATTGAGATTGGAATCACAGCTTCACTGAAATTGCAGAACTATATTGCAGTACTGACAGCCTTGACCGAGTCACCAGTGTTGTCGATTGGTGAACGCAAAGGCTTCCTCGAAGAAGTTCTCATGCTCTATCGCGATTATTTCAGGGGTCTAATGATGGCAGAAATCCCCCTTTTCGCTTACACATTAGATAGTGTTTTTCAAAGCGTTGGTGTCGCTCATGCAGAGTATTATTTCCTATCAACTGGTGATGCTAGAGACCATCATGTGCAGCGGACAATAGAGTTCCTGGGTGATATTTACGAAACCATGGTAGAAGAGTGGCCAAAGGCACGCGTTAGATTCTCACTCTTTGTTGTGACAAATTCAATCTCTCCCGTTCTATCAAGAGCTGGGGAGATGCCCGAGGTGGAGATTCGAATTCTATACGCAGCTATGCAACTTCTTGACATTAACACCATTGACGCTACACAAATTACACGGCCAACTACTTATGCCACATACCTGTGCAACACAAACACATCACTCACAGCTCTTGCATCTAGACTGCTACAAGACGATATTCGTGCCAAGGTTCTCAGAGAAGGTGTAAACATTGCACTCGATGTGCAGGAGTGGTTCTTGTCTTTTGGTGAGGTGATTCGGGATGATGCGATGTCTGCGAGTTATCACGCATCTCTAATCGCAGGAACTCTAGATGAAGATGATTTGAAGAGGACTGTTGACAGGGTTGTTGACTTGAACAGAATTATAGTGCAGAACCCTAGTAAATTCGACTATGAGCTTGCTATGATGTCGGTTCCTCTTATGGACCTGTTATCGAACGCTTGGAAAAGATTAGCAGATGAGAAGTATCTCAAAATGTCTAAGGATACATATCGAGCGGCCATGGCAGCCTGGAAGAAATATGGATTTTATGAGAAGGCGGAGAATTTCAAGAAATCGTTCGGTCAGGGCTTAGAGTTTTAGTAGAGTTATTGTAGCATCCCAGAGTTGTTTCTGAAGTTCAGCATCATTTGAGATTTCTGAAGTTTCAGTTTCTGCTTTCTTCTCAAAACACTTACCAGTCACACCTTCAACATCAGCTGAAGATGCTACATAGATGGATGTTTCAGCACCTTCCTTTGGACTTAGCTGGAAAGGTTTCATCATTCCAAACATGATTCTAGACACCATACTACCAGAATTGCGTCCTAGATTGGTGGCAACAAAACCAGGAAGAACAACATTAACTGAGACACCTGTGTCTTTCAACCGTCGAGCCATCTCATACGTATACATGATGACCATGAGTTTCGCACTGCTATAGACTGTCCTAGATTTGTAAGATGACTCACTTTGTAGATCATCCAGATTCAACTTCGCAGATTTGTGCAGGCCGGATGAGAGGTTGACAACTCTGGCTGGAGCACTTTCTTTCAGCAATGACAATAGTTCATGTGTGAGGAGGAAAGGTGCAAGATAATTCACTGCTAAGGTTACTTCAAACCCTTCATCTGTTACCTGTCTCTTATTGAGGACAGCTCCCGCATTGTTAACGAGAACGTCTAACCGATTGTACTTATTCTTGAATTCTTTAGCAAAACCCCTTATTGATTCCATTGACGACAGATCGCAAATCATCAAATCTACAGCTGTATTCCCACTCTCTTTGATGATATCTGAACGGGCAACTTCGCCCTTTTCTTTGTCACGGACAACCATGACAATAGTTGCACCCATTTCTGCAAGAGATATTGCGGTTTCCTTTCCTATGCCTGAGTTACTACCTGTGACGATACATACTTTATCCTTCAAAGCAATCTCTCCAACTTCAAGGAAGGCAACTTATACAAATCTCGGTAGGTAGTTACCTACTTTAAGATGTAGGTCTAGCTTCCATTATATGATTCTGCTTGAGAGAATGGCTAGATACTTGGAATGGGCTAACGCCTCAATATGGAAGATTGTTGACACTCTCAGTGATGAGGAGTTCAGTCAGTCTCTAGCTGATGGAGTAGGTAGTATTCATGGAAGGTATATCCACCTAGCTGAGGACGCCTGGGAATGGTTTCATGATTGGCATAGCGAAGAACCGCAAGAACCTGATTTCCAGGGTATGACACGGAATGAGCTCAACCAATTCATAATAGACTATCTGAAGAAGTGGCAGATTTTAATCGAAGAAAGAACTGTTGACAAGTTTACGGATGAGAGAGCTGGGAAGAGAGTTGTATTAGAGTTTGACGAGATGTTCTTTCATATGGTGAATCATTTCACGTATCATAGAGGTCAGATTGTGATGGGCTTGAAGATGCTTGGAAAAGAGGTTCCTATGACTGATTACGTCCCGTATAGGTTCTCTACCTAGTAGAAATCAGGTTTTGGTGGCCTAAATAAAGGAAAAATCGGTATATATGTCCGAGGCCACAACTCATGAGAATTCGTTAGTCTACACATGAACCGCGGTTGTATCAATATGTAACGCCATGTTCTACATAATATTTCATCCGGAGTGGCACGTACAAGGGTGTTCTATGAGAAATGGAAATACGAATCGCGCTTTACCCACTTTAATTCAAAGCTCCTTGTCATCTATGCCAAGTGATACAACTTGTTGGTATTTAGACAATAGTATGACAAAGAGGTTTAAATCGCGCCGTGTAAAATGACGCAGAACTATGGCGCTTCCATTAGGTTCGAACCCAAGTAGGACAGTAGCATTTGTGGCTATCTTCGCGGCCATGACGACGGTTTTAGACATCATTCCAGCTTTTGGATTCACCTCAGGAGTTTGGGACAGTTGGGCGTTTCTTCTGAGCCCTATTGTTGGGATTTTATTGGGGCCTTACTTGGGAGCAATATCTGTTGGGTTAGGAAGTTTTCTTGGACATGCAATCATCCCCCGGGATTCTATTGAGTTTCTATTCATGATTGGTTTGTCATTTGGTGCCGCGGTAGCAGGGTTTGTATACCAACGTAGGTGGAAACCAGTTTTCGGGATTTATACAGCTTTGCTCTTTGGATATTTCATATATCCGGTTTCTTGGGGGCTTCCACTGTGGGGAATTTGGGACATTCTCGTTGCATACGGGTTCATACTTGTTTACTCCATAGTAACATCCCGGGGTATTTGGTCAAATACAAGTGAACAATACAAATTACTCATGCTCGTTTTCTGTGGTGTAATCGCCTTAGAAACGGATATCCTGTTTCGTGTCTTTGTTCTTGTACCAGGACAGATGTGGTGGTTTTATTATGCAATGACCCCTGCAGATCTAGCCTTGTTATGGATTGGTGCAGGATTCATTACACCAATTAAGGTAGTAACGGCAACAATTGTTGTCATGACACTTGGTCGCCAATTGTTACGTACTCTCGAACAACAAGGTGATTCCGTTGCTATGGGCGATAGTGATTTGCTACCTAGCTAGACTCTAATGATTCTTCTGCGATTCTCAGTATCCTGTTTCATTATTCTTTGAACTGGTCGCATCGCAAACCAGATATCAGAAAGTAGTAACTATTCATCAATTCTTTCTAGGAGGTTGAAAATGTGCCAATTCGATTCATTGCAAGAGCTTCCGAGTATGATAAAAAGCATCTTGGATTCTATGTCCCCAAATACGTAACGGATTTCTATTCCCTCAAACCGGGACGCTACAAAGGTGGTATCAGTCTGTCGCATGGAGATGTAACGAGCTGTGGAATTAATCTCATTAAATACAAGCATACTCTTAGGGGCAGACTACCACCCGATGTTGGGAAAAAGAATGCGATATCTGAGGTGTGGATTTATCGCGATACTTGGGTAGCCCCTAAGGAAAAATGACACTATTTTTTGATTCGCTAAAAACAAGAAGAGAGAGGCCCTATCGGGCACTCTCTTTAGATGATAACTACTAGAGGCGCTCTCTGACCAGAGTCTCAACGACTGTTGGGTCTGCTAAGGTCGTGACATCTCCAAGGTCGTCGATCTGACCAGCAGCAATACGCTTCAGGATTCGGCGCATGATCTTGCCTGAGCGGGTCTTTGGTAATGCATCTGCCCACTGAATCTTCTCAGGAGTGGCGATTGGACCTACATCTGTACGTACGTGGTTCTTCAGCTCGAGCTTG
Organism: uncultured archaeon; assembly: GCA_964590575.1. Lineage (GTDB taxonomy): Archaea > Asgardarchaeota > Thorarchaeia > Thorarchaeales > Thorarchaeaceae > SMTZ1-45. Next base: position 11,454 of record CAZPWM010000011.1, read on the forward strand.
AGTGCATCAGACTTCTCCACACCCATCTTTAGAGTGACAAAAACGTAGATCGATTCGCCCTTAATGTCATGGGGGAATCCAACGACTGCACACTCGGCGACAGCAGGATGCTTAACCAGAGAGGACTCGATCTCAGCAGTACCGAGCCTGTGACCTGACACCTTCAGGACATCATCCAAGCGGCCCATCACGAAGAAGTAACCATCTTCGTTGAAGCGGGAACCATCACCAGTGTAGTACATTGGCTCACCGGTGTCAGGGTTCTTGAACTGGACCCAGTAAGTGTCAACCCAGCGTTTGTGGTCACCATAGACTGTCCTCATGAGGCCAGGCCAGGGCTTCTTGAAGCACAGATAACCACCCTCGTTTGCACCAACAGGAACACCGTCTTCAGCAACGATAATTGGTTCTAAACCAAAGTATGGGAAGGTTGTGCTTCCCGGGATTGTAGCATTTGCACCAGGTAGGGGTGTGAGAATAACACCTCCTGTTTCCGTCTGCCAATATGTGTCTACAATCGGGCATTTCTCCTTACCAACAACTCTGTGATACCACATCCAAGCTTCTGGGTTGATAGGCTCACCCACAGTGCCGAGTAAATTCAGACTGGACAGGTCATATTTCTTGACTGGATCGTCACCAAATCTCATGATTGCTCTGATTGCAGTGGGAGCGGTGTAGAACTGGTTGACTTTCCACCTCTGAACTTCAAGCCAAAAGCGCTCCATATTTTCAACCTCTGATTGTGGCGTTCCCTCAAACATCAGGGTTGTGGCACCAGCTGAAAGGGGGCCGTATACAATGTAAGAATGGCCAGTTATCCATCCAATGTCAGCTGTGCACCAATAGATATCACCAGGGTGATAGTCAAAGATGTACTTGAAGGTGTGTGTCGTATAGACCATGTATCCACCAGTTGTGTGAAGAACGCCCTTTGGTTTGCCTGTTGAACCGGAGGTATAGAGAATGAACAATGGGTCCTCTGCATTTACCCACTCGGGCTCGCATTTGTCATCGACTTTCTCATATTCCTCATGGTACCAGAAGTCTCGACCCTCGGTCCATGGAACATCGATTCCCACTCTCTTGACAACAAGAACCTTCTCGACTATTGGAAGATCTGCGACAGCAGTATCTGCACCAGCTTTCTGAGGGATGACCTTGCCAGAGCGGTAGTAACCGTCAGCTGTAACAAGCACTTTACCCTCACAGTCAATGATTCTGTCCTTCACCGAGTCAGCACTGAAACCACCGAAAACAATGCTGTGTACTGCACCAATCCTGACACATGCAAGCATAATGATTGCAAGCTCGGGAATCATGGGGAGGTACATAGTAATCCTATCGCCCTTCTTGACACCGAGGTTCTTCAGGACATTTGCTGCTTTGTTGACCTCACTGAGGAGCTCACTAAAGGTGTAAGTCTTTGACTCTTCAAGGGGTTCGCCTTGCCAGATCAAAGCGATCTGGTTACCTTTGCCTGCCTCGATGTGCTTGTCAAGACAGTTGTAAGCCATATTGGTCACACCGTCTTTGAACCAAGAATATCGAATATTCTTGATGTCTTCCCACTCAAATCCTTTAGTTGGTTCTTTCTTCCAGTAACAAAGTTCCTTAGCTGCTTTGAGCCAGAATCCGTCAGGGTTTTCGACTGACTCCTTCCAGATCTTCATTCGCTCCTTGTGACTCTTTACATAAGCCTTCTCGACGAAGCTCTTTGGGGGTTCGAAACGCCTTTCTTCTTGGCTATAAACTGTAATCTTCTTTTCTTCTGACAAGTACGTCACCTAATATCGCCAATTCGATGGCCGACTTGCAAAATATGGACTATATGAAGCTTGTCCAATATCACATAATTTTATGGAAAAATCACTCATTATCGAAGATGTTTGGATTAACCAGGTATCTGAGGAAAAAGAGGGAAATGAGGTCGAGAAATGATTCTCAACCTCGAAATAGATTATGCACTACGCTTGGATCTCAAGATTAGCGTGAATAGAACTGCGATAATTGCCAGAATTCCAGTGATGATGAATGCCCAAAAGTATGAACCAAAGAAGTCAACAATTGGACCAGCTACAAACGCACCAGTGATTCCAGCGATACCATATGCTGTGAACATCACACCATAGTTCTTGCCAACGTTCTTACTTCCAAAGAAGTCTGCGGTCGCTGAGGGGAACAGTGCAAAGTTGCCACCGAAGCAGAAACCAATCAGGGATGCAATACCCATCACTGCAAGCCAGCTGATGCTGATTGTAGACATCCAAGCAAAGGCAAACATACCGAGTGCAAGGATTATGAACATCAGAATCATGGTGTTCTCTCGACCCAATTTATCAGAAGTTGCGCCCCAGACAATTCGTCCAGCAGCATTGAGTAAGCTCATGACGCCAACTATTACAACAGCATCTGCTGTGGCATCAATTGCTAGAGCTGCAGTCTTGACATTGCCCAGTGTCATCAGGCCAGCAGTAGCGGCAAACACAAACATCAGCCAGAGAAGCCAGAATGTTGATGTTCTAATCATTTGACCAGGCATCACACCCGTACCCGCACCATCAGCGATTGTTGAAGGGGGCGTGTAACCAGCTGGGAGCCAACCCTCGGGAGGATTTGTGAGGAGTTGTGACCCAAAGACAACAAGTATCAGATAGACAACACCAAGGATTAGCATTGGCAGTCCAATATTAGCTGTGGATGGAACGCTATAGAGGTTAAGCAAGAATTGCTCAACATATCCAAAGACCAAGGCACCAGCACCAAAGCCAGCTACTGCGATGCCTGTGATTGTACCCTTCTTATCAGGGAACCACTTTACAAGAGCAGCAATTGGACAGACATAGGCAAAACCAATTCCAGCACCACCGATAATACCATAGGTGATGACAAGGTAGATTGTACCTAGGAGTGCATCAGATCCTGCAACTTGATCGACAAAGAATGCGAGAATATAGCCTGCACCCAAAAGGATACCACCAACAGTAGCAACCTTTCTAGGGCCAATACGATCCTGCCATCTTCCTGCAAATATCATGAATAAGGCGAACGAAGCCAGACCGGCTGCAAAAGGTAACTGTGAGTATAGAGAGGGCCAGAGATATACCCCAACAGGGGGACTGCCTCCATTCAGAGCAGTCTGAAAGAAGGACCATGCATATATCGAACCCAGACACAGCTGTACAATAAGCGCACCGAGAATGACAAGGTTCCTATTACCAATTTTTTCGTTAGACATGATGAAATTCACCTGTCACAATTATCAGGTATTAAGCGGCCAGCGGAACCCACCCCACTAAAAGCCTTCCGTCTTGTCCTAAATAAATAGACTACTTGCAAATGCCTAAATACAACTTATTCCGGGAAGGCATGTTAGTAAGGGGTAATTTACAATGAGCAAGACAGAATGGACCCAGAAATACAAAGGTAAAGTTGTCGATGCATCACAGGCAATCAAGAAGATTAAACGCGGAGCGAGAATCTTCCTAGGAACAGGTTGTGGTGTACCGTATCATCTTGTCCAGGAACTTGCAAAGCATGCTGGACAAATGGCTGACAACGAGATCGTACATCTCCTTACCCTCGGAGACACACCATCCGCAGACCCAAAATTCCAGAATCAGTTTCGACACAACACATTCTTTGTGAGTTCAAATATACGTGAGGCGGTTTCTGAAGGACGAGCAGATTATACCCCGATAATGCTCTCTGATATTCCGAATCTTTTCAGACACAGGATCATGCCTCTTGATGTTGCAATGATTCAAATTAGCACTCCGGACCGCAATGGGTACAGTTCATTGGGCATATCTGTGGATATCACAAAGTCTGCAGCGGAAAGCGCAGATGTTGTCATTGCACAAGTGAACGAGAGGATGCCAGTCACTCATGGTGACTCATTCATAGATGTTCGTGATATTGATTATTTGGTTCCCTATAATGAGCCATTGAGAGAACTTGAGCCAGCAGAGATAGATGATACAATCGATAAGATTGGTCGTTATGTAGCAAGACTTGTTGAGAACGAATCGACCCTCGAGCTTGGTATAGGAGCTCTCCCTCAATCTGTCTGCAATAACCTGCTAGAAACAGGGGTGCAAGACCTTGGTATCCATACCGAGATGTTCAGCGATAGCCTCATTCCACTTATTGAGAAAGGGGTTGTCACTAATAAGAAGAAGACGCTCCACCGTGGCAAGGTGATTGCTAGTTTTGCCATGGGTTCTGAGAAACTCTATGACTATATTGATGATAATCCCATGTTCCATTTTCATGATACAGCTTATGTGAATGACCCGTATGTCATCGGACAGAACAACAAGATGATAGCGATTAATTCAGCCCTTGAAGTGGATCTCACTGGACAAGTATGTGCTGACTCTATAGGGCACAGCTTTTACAGTGGTATAGGGGGACAGGTTGACTTCATTCGTGGTGCAAAAAGATCTGAGGGAGGCAAGGCGGTAATCTGCCTGCTCTCCACCGCTATGGATGGCACGGTTTCCCGAATTGTACCACGTCTCAGCGAAGGTGCAGGAGTAGTGACCACTCGCGGGGACGTAGATGTCGTCATCACAGAGTATGGACTCGCAATACTCCATGGAAAGACAATCAGAGAACGCGTACTCTCACTCATCGCTATTGCTCATCCTAAATTTAGAAATGATTTACTCGAGGCTGCAAAGAAGATGCACTACGTCTTCGAGGACCAAGTCCCATTCCTTGTTCAAGGTACGTACTTTGCCTCCGAGTACGAGATGCAGGAAACCTTCAAGACTGCAGAGGGGCCAATCGAAGTCCAGTTTAGACTAATCAGACCAGATGACAGTGATAGAATAAAGGAACTATTCTACGATTTGAGTGAAGAGAGCATCTACTTCCGTTTCCTTACTCCACTAAAATCACTACGTAGACAGACACTACAAGATTTCTACAATGTTGACCAATCAAGTGACATCAGTGTAGTAGCAGTGGTGAAGTCTGGGGTAGAGGGAGAAACTGAGAGAATAATTGGTGCTGGTAGGTATCTTCTGAACAGGAGCACAAACGAGGCTGAATTCGCTCTGCTTGTGCAGGATGAGTATCAGGGCAAAGGTATTGGTACATTCATCCTCAATCATCTCATGAGGATTGCAAAGAGCAAGGGTGTTGAGGCCTTTATTGCTTATGTACATCCTCAAAACCAACCAATGATTCGGTTCATCCATAAAACTGGAAAGGTAGTCGAGAGCAAACTTTCGATACAGGATGAAGAGTATCTCTTCCGCCTCAAGCTGTGATGATTGCACAGCCCACTACACTCAAAGGCGGGTTTGTCTAGATAAGGAGTGGAGAGCAAAGTATGAGCAATCTTCTACTCAAGGCTGGAACACTGATTGTCGGTAATGGAGAAACACTCGAGAATGTGTCGATATTAATCAAAGACGACAAAATATCTGAGGTTGGACCGAATGTAAATGCATCTCCAGACACCGAAGTTCTAGACTTCTCAGACCGTGTTGTGATGCCCGGTATAATCGATCCCCATGTCCATGTGTGCTTTGACGGATCTACTGACCCCGCAGAAGTCAGGAAGTTCTCTGATGAACTACTAGCAATTCGTGGAGCACGGCTTGTGGAGAAGTTGCTTGAATATGGTGTCACCACTGCGGGTGATGCAGCAGGTAGAGGAAATGTTCCATTTGCTGTGAAAGAGGCAGTTGAGAAAGGACTTGTGAATGGTCCACGCGTTCTTCCTTGTGGGAGAATGATAACAATCAGTGGTGGAAGAGACTCCCTTGGAGGCGCAAATGAGGCAGACGGTCCCGATAATGTTCGTCGGGCTGTACGAGAAGAGATTGGTCGTGGTGCGCGCTACATCAAACTTGCTGCAACCGGCGCAATATCATCTGAGCATACGGAGAGCTTCAATTCACAGTTTGATTTGGATGAACTTCAAGCGGCTGCAAATGAAGCACGTAAAGTTCACTTGAAGTCGCATGCACATGCCTATGGTGAGGAGGGAATCAGAAATACAATTCTGGCGGGAGTTGACGTCCTTGTACATGGACATCCACTGAGTAAGGAGAACCTCGAGTTAATGAAGAAGCATAACACCATGTACATGCCCACGATTGTGACCTATTACGAGTCACAACTCCATCATGATGATGGTGATCTTCCTGAGTACATGGTGCGTAAGGAGAAAGAGATATTCCCGCTCATCGAAGAAGGCGTTAGAAATGCAGTCAAGGCAGGGATAGAACTAGTCGTTGGGACTGATTCGGGGATGCCTTACACACTTTATGGAAAGTCAACTGCTGAAGAGATGGAACTGATGGTTAAATTGGGAGGAGCATCTGAGATGACTGCTATCATTGCTGGAACAAAGAATGCTGCAATTTCGATGAATATCGATTCTACAATAGGGACTATTGAAGTTGGTAAATCCGCAGATCTGCTTGTTCTTGCTCCAGGAAAGGACCCACTCAAGGATATTACGGTCCTCCAGGACAAGGGGTCCATCTCAAGAGTTATTCTCATGGGCAAGACAGTGATTGAGCGTTAGATGTATGTGTGACGAATCTGCGCTGGACGTCCCTTAACATGGATTGTTTCAAGGAAAGTTGACATTGAATCATTTGGAAACTCATAACCTTGGTCGAGAATTTCCTGTTTTAGATTCTTGAATATCTCAAGTACAGTTTCGAATTTCGGATCATCTAGAGCATCACAGAACAGTTTGTAGGTCCCTTCAGACATACCCATTTGTTTCACATGAGGCGTCCACCACTTCAAAGGAGGGGTCCATGACTTCTGCATCGTGAACCATAGATTGACTGCCGCTACAACTGAGCGGAATGCATTCAATTTGGAATCATATGTGAAACCGCGTCGCTGATTGATATCGGTATATCCTAGAGCTCCAAGTAGCGTGCAGTACTTGTTTTTGAGACGGTCAAAGTGCTCCTCATCGGGATATCTAGCGAGTTTCCTTCTCCATTCCTCTAATTTTCCCGTGGAATCATGAATCACAACGCCCTCAGCGTACGGAAAATGGTCCATGTCCAAAGGTGAATCTATCTGTTGTCTGAACCAAGCATCGGATATTGGAGAGAAGTCGATCACTAATTTTCGAGGTTCAACTGACTCGTCGAACTCCAGCCAGATTGTATCTTTCAATTCTAGACTATCATAATACTTCTCTGTGACGTAAATAAGAGCATCCCAGTCAGTGGTCGGTGCACCAAATCCTGTGGCCCTACTTCCCCATAGCATCACTCCTAGCACATGGGGTTCTTTGACAAGTCCGTCAAGACGCTCGCGGGCCATCTTGTCCTCTATCTCTTCTATGCTTCTCACAATTGGAATCTGATTCTTGCTCACCAGATGTCGCCTCAATCAGTTTCTGCAAGTATCCAGCATTAAAGAGTAATTGTCTACGCGAGAAAGAGTGAAGGCGCCACACCGCCGGGAAGCGATAACGACAGACACTAGAAGTCGTGAATTGGGACCGTGGCGCTCTACACTTGTAAGTACTGTTCAACTCTAATAAGCACCTAGAATTTTGGTGAGGTTAAATTCATTCCATCCGACAGCATACCATGACAGACACTGCATTATTGTCCTTTGTGAGAAAATTCACGAAAGAGCAGCTCCAAGCAATAGATTCAGTCCTCCGTATTCTTGACCCAGAGGAGTATCGTGACTATCACGACCAATTTGGCGTTTGTAATGCACCTGACCGTATTGAGCTACTGAGAAAAGAAATACGGACTGCTTTGGGCAAGATGTGAATTATACTATCACAAATCCTGGAGGAAACAATACAAAATACTCAATCACAATGGAGAGGAGAATTCCTCCTAAAATCAATCCTTTGCCCCTCTTTGGATTGACGTCAGTGAACCAGAGTATAGCACCGACGAGTACTACAATGACCCCTGAAATCTGACCGATAAATATCAGAAAGTCCCATATCTCAGCAAGGTAGGCTCCTATCATCTGCGCAAAGTTTTGAAGTGGAGACTGTAGTAGTACTAGATTCATACTCTCAACCCATGACTGAGTGAGTGTTTCTAGATTTAAGGTCCTAGAGATATCAGAAGTAGTGGTGGGCCCGGCGTGATTTGAACACGCGACATCCGCCTTATCAGAGCGGCGCAATAACCAGTCTATGCCACGGGCCCTGCGCGTTAGTTTGCACTTGCGGTCTGGATAAAAACGTTATGACTGGGTGTTAGTTTTTGCATACTTTTGTAAGGTCTAAGGCGTCAGGATCAGAGCGCTTCAGGAACAACCTTCCTGACAAGATCTAGAGACTCTCTCGCTTCATCCTTGGTCAACTCGAATATGATTGGTCCGTGAAACTTGTCTTTGATGAGTGCCGTAAGAAACTCTCGAAGGACTGTATCACCCATTATTCCGTGACCTAAAGCAATATGGTCCTCACGTGCAACTGCAGCTTCATATTCCTTGTAAGTGGCATCCTGTAGGTGAACCTCTGTGATTCGATCTTTGTGGGCCTTATAGAAATCCATGACTGACTCTGTGCCGGACATTCTCGACAGGAGATGTGCAGTATCAAAACAGACACTCGTGTCTAAGTCGTCAATTACATCCCTCATGATATCAAAGGGAAACTCCACATTTTCTATTGCTAATTCTCTAGGGTTAATCTCAGTCCTACTGATTATATCTTCAACACTGGCCGCAGCGTATCCAGCCAACAGCGTACTAATCAGGCCAACTAGATTACCACCGTAATTCAAACTTGAGAAATCAGCAGCAAGGTCGCCTGTTGTGTGCAAGACATAAGCCTCGGGTTCAAGAGGTTTGGAAATCTCAATAGCCTCAATCGTGCTGTCAACGCTACCCATTCTCACATGTTCATTGAAAGTAGCTAGTTCTATTGACCAAAAAGGAAGATGCACAGTGTAGGAGTGACCTAGCTCTTCCTTCAGGTCCACTAAACGACTGACTGTTTCTGGTGTGAATGAGCCTGGGACGACGTGTTTTACATCCATTGATAGCTCTAGGACTGAATAATCATCAGAAACAGCATCTCGAATTATGTCAACAACATCTAATCGTGAGAAGTCAGGAATTCCATCAATGACAACTTTTCCGGCTACTTCCTTAAACTCAAGAGCTGTTATTCCGAATCTCAGGGGCATTGAATAATCCTCTCCATTTTTTTAAACAAGTCTTCCCGATAAACTGTTTCATCGTATGAAAGACATATACGCAGGTTCGTCATCCAGAAAGTAGGTGACAATATTGGGAATTACGATTCGATACTTAGCACACGCGAGTTTCCAGATTAAGACTGCAGATCAGAATATCTACATTGATCCGTCAACAAAAGGCACTGGTCTAAAGAAGGACCATTTCCAGCCTGCAGACCTTATTCTTGTGACTCATGGCCATGATGACCATTGTGACAAAGATTTGCTTAAGAAAATCCGCAAATTAGGAAGTCCTATTATTGCTCCTGAGAATCTTAAGAAGGAGCTAAAGGGAATGGTAGTGTGGGACCTGAGTCCAGGACAATTCATGAAGATGGTGACTAGCGAAGGTACAATCTGGGCAACAGAAGCATATAACGTGAAACGCTTCCGATCTCCTGGAAAACCATTTCACCCTAAAGGATTTGGTGTGGGGTATATTCTAAAGATTGGGGATAAGAAAATTTACCATGCTGGGGACACCGATTTGATTCCAGAGATGGAAAAACTTGCTGAAGCTGATATAGACGTGGCGCTGGTGCCGAGTGGAGACACTTACACCATGGATGTCAATGAGGCTGCTGAGGCGGTATTGTTAATCAAACCAAAGATTGCCATCCCAATGCACCTAAAAGGGGCCGACCCAACAGTTTTCAAGGAAAAAGTGGAGTCTCAATCGGACATCAAAGTAGTCATTCTTGGGGAAGGAGAAGAATATACTCTAGAATAGAGATGGCTAAAAGAACAGGCAGCTGAGCTGCTTGTTCTTTCCATGTGTGTGTTCTAGTCTACATTTTCCGAAGCACGTTGGCTTCTATAACAGGATCCACTTCTAAGACCTCAACTTTAAGCATCCTGTCACCTTGACGAATGCTCTTTACTACATCCATACCTTCGATGGTCTGTCCGAATACTGTATGTTTACCATCAAGGTGTTTGGTCTGTTCTCTAGTCAAAACAATGAAGAACTGACTACCTCCAGTATCTCTACCAGCGTGCGCCATCGAAAAGGAACCAGGTTCGTGTTTCTGCCTTGATCCACTGGTTTCACAGGGTATTCTGTAGCCGGGGCCACCTGTACCTGTCCCCTGAGGGCAACCTCCTTGAATAACGAAATCGGGTAAGACTCTGTGAAAGGTCAGACCGTCGTAGTATCCACTCTGTGCGAGTGTCACGAAATTCTTGACCGTGTTGATAGCGTCATCATTCCAGAATTCTCCAATGATGTCGCCCTTGTTTGTCTGTATCTTGATCTTTGTTGGCAAAATTCAATCGCCTCTATGTTTCGCACGACTTAACCTTCTTAGCAGTTCCGGAATGTGCGATATTCTTCGTGGTTAAGCCTATCTGCTTATTAGCGATTCTGAAGTTTTTTGCATGAGCAAATGACTGTCGAGAAAGAGTACACAGAAGGCAGGACAACATTCCTGAGCGCAGATGTAGACCACTACAGTGGGGATAAGAAACAACCAACCACAAGCTTGCCTGTATTTTACAACCCAAGAATGCAACTTAACAGAGACCTCTCAATACTCTTTTTGACGGCCTACATGGAGAAACATTCAGTTGACCTGATGTGTGAACCATTGACAGGCTCGGGGGTACGGACACTGAGGTATCTCAATGAGGCGCCGGGTGACTTCTATGCTAAAATGTGTGATGCTAACCCATTAGCTGTGGAAATGGCGCAGCGGAACATCGAAACTCTTGGTTTTAGTGATCGAGCAGAAGTGATTCATGGTGATGCCAAGGTATTACTGTTGACAGAGTCTAGAGAGAAGCGGTTCGATTTTGTGGATATTGACCCATTTGGGACCCCAGCCCGATATCTCTCTTCTGCCATACAGTCAATCAACCCCAAAGGAGGTCTTCTCGCAGTGACAGCTACCGATATGCCAGTTCTCTGTGGAGTCTATCCCAAAATTGCATTGCGGAGATATGGGGGTTTCTCAGCTCGATCTCCTTTTACGCATGAGATTGCTATTCGGCTGCTCAATGGATTCATCTATAGTGTGGCAGGTTCTAACGAATGTTCGATGGAACCACTAGCAGTATTGAGCTCAGACCATTATGTCAGAACATGGGTTAGAATAGAAACAAATCGATCAGAATCAAACCGTCAATCAAGCAATCTTGGGATTATCAGACATTGTACAGGATGTATGCATTCGGATGTTGTGCCCCTCTCGCCTAAGGTTCAAAGTGAAGATTTTGATCATAAAATGGACGGATGTGCAGGACCTATACGAGTGGCTGGACCCCTTTGGATCGGAGATTTGTTCAAAGAGTCATATCTTACTGATGCCATCAGTGTACTAAAAAGTGGGGAGGCAGAAAACTTCCATCGAAAAGTTCCGGATGTGCTTGAGAAGATGCAGGATGAGTCTGGTTTCACCAATAGACCCTATATCGATATTCATGCATTGTGTGATCTCCACAATCTTGTACCTCCAAAAAATCAGATCATTATTGAGAAACTAAAAGAACAAGGTTTTGAGGTTGCGCAAACTCATTTCAAACCCACAGCAATAAGGACAACCGCTTCTGTGGAAGAGGTAACGAGAATAATAACCAACTACAATGCGAGGTGATAATGCGATGGGACGACCAAGAGGAGGAGAGAAACAGAGAAAGAAGGAGCATTATTATCAAGCTGCAAAAAGACATGGGTATCGAAGCAGGTCTGCGTATAAATTAAGACAAATCGCAAAGGAGCAAAAGCTCCTTCTAGGTGTTGATCGTGTAGTTGAACTCTGTTGCAGCCCAGGGGGATGGACTCAGGTCTTAAAGGAGCTCGATAGTAGTCTACAGATTGTAGCAATCGACTTGGAAGTAATGACTCCACTAGAGGGGGTCAAATTCATCCAAGGGGATATTCTTGATGAGAAAATAATAGAGAGGATTGAATCTCTCACGGGAGGCACTGTAGATTTGGTTATTTCAGATTGTTCCCCTAAGGTGTCTGGACAATGGGATCTGGATGTAGTAAGACAATTATCTCTTGCGGAGGGAACAATCACCATTGCACATAGATTGCTTGGAAACAAAGGAAAAGTCCTTGCTAAAGTGTTTCAGGGTGCGGGATTCTCAGAGTTCCTGCAATCAGCCAGAAAGAAATTCAACTCTGTTAAATTGATCAAACCTGATGCGTCACGAAAAACCAGTGCCGAAATCTATCTTCTCGCAATAGGGCCTCGTGGAAGAAGCCCGTCCGATGTGTCTTAGATAGTAGCGGAACCTACGTCAGCGCCTAGCCATTCCTCAATCTCTCTACATGTGACGGGAGAGTCTGGCTGTCTGACTCCGCATCTGCCGATCTTCAGGCAATGGAAACACGGGCAACCGTTCATATCGGTTAGGCCACCGGGTTCGACATCGTCAACGACTGGAGTTTTCATCATGTACCTTTCTTCTTCGAGTTCTTGTTTCTGCATTATTCGTCCCTCAGACATCAATGTGGTAATTGTTTCTGTTATTCTTTGAGAGTCGATACCCAGCCTATCCACGAGTTCCCCGATGAGTAGACCATTCTCGCCCGCATCACGCAGTGCAGTCAATATTTGGTCGCTATCATCATTCATTGAAATGACCTTGAATAGACACGTGGCAACATCACACGAAGTACGCGAGATGATATTTAACTATCGGAAGCTGCTAGTCATATTCGGCAAATGTCGTATTGATACGGACATAGATGTACATTTGTGTACATCATTTTGTCTTAAGATAAAGCATCTGTCCAACTAGGTTTGATGTATCAAAATCTCCCTTTGGCCGCACAGCCACATATGGTTCTTTCACAGGTCCAAAAACATCGATGATAATTCCAACTTCTCGTGCTTTCTTATCCAAAACGATTGAGCGAGATCCCATGGGTGGTGTTTTGTCTGTTCGCAAAATGATTGCTCCACGCTTTGAAATATGGAGAACTTGTCCCAAACGCCTCAATATATCACACTCATACAATCAGTCACTTACGACGCTTCTTCTTGCCTTTCTTCTTTTCAACTTCCAATCGAGCTGATTCTCGTTGAGCTACAGCTCTTCGAACTCCTTTTGCAAGCATAAGTAACACTCGTTTCTTTTTGTGATTTTCAGGATTAGCAACTAGTAGGTAGCCATTCTTGTCAGAAAATCCCCGAGGGTATTGTTTACTTGACTCGCTCTCAAATTCAAAGCCGGATGATTCAGCAGCCATCTCTAAAATCTTTAAGGTCACATTTGATGCTGCCAAATTGCTGGGAATCTTACGGCCTTGCATCCTAGAGAAGTCCTTTTCGAAATATGCAGGCCAAACAATAAGCATTCCATCGTGTTTTCTCATTGTAACCTTCTTCCAAGTTATGTACATTCTCTCCAGTTTTGTTGCACTTTTTATCTTTCGCTTCTGTAGAAAATGAACGATGAACTTCATAAGCGTGTAAGTTAGCCATCTGACAACGCAACTAGAGGCTGAACTATATCTTGACCAGAAAGAGCAAGGAAATCTATTTTGCAGAGATTGCAGACCTGGTGTCTTCGCGAAGCACATGCTTGAGGAACCAAGTA
>CAZPWM010000011.1:25217-53965 GCA_964590575.1 uncultured archaeon
GCTGTCATCGTCAAGGATTCACAGATTCTAAGCACAGGTTACAATGGAGCTCCAAAAAACTTACCACACTGCGAAGATGTGGGATGTCTTCGTGAGGAGCTTGGTGTCAAACCGGGAGAACGTCACGAATTGTGCAGGGGATTGCATGCTGAGCAGAATGCCATTATTCAAGCAGCGTTTCATGGAGTTAGCGTGAATGGTGCAAAGATATTCTGTACGACTCGACCTTGTAGCATTTGCACTAAGATGTTAATTAATTCAGGTATTCATGAGATTATCTATATAGAGGAATACGAGGATGAACTGGCTGCGCAGCTTGTCAAGGAAGCAGGCCTAAAACTTCGTCAAGTCGAAATTCCAAGGAAGTATGGTAGGAATTCAAAATAGCTGTTTCCATCAGACGGTCATCTGGAAAGGTTAAAGAACAACATTGTTGCGTTCCAATTCGAGTGGGTGTCCAGATATGGGAGAGCTTGAGAACCTGATCAGTATTCATGATTTAGATAGGAAGATGATAGACCATATCCTTGATACAGCTGCCAAGATGGAACCTTTTGCGGTGAAGAGGAGTAAGGACCTTGACTCGAAAATCATGGCAGTCTTGTTCTTTGAACCTTCTACACGCACACGCCTTTCCTTTGAAAGCGCGATGCTTAGGCTTGGTGGGAGTGTTCTTGGCTTTGCGGAGGCAGGAGTGTCGAGTGCTGGTGGAAAGGGTGAAACTCTTGCTGACACAATCAGAACTGTCGAGAGATATGCAGACATCATTGTTATTCGACATCCATTAGATGGTTCAGCCAGGGTATCAGCTGAGTTTTCTAGTATTCCTGTAGTCAATGCTGGAAGTGGTTCGGAGGAGCATCCAACCCAAGCTCTTCTCGATCTTTATTCGATACGTAAAATGAAGGGTAAGATTGACGGTCTCTCAATCTCACTCTGTGGGGATCTCAAGTACGGTCGTACAGTCCATTCGTTGGGAATGGGACTTTGTCATTATGATGTCAAAATTAAGCTCGCTGCACCTCAATCGCTCAGAATGAAACCTGCCATCATAGAACAGATGAGAAAATCTGGAGTTGATGTGGTAGAAGTAGAGAGCGTAGAAGAGGCTGTCAAAGATGTAGATGTGATATACACTACTCGAATCCAGAAAGAACGGTTTCCTGATGTTCGAGAATATGATAAGGTGAAAGACCGGTTCCGAATAACTGTAAATGACCTAAAAATAATGCAGGAAGATACCATCATTCTACATCCACTTCCAAGAGTGGATGAACTAGACACTGAAATCGATAATACTCCACATGCTAAGTACTTTGACCAAGTGTACAATGGAGTAGTCTTGCGGATGGCTGTGTTGAAATTGATTCTTGGCTAGATTGGCTCTATCCCTCGTAGCTCACGAGTCAGCGTTTCGATTGATCCTGGTTTGCTAACAGCAAGAGGGATTCGCATTTGATCAGACAACTCTAGAGCGAGTCTATCTACTTCTCCAACTCCGTGAAGAACAACAAGGGACGGTTTGAACTCTTGTGATTTGATAGCAATCATTGGGGCTCGACCAGTGCTAACATTAGTGAATATTAAGCACCTCTCAGTGGTGGCTCCAAAGAGCTTCAGAAATGCATCGCTGTTTAGCTCCTTCACCGCCCTTTCCACATCAACTAAGGTATAACCATATATCTCGCGGTCCATGAGTTTCTCACCAGCCTTGATTGTAAACTTCAAACGCTGGCAGAACTCTTTCGCAGTCATTGGTGATGAGAAGTCACTCATTGCCAGCACTATATTTAGGTCGACGAGACTGACGTCCATGAGGCGAACAAACGCAGCTATGACTTGGCCGCCATTTCGCTCATCTAGCGTCAGCAATGCCATGATGAAGCGTCTTATTGTTGAAGTACCCGGAGATTTTCTTCGTCCGGACTCGTAGTCGCTGATAACACTTGGACTAATGCCCAGATGATCTGCGAGAATTATCTGAGGTAGTCTGAATCGTTCTCTCCAAAGTTTCATAGTTTGTCCTGGGTGTTCTGATAATGCGATTTCTCCAGCAATACGACGCGCAAGTCGCTCACGGACAGATGATTGATACGACATTGAACGAATTTCTGGGTATTTAGAACATAAGGATTTCGACTATTGACGAAGTAGCATCTCATATTAGAATTAATGGTGGGCCGGCCCGGATTTGAACCGGGGATCCCCTGGAGTCTTGCTGGCGAACATGAGTTCGCAAGACCCAAACCAGGAATCATTTTTGGCAAAGGGTCACGAGTGGCCCACTGAAGCCAAGCTAGACCACCGACCCACATTCAGAGATTCCTTTTATTTTTAGATATAAGAGTATCTCTGGAATGTGAAGTTTTGAGAGGTCGATTGAGGAACAAATTATTCTGAATATGAGATTAAAGTCCTAGCGTCAAGATCTTTTGTGTTGTATTTTCTTGGTTTTTTACGAATGATATTGTTTCATCTATTTGAATCATATTGCATTATAATGTGGTTTTCTTACATTTTATTAATATCAAAAATTCAATAGATATTTTACTCTAATAACCTTAAATTCAATGATAGGGAGTTTATTGTATAGGAGTTCATTACCGCTTATCCATGACAAGAAAAGGAGTGAACTCTCAAAGAAACAGGTCGTAACCTTAAATTCAACTGGTGAAAATCGTGGGTCGGTCCAAGGGAATCATTGTCAGCGTGAAAGTGCCAATTCGATGGGATGTCATGTCTGACAGACAAAAGACTCGTTTCTCACAGATAACTGGGAGAGACACACGTGTCATCAAAGCCTACCTTGGAGTAATCGAACGTCACGAGAAAGACTTTCTTGTTGGAATAAGGAAGAAGAAGATTAGCGCGAGTGAATTGGATAAGTTGACTCTTACCGCCACTCGTGGAAAATCTTCTAGGATCTCTGTCCCTCATGACTTCAAAAAACGGTTCCAGAACATATCGGTAAATGAGTTTCAGGAATGCCGTGACACAGCGATAGCCATGTGGCAAAGTCACCTTGAGAGAGGTGGCTCAAAACCACTGGGAGCAAGGGGATATTCATCAAGAAAGATTCCCCGCTTTGCCTTTGGAAAGTGCTTTGATTTTCTCTACACTCCTGAAAAGGAAATCAAACACTGGTTGAGTCTACGCTATTCAGTTGAATCACTGAAAAGAAACCGACGTATTCACGAAAAAATATCCATCCCACTCTCACCCTCTTCATATCATCTCAAGAGATTGAAGGATGGAGAGCTGAAGACAGTCCGACTTTTCAAGGATAGACGACGAAAGTGGTGGACAATATTCACAGTCACTTTGGATGTTGACATCACCGACTCATCGAATCAACCAACTGCGGTCTTGGGCATAGATCTCGGTATTGAAAAAGCCGCTTGTACCGTCTTGCTGACCAAGCAAGGATACAAACATGTTAGGTATTGGAAACAACGTGACAAGCTCAGACGAATGAAACACTATGACCAGATAGTAGCATCTCTCCAGCGAAAGAAGGAGTACCATTTGTCCCAGAACTTGAATTCAACCCAAGTCACAAGGCAACTGAGAGAGCTAGGCGAAAAACGTACCAAACTGAGTAAAGAGTATGACAACAAGCTTGTAAAAGACATTGCTGAACATGTACTGGAATTATCTAAGAAATACAATCTGCATGTTGTAATTGGTCAACTGAAAGGTATCCGGTCGACTGCCAGAAAGGGAAATTACAGAGGTCGAAAGTTTCGAGGAATGGTTCATCGCTGGTCGTTTGCAAGGGTGAGAGATAATCTTGAACACAAACTTGCATCCATTGGATTTGACCCTAAGAAGTTCTTTGCTGTAAGCGAGGCATGGACATCGATAAAGTGTCACAAGTGTGGAAGCAAAGGGTACCGACCAAAACAGAACCTCTTCGTCTGTGGAACCTGTGGGTTCCGTGCAAACGCTGACTTGAATGGAGCAATAAACATCGGTCGGCGTGTAATCAAGCTCATCCCTTCACTTAGTGATGAGAAGACTGGACTAGGAGTTTGGCTTCTCCCTAGCGAGAAGATCATCCCGAATATCTCAAGGAGCAAATGCTCTAAGAGGAAGTCCTTACTCTCTCAGAGGAAACCAGCCTTAGTGGGAGAGTCCGTGGCTGAGTGCTGTGATCAGACATCTCTTGAGGTGTATGTGAGCACTAAAGACCCAGCCATGGCAAGTACTGTGGAAGAACCGTCTGCGTCCAAGATGAATGATAATCTTGGAGTATTGCAGCGGACAGAATCCAGTTGCCAAGAGAGGAACGATGTTCTTTTGAACTTGGACAAAGCTCATGTCACTTCGAATGACTCTGGTCATTCGAAGGCTGGTGACAGCTGTCGTGAGATTGGTGGAACACAGAAGTTTCTTGCAGTTCACTCAAAAGAAGTAAGAAACAGGTCTTCATAGCCAAGCTAGGCCACCGACCCTTGATAGACGGGCAGTCCTCCAACTGTGGTTATAAGAATAACGGAGCTATTGCACAAGGTCAGTAATGAATAATGTCTTAACTGCTAGTCTGTATTAGATGATGAGTACGATGAGTCTACTTGGCCCAGACGATTTCGACTTGGACCCAAAAAGCCGAAAAAAGAAGCTGGCAAAGGACCTGTCTCCTTCAGTAGCGAAGGAAATCGAGAAATGGTTAGACAGGGAAGATGACCCTAAAGCATTCAGGAGAGTGTCAGAGCTGGTAGGACCAGAAGAGGCAGCCCGTTTGTTTTCTGGGCGGAGAAGACACGGTAAAAGATTGAAACCTAGAGACCCTCGACTCGAAGATTAATGAAGGGACAACATTGACTGCAGAATCTGGCGAAATCGATAAACAGACACACCAGAGCAACGTACGAACATCGCTGGCTTTCATCCGTACGATTAATGCTGAGAAAAGAACTCATCTTGCAGAGCTTCGTACAGGAATAGGGATTTTGACTATACCAATGTCGCTTTTGGCCATCCTGATTGCCACATCGAACTATTACTCAATCGATCAAGTTTTGGGATATGTTGTAGCTCTCGCAGTTGGAATTGTCCTGCTATTCTTAATTGGGGGGTATCTTGTATTTTCATCCCTTAGAGAGATACGTGCGGATGACCGACTTCGATTGGAATGCGATGACCTCTCATGTTTAGTTGCTGAGTTTAACGACCAAGATTAGAGAATTTGAATGCGTCAAAACGAAACCATAACGAGGGTGACTCATTTCGGGTTGTAGAAAAAAAAGAAGAGCGAGTCGTTATTCATGTTGTATTAGTTGAGAAAAAGTGGAGCTCAGGCGAGATTTGATTTCTAGTCTAGTCGTCGTCCCAATCAGAGAGTTCGATGACTCGACTGTTTCGGATGTGGTCTATCGTGGCTTTAGAGATAATTGCAACAACGATGATCATTAGGTAGTATCCAAATACAACAAGTGTCACACAACTGGCACCACCAACACCAGCGATTATTTTTGCAGCCCATGCTTTCTGTAGCCATACTGCCAGGCTTGCACAAAAAGTGAGTATCCCAAATACTATCATGAGAGTTCCAACTATCGTATTAAATGAGTCTGGGAACATAATTGAGAATTGAAAGAACCAATAACCAAGATAGATGTCGTTTGCACCCAGAAGAACCATTAGGATTGTAGCATTTCGAACTTCTGACGACCTATCAACATCATTCAGAGATATTCCCTCGTTTTGCTGTTTTCACTATCTTATGTCTGCAGAACTTGATAGAGTTTGTTACTTGTGATAATTGAAAAACAATAGTACAAGTCAATGCTCAATTACTATTGGGAAAAGATAGTGGAGCCCCAGGCGAGATTTGAACTCGCGGCCTCCTCAAAGTCGAGAAGAACGCAGGGTTCATCTCTCTTACCAAGGAGGCGATCTAACCGGTCTAAGCTACTGGGGCTTCTATTTTACAACAAAAGGCTGTCACTTCGCATTTCGAATTAAAATCGGTGATAAAGATTTCTACAAGGTTCATTGTCCCAGTCAACCGCAATATCCAAGAGGAGTTTTTTCAAGAATAATTCTATGGCAGGGGCGATTGAAACTCACGGTCAGGTCATGTTCTGCAAAGAGGGAGCAAGAGATTCCTTCATAGAGATTATTTCAAAGCTCGACCTCAAGGAACCAGTGGTAATCAAGCCCAACTGGTCAACTTCAGAGGTCTTTACTGAAGCTGAAATTCTGGATTGGACTTTGTCAGCTTTGGATTGCGAGAAGGTTGTTGTTGAGAGCTGTGCTCACTATCGAAGTCCAATCTATAAAAGCCATGATGGACCTTTTGATGCTGATCTCGAAAAGAAGTTGCTTGGCCAAAAAAAAGGAGATTTGCAAAGAAACGATAGATGGTTTCTGGAATTCACAGGGATTGGAGATGTCTTAAAGAAACATGGTGTAGAGTATCTCAATCTCTCAGAAGAATTCTGGGCAAAGAGAGTATGCAAAGCTGATCAGGTTAAGATGCTTGTAGAATCACGATTTGAGCCATTGGTTAATGATATCATGTATTCAATAGTACCAACTAGACTTTATGATTTGAGAGGCGGTACAATACTAAGTCTTGCCAAGCCTAAAATAACAGATGAAACAATTGGAGTCACTCTCTCAATCAAGAATCTGTTTGGATTGATTTCTACTCCCTATAGAGGAAAATTCCATGGAGTTAACGACACGAAGTTGCATGATAGTATCATGGATATCAACAAAATATGTCATTCGCTCTTTGATGTGCGAGGGATTGTTGAAGCAGTCTTTTCAACCTCAGCTTCTCGAAATTGCAGCTCGAAACCAACCATATTTCATGACTTAGGACTCATCTGGGGATCAAACAGCGTCTTTGAACTAGATGCAGCTGTAAGTACACAATTAGGGCTTGATGTTCAGAATGTGGGACATTTGGCTCTAGCTGCTCAAACGTTTGGTAAGTGGTCACAACAAACTGTAGAAAATGCGATGAAGAACCGGGTAAAATTGTTATAGAACTTCAACAACACAAAATCGAAGAAGTGATATTCTCAGAAGTCCCGTGTGTTTGTGGAGGTTGGAGCACTTGCACGCTGAAGATGTTATCTCCAGGCAGGCATTTCCAATACAAGTCTACGGCATATCAGGTAATTGCCTCAAGAGTGAGATTGAATCTATCACAGGTGTGAACCCTGGGAAGAATTCAGTGTTTACAAAAGAAACGGGTCGTGTTTCGGTGCTTCCTGAGATTTACGTTACTGCTGCAGACCCTTGTTCTGGTTGTTCAGGGGGTGGTGGTGGAGATGGAGAAGGTGCATTGTTCTGTGTTATATTAATTATAGCAATGTTCGCAGTCTTTGCTATTGTTTGGGCAGTGGTAATGATAGCATTCACCATCATGACATTTGGAGGATTCGTTAGAAAACGTTATCGCACTCTTATCCTCATTGAAAACCCGAATGAAGAGTTCATTGGAAAACTCTCAGTGATGTCAGTGAGAGGGGGTGGTGTCTTGATGCATCCTCTAGGATATCCGGATTATGACGATTGGATTGAAGATACTTTTTCTAAGTTTAAAAGGTTGAAACTCATTCGACAGATTAGCATACTGTTTGGATTTGGCTGGGGATTTATTGAGGTGGCGTTTAAGCTCTATGAAATCATCCTAAATCTATATTTGAACTATAATCTATGGCCATTAAGATATGCGATGATTGCTATCTTTCTCCCCCTTCTGCTCTACAGTCCAATCTTGGAGATTCAGTTAAGAAATGCCTTTGAAATGGGTGAAGAAATGGTCATGAGAATCATCAGTCGAGAGCCGTCATTCTCTCCAGAACAACCCATGATTTTCAAGGAAGAACCTCGAGAGGACAGAGCAATTCCAAAGTATAAAGTCAAGTTGAAATGATGGGGATTACGAAAACAGATCGTGTAGCTTAATCTGATACTCTCCAAGTTTCCCACCATAGTTTCCTGCAGTCATCTTGGTGATTCCAGGGTGTCTGCAGACTTCTTCTATAGCCACTTTCATGGCAGTTGCAACTGCAGATTCAGTCAGGCCATTGATGACAATCTCTTGAACAAACTCGCTACCCCTTGGGATGAGTGTATTGGGTACAAGAGCACGCAGAGTTGGACAGAATTTCTCATTGGTAGATGCAAACAAGACCTTGTATTTTGATGAGGGTTTTGAACCTGATCCTACGAGACCTCCAGGGAATGGTGTATAGGCTCCTTCGACCTTCTCGATTTCCTTCACAGCAGCTATTCCACTGTTCATACCACTTTCAACGTCCTCACAGCAGTAGATGATGTTCCCACCAGCGACTCCCTTCACACGTCCGAACATGTTTTGCATCACACAGGTCCCGCTCATTCGTGGAATGAACCAAAGAACCCGCCCTTCAATTGGTCCTTTCTTCGTTTGAAATCCATCACCAAACATGGCAATTTTCTTGCCAATCTCATACAGGTCTTTCGCCTTTGGAGTGTCGTCATAAGCTGAGGCCGTCGGACTCGTAAGAACACATTGCCCAAGTCTAGCTAGAAGCTGTGGCTCGAGCGCCTTTTTCGACCCTACAGCAAAAATCACTCGCACACCAGGACGGCCATCTGGAGTATCGTCTGGTGACATGATATATTCAATCCCAGCTTCTGCAGGAGCCATGATCACAGAGGTACCGAAACCTGTAGCCTCTGTAGCGGTAATCCTTGCCCATTCTTCACTGTAAGCTGTGATTATTGTACGATTCATATGCATGCCAAAGGCTTCTGCAAATGTGTCTTCGATTGGGACTCCATTTATCTCCATTTCACTCCACCTGCTGAGTGAAAAATCCAAGACAATGGCACCTTTTCTCTTTTCCGTCAGACTTGATTACTGCAAAAGGTTTTATCAGTGGGATAAACATCACAGAAATTCTAGGTGGTTGGGCTCATGACAGTGATTTTGTCACTTAGAAAGACACCCGATATCCCTCTTGAGGCGGACACAATAACACCTACCCACTTTGTGGGTAAAAGGGTGAAAGAGATTGAAGATATCCCTGTACAACAGGGCAATGAAGTCCTGAAACTCAAGGACTTCTTTGACATCAGTGGAGAGAGTGGACCAACTCCAGATGAAACCGAGATTCTTGTCAAAGGAGACCTCAGAAGGGTAAAGATGATTGGAAAAGGGATGAACGGTGGTGTGGTCATCGTTGAAGGAGATACAGGAATGTATCTTGGTGCAGAGATGATTGCAGGCCGCATTCATGTCAAAGGTTCTGTAGGACCCTGGGCTGCTGCTGAGATGGAGGGAGGCAACATCCAGATAGAAGGGGATGCCGGAGACTACCTCTGTGCGGGATATCGCGGAACGACTGATGGAATGAGAGGCGGACGCGTCTATGTGGCAGGTAATGTAGGTCGAGAGATGGCTGCGCACATGCGAAAAGGGTTCGTTGCAGTGAAAGGAAACGTGGAATCCCAATCTGCGATTCGGATGATGGGAGGCACTATCATTGTCGTTGGGGATATGGCTGAACGTGTCGGTGTCCAAGCGACAAAAGGGATGGTCATCTGTCTTGGAAAGATGGATTCTCTGTTTCCAACCTACAAGTTCAGTGGTAGTTCTGAGAGAGAGTTCATCAACTACTATCTTCGATACTTGAAAAAACATAGACCTGATTTCATTTCTGAGGATATCGATACCTCAGAAAAATGGGTCAAATACTTGGGAGACTTTGCGGAAGCAAGTCCAGGAGAAGAGATTTTTGTTCGTGCTTCAAAAAATCAGCATTTAATTTGAGGTGAAAGAAAACGAAACTAAGTGTAAATGAAGGCGCAATTGAGATTACCAAGGACATTATGAATCAAAAGGATGAGCTAGACTGTACTGTTAATGAATTGGGAAACGGTACGACAGTTATTGATGCAGGTATTGAGGTGGCTGGTGGAGAAGAACTCGGAAGACTTGTGGGTGAGATATGTCTTGGAGGTCTAGGTGTGGTCCGACATACCAAGATGCACATTGGAAACATGGATCTTCCAGCTGTTGTTGTCAGTACTGACCATCCAAAAATAGCATGTATGGCATCACAATATGCAGGTTGGACTATCAATGTTGACAAGTACTTTGCAATGGGATCAGGCCCTGCAAGAGCACTTGCTCGTGTTGAGAAGAAACTCTATGCACACCTTGGTTACGAGGATGATGCAAAAGTTGGTGTGATATTACTTGAAACAAGAGAAGTGCCTTCAGAAGAAGTTACACAGTATATTGCAGACAAATGCAAAATTGCAACATCCGACCTCTATTGTATTCTAGCTCCTACTGCATGTGTTGTAGGTTCTGTGCAGGTTTCAGCGAGAGTCGTTGAAGTGGGGATGCACAAGCTACATGAGGTCGGGTTTGACCTTGACAGAGTCAGGTCGGGATATGGTGTGGCCCCTGTTGCGCCTGTGGCAAAGAAAGACACTAGAGCGATGGGTATTACGAATGACTGTATCCTGTACGGAGGTCGGACCTTCTACTTTGTCCGTTCTGATGATAAGGACTTAGAAGATGTCATTAAGAAGGTTCCATCGTCTTCGTCTGAACAATATGGTCAGCCATTCTATGACTTGTTCAAGAGTGTGGGGAACGACTTCTACAAGGTGGACCCGCTTCTGTTCAGCCCAGCAGAGATTACATTCAATCATATTGAGAGTGGTAAGACATACCACGCAGGCAAGCTGAATCCAGAGGTTCTCAAACAATCACTAGAGAGTGCAAAGTAGAGGCTTTAAGTAACCTCCATCTCTTGGACTTCTTCTTGTTCCACTTCAGTAGCGGGAATGATTTCATCGGCTTTCGGTATTGGATTATTGAAGGCTGCCCGTATCATCACTACTGCTGCTAGAGATATCACTGCACATATGATGAATGTCAGCAAGAAACCCCCAGTGACTGGAATAAACCATCCAAAGAATGCAATGAGTGGCATTGATACCAACATGACTAGTGTAGGTTGTAGAGAGTACATAGAATTACGAATGCGATTAGGAATGACATCTAGCATCACTCTTTGCGTAAGGATGTCTGCAATCGCTCCAAACATGTTAAGACCCACAAATAGGAAGAACAGGAGAATCACTGGGATTACTGTCTGAACAGGTATCTCAATCAATGGAAGATTAGTGAAGGGAATAAGCACTGTGAAGAGCTCTATGGTTTCCGGATCGGTGCCTGGGGGTATCCCAGGGAAGAGATATACTATCACAGCAAGCACCAAGTAAAAGATGACTCCAGTGAACTGTAATAGCCTGAAACGTGGAATCCACTTCTTCGGTTCAAACCTCTTTGCTAAAACACCACTTCTTTCATTAGCTAAGGCTTGTGGGACAAAGACAATTGTCCTGAAGGCACTAACTGCAACCAACGTGAGAAGGAAACTGAAGTAGAGGGGGAATAAGATCAAATTCCACCAAACAGGCCCGATACTCCACATCACGACCTCACCAAATATGAGCAGCGTGACAAACTTGCTAGAGAAGAGGAATCTGAAACCATCTTTGAGAAGAGACCCATATTCTCCAAGAGATGGACGTTCCTCCTTTTCATCCTTAACACCTGGCAGGTCCTTCACAATTCTAAACACGATGATAGCTAAGAAAACCGCAAGGACAGCCTGTAAACTGAAGACCCATGTTTCACCATAAAAGAATGCAAGCCAAGACCCTGGAAGCAATACTAAGGTAGATGAAACCTGCCAAACCATTCCAAGCCTTCCTTGGAACACACCGTACTGTTTGCGGTCCTTGTCATGAGGCATTGCCACACGATAGTTATTGTCGAACCATGCGTTGAAGGCCCCACTCTCTTGTGACGACCCAAGTCCAAAGAGAACATAGATAGAAACGTAAAGCCACATTGGTGCAGGTGTATCCTTCACAATCAATGATGACAGTCCGAACGCGACTGCGTAGCATAGAAGGGCTGAGGATATCACATATCGTTGTCCTATCCAGTCTCCTAGAGCGCCTGTGGGATAGTCGAGACTAGTCTGGATTGCCATCTGAATGACCACGAGAAACCCAACGATTGTCAGTCCTGCAAAATAGTCACCGTTGCCCAGAGACTCAGCAATGTAGATCATCCAGAATGTTGTGCTTATCTGAAAGCTTGCTGCAAAAGCTGGAAGGAGTACGGATAGAATCTTTACTAAACGGACCACGTTCTCGGTCGGTTCTGCAATGCCAAAGATTCTGGCATACCTGCTTGATATAACTGCAGGTTCTTCTTGCTCACATTCCACAGCCATAACCTCGACTGACAGTCACTCCATATAGAGGTTCATACATAAGCAAAATCATGCACTTTATCAAGCGTTCACTAAGCATAAGCGAGCGGCAACGTATCATGAAAGTCACATTGCGATTCAGAGGTCCTCTAGCCAAGAAATTTCAAGAAGGGGCAATTGAGGTTGAGCTCGGAAACGGCGCTAGCCTATCAGATTTGTTGAGTAAGGTGATTGGAATTGAGGAAAGCGTCAGAGAAGTCTGGTATAGTCCTGAGATTGTTGATCGTGATGCATTGGTTCTGTGTAATGAGATAGATATCGGTCTCAGTGGAGGACTTGCAACTAAACTGAGTGAAGGAGATGTTGTTGTGGTCCTGCCATTAATTCATGGGGGCTAGACGAAATCAGCTCCGGCCCGTATAGCTTTGAGATCTATATCTATGGCTTTCGCGCTAATCATATCAGCAACTGCTTTTTCGAGAGTTTCAAGTGGGAATAAACCAGACAGTTTCACAAGTGCACCCAACATCACCATATTGGAAACAAGTCGTAGACCTAACTCATCGGCAATCTTCATTGCTGGAACCTCAACGATATCAAAGCCCTTGATGTTCTTGGTACTGACAAGGTCCGGGTCGACTATGATAACACTATTTTTCTTTGCACCAGAGAGATACATATCGAGTGCCTTCTGTGACATCACGATGAAATAATCAGACTCTCTGACCTTTGGGTACTTTATCGGTTGGTCACTCACAATCACTTCGCTCTTTGCTGCGGTACCCCTAGCCTCTGAACCATAGCTCTGGCTTTGTACAGCCTCGAGCCCTCCATAAACAGCAGCAGCGTGACCAAGAATAACACCAGCTAGAACGACACCCATTCCACCAGTGCCAGCGATTCGAATCTCTGTCTTCATTAAGGGCTACTCCTTTAGATTGCCGAGTACTGAACGTAACATTTCAGTGAACGGAGGTTCGTGTCTATCAGCAAAGACTCCCAAATCCATTCCATCTTTCGTTGGAGTTTTCTGGTCAGTTGGCGCTCCTTTCTTTCGAACTGGTAGCTTCTTGAACCACTGCAGCATTTCAGGAGGCTCTCCTGCGCGTGTTCGTCTACCGTAAGCTGTTGGACATTGTGATATCATCTCGATGAAGGAGAATCCTTCTCGTTCAAGAGCAGTCCGTATAGATCGAGCAGCTTGGATTGGATGAGCGGTTGTCCATCGTGCAACATAGTTAGCACCGGCTGCTGTGACAAGTCTTGCTAAGTCAAACGGACGCTCGGGGTTACCATAGGGTGAGGTAGTGGTACGATCCCCGGTGAAAGTCGTGGGTCCAACTTGACCCCCTGTCATACCATAGATGTAGTTGTTCACACAAATTACAGTCATATCCATATTACGTCGTGCAGCATGAATTAAGTGGTTTCCACCTATAGCAGCGAGGTCTCCATCACCACTTATCACCACAACCTTCAGTTCAGGACGAGCCAGTTTCAAGCCTGTCGCAAATGCAATTGCACGACCATGAGTAGTGTGGAGTGTGTCTGCCTGATAGTGTGGCGAGGGAATCCATGCACTGCAACCGATTCCAGAAACAAATGCGAACCCAGTGAGGTCTTCATGGCCTGAGTCTTTAGCCGCCTTTAGAAACGCATTACTTACTTCTCCTGCACCACATCCTGGACAAAATGGGCTGGGAAGACTCTCTTCACGAAGATATTGCCTTGCAAAGTGCTTCTGAGTGACCACCGGATCAACACCTACTCCAGCTGCTGTTTGAGAGACTAATAACCCATTCTCTAGGGCATGAACTATATCAAAATGTAACAACAGGACCTCCTGTATTGAAACAGGAAATACAGGACTAATCATCTTAATTCGGGGAGGAACAGAGTATATTTTCATCTAATGCTTGACTCACCATCCGCCCTCTTCGCTTCCGAAGATAGTAAGAATAAAATACATCATAATAGTAAATAAACCGATAATGACAGCAAACCCAAGGAGGAAGATTCGAGCAGCTTCTCTATCCGCAAACCATGTGTGCGAGAACGCTTCTGTCCAGTCGCCTCCATTCACCCAAAGTATTATTGCATCCAGGATAAAGGGGACACTTACAAACACAATGAGTAGGAGAATAACATAGTACGTTCGTTTCAGCCATTTACGGACGATTATCTTCTCTTCTGCTCTCGCCGCATCTGTCAAAGCGCTGGTCTCCCGATTTGTAGAGGATAAGTTCCTGCTTTTGTCTGTTACTCTCTGCGCTAACAGAATTGCTTTGGGAGGATTCTTTAAATCTCCTTTGAACCGATAAAAAAGCTACTTGAAGAGGTCTTCACCGAATCTATTAGGGATGAATCATGATCGAAATGATGGTGTCGCTGGCATTGACAGGTGCGATTGTTCTTATCTCAGCCTTTGGTAGGCTCAGGTATTTCGGGAAGTATTGGACTCTGAAGAGGACTTTGGAGGGCTCCTTTGATGTCAGCGACGTAGACATCTCAGGGAAAACTGAGTATGCAAACTGCTTCTCTCAGCAATGGGTTATCGAGAATATGACAAGAACAAAACATGGCCGCATAGGAGGTTGGTTTCAACGTCAAATGATGTATAGTACTCTCATGACTATTATCTGGTTTGGTATTTTGTTAGGCTCGATTGGATTACTCTTCGGGTTGTTCATTGTTTCTGCATTACTGCTGGTGGGCGGAGCCTTACTCATATTCTTCTTTGGATCCTTAATTGCTATGGGCCCAGGTGGTCCAAAGTACTCAGAGGAGTTGCTGCTAGCCCTGACAGCACTCAATCAAGATGAGTACCAAATAGGCGACTATGCATTCCTCCGTGTGGCACTGAAGTCTGTTACCCTTTGGACAACTATATCGTTCATTATTGGCGGTACATTCTTAGTAAGTGCGCCCTATGGCACCTTGCTATTCGATTTGATAGGTGATGCATTTCTTGCATTTGGCGATGCTCTTCTGTGGGGACCAATGTTCGTTCTTTTTGGAGTGTGGCCACCCTTAGGTATACTCTACGTCAGCTTGGTGACTCCCTTCATCTTCCTAATTATCCCACTCATCTTCTATATCATGTATAGGCGTCTAAGGTATTAATTACCAGAAGATACTATGTTAAACAAGAGTAGGAAGCCTAACAGGAGCCATGAACGAACTTCTATTAATATCATTCAGAGATTGTGACCATATGTGGAGATTCTTCAGGTTTGCCCCTTGTTTCTCTATTATACCATGGATTAGCAAACGCAATTGCTGTTAGAATCATTGAGATTGTAAGCAATACATCGGGAATATAGAATAGAGATGTAGTAAGAAGAGGTACACGAAGAGTCTGACTGGCCATACCAAATAAGACTGACACAATCATAAAGTCACTTCTTACTTCTTTCAGACGACCAGTTCTCCATGTTATAATGAATGTGAACATCATCATGATTCCCAAGACGAGTAATACCGGAATTAACAGTGTCATGATCAATTGCTCAGCTGGTCCGACAAAATCAATTACTAGCCAATACAATGCTAGGAGATAGACGAGCCGGTTGTGATATCTCTGGATAGAAGGAGCCCAGATTTGGAGAATCGCACCGAAGATTGGGATGATTGAACCACCAATCGCTACTGTACGAATTCGGAAAAATATCATCGACATTTCAAGCAACCCAATATGTTGCAACGTGACTATCGTGATGTTGAATGCTTGACTCACAAACGCGATTGCAAAGACCAGAGGAAGGTCGGTAAGAAGCCGTGCTTCTTGAGCGAGCCATTTCCGAGCCAAATATGTACCAATTACTGCGGAGATGAACACTGTAGCCATGCTTGAGATCAATACTAGTTCTGTACCAATTTGCATTTTTAGACCTCATTATCGTTTTTACTTGTAATAATTTCATTTTCAGAGTGCTTTTGTTCCTCATCATTTTCTTTGCCAATCAACCGATGCCACATCCTTGAAACCTGCTCGATTTTGAACTTCCATAAGAACAAGCCTAGAGGAATGAATATCAAGAAGAACATCAGAAGTGTTGTAGTCATTAGTCCAGAATTTGAAAAGATAAGGTCAGGACCTTGGATTATAGGTTCAGGACCAATCTTGAAACATTCACTGACGTAGTTGAACATTGTGTGAATTACTATTGGACCTACAAGCGATTGGCCAGAATTGAATCGTTCATAGTAAACACCCAAGAATATCCCTAGAATCGTTGTGAAAAAGACCATCGAGGCAATCTGATTCATGGCATCAGAGCCAGCAGATCCGTTAACGAGAGGCCACCCGGCATGCCAGATGCCAAACACAATTGCAGAAGACAGAATAGCTCTATTTGGGGTCTGACATGTCTTGAGGGCGTTGATTAATAGACCTCGGAATAGAGTTTCTTCGAGGGCAGCGTTTGTCAGAAAGAAAAATAGCATGTATCCTAGTAACTCTTCATTCAGAATATGGAGTTGCAGAGGATAGGTTGGGTCAATGAGGAGACCATACACAATAGTCCCGCCAAAGTCAATACCAAGTGAGATTGCCATTCCAATAAAAAGCCCAACTGCCAGTTGAGCTCGAAAGTTCGCTTTTGACAGTCCGAGAACTGAGGCTATTTCTCTTGGGCGATATTTCCAGAAAAAGCCCAGAATGATTAGGAACGGAAACAACTTTGATGGAAGAATATTCATCCAGGTGTTTCCAAGACCAAGAACAAATTGATCCACCAATCGCCAAATTGCAGCGATTGTTAGCATGATTCCTGCTATCCTAAGGAGGCCAACTGATGACCATGCGGATGTTTCTACTTGTTCGGATTCTATTATCTCTTGAACCTGTGTTGTTGCCATATATCTGGCCTCTACTCTGTTATGAACTGCTATGACGTGATTGTTAGCCAATATAAGCCCGTAATGTCACAATCGTTGCCTTGATACTTGCCGCACTTGAGTTCCGCATTCCATTGGAATACGGGAAGTGGTGACACTGGCAAGAAAAGGGTGGAACACAGGAATTTCTTACAGTTAGATTCACTCACCAAAATGTAAGATATGGGTTAGTTTAAAACGGCTTGACTGCGCCCTCCATTCTGATTTCAATCACATTAGTGGTGAAACTATATGTCAGAAGTCGCAGCAATGAGAGCCTTCAACCGCGAACTTGCAGCAGTTGTTGGCGCAACAGTTGAAGTAGCAATCAACACTGGCAAGACCTACACAGGAACCTTGAAGGGTATTGATCAGACGAGTCTGAGCATTGTCCTCTCTGATGTGGTTACTGATAGTGGAATTAACATCCCGAAGATTTTCATCTATGGGAGTAGCATAATTACATTCTCAGTTGCAGAGAGAGAGATAAGTCTTGAAGGACTTGTGAAGGAGCTAGAGAAGACATTCCCACCTGGTGGAGTGCAGTTCTATCCTGATACAGGAATAATACTCGTCATGAACAAGATTCGTATCTCAAAGGACGGTATTGAGGGTAGTGGCCCTCTCTATGAACGAGTTGCAGTCATTGCAGATGACTGGTTGAAAGAACACGGTCTAGCATAGTAGTTGCTATGAACATATGAGCATGTGACCCGAACACACCTATGAGTCAAAACTAGGCATGGTTAGATATCTCGCTGCGACAAAAGCTCCTGCTGATAATTATGACTATAGAAGCTTTCGAAGACCAAGCTCTTCAATCTCTCTTTTCTTAGCCTCATTTTCCTTTAGCGGTTTTCGAGTCAGTGTTCGTTCCAAAGGTTTGAGGCGGTCTTCCCAAGACCTTTCTGCGGACTCAGGGATTTTACCGAAAGCTCGTGCGCGCGCTTCTTTGGAGCCGAGGGTTGTTGTTAGAGAACCAATTATTCCATATTCTGCAAGGCGCTTTGTTGTTGAGGATAGAGTACTCTCCTCCTTTGAGCGAGCAAGCAGTTGAGGGCTCTTGACTCCTGTAAGAATGAGCATAACACGGAGAACACCACTTAGTCGTGGGTCTACACGAGCACCCCAGATAACATTTGCATCAGGGCTCATCTTTTCAGACACAAGTTCTCCAACCTTGTTTGATTCTGCAAGGCTCATATCAGGACCACCTGTGATGTGAATTAAAGCACCAGTTGCTCCACTCCATTCTACCTCAAGGAGTGGGCTATTTAGAGCATTCTTAATGGCGTCATTAGCACGGTCCGCACCTGTGGCTTCTCCAAGCCCCACGAGCGCAACACCACCATTACAGATTATTGAACGAACATCAGCATAGTCCAAATTAATCAGACTTGGCATTGTAATTGTTTCAGTAATGCCCTTCACCATATTTGCAAGAACTTCATCTGCAACTCCAAAAGCTTCCTCTAGGGGGAGGTCTGGAACCAACTCCATTAGTTTCTGGTTATCAATGACCACTGCAGTGTCCACATTTTCCTGTAAACGCGCCAGACCAGCTTTTGCCTTGTCAATTCGGGTCCTTTCAAGGTTGAAAGGCATCGTAATAACACCAACAACTATTGCATCATTATTCTTAGCAATCTCTGCGACCACTGGAGCACTTCCTGTTCCAGTACCACCACCCATCCCAGCAGCGATGAATACTAGATCAGCATCTCGCAGAAGTTCGGTTATTTGTCCAGTTGATTCTTCTGCGGCTGCTCGTCCTACATGCGGATAGCCGCCAGCCCCTAGTCCGCGAGTTATTCTCTCGCCAATCAAGAGCTTCCTATGAGCTGTTGTGACTGCTAAGTGTTGGCGGTCAGTATTGATTGCTATACATTCAGCGCCTTGGATTCCAATAGTCATGAGTCGTTTCACTGTATTATTTCCAGCACCGCCACATCCCACAACCACAATTCGAGCTTGGCCTATATCACGGGCTGTGGACATGTTTCGCTCTCCACGACTGTGTTCACGTGCAGAATCAATCAGTGATTTCATTATCCTACTACCTCACTCAACTTGCTAATGTTCATAGTGCCTTCCCAGAGTTCTCGTTTCAACAAATCACGGATTGCATTTCTAATGGCTTCCGATCTATTGGGATAGAGACCATTGTCTACAAGGCGCTGGATATCCTCGACAATCTTCTCGGGCAAGTGCACTGCTATGAGACGCATGACTAGTCCTCTTAGATATTGAGAACTTAGTGGGATATGAATGTGGATATTACTAGGGGCCTACTTAGGAAAGAGTTGAGGTGTGTTCTCGAATATAGATTGTATAGGTCATGCATGTGTTAGATAAAAATGAGAGGAAAGAGAGATAGGGACTCCTCTCATCTCCATCAATATTTTACTTTGTCTTGCGACCAGTTCGCCTAGCTGCTATGTTACCAACTTTGCGACCAGGTGGTGCATGTCTGCTTACGGTGGTTGGCCGACCAGGTGATTGATGGGAACCACCACCGTGTGGATGTGAGCACGCATTCATTGCAGCACCTCTGACAACAGGCCACTTACGAGCCTTTCCACGAGTATGGTGCCAGACTGTACCAGCCTTTAGGAATGGTTTCTCTTGGCGACCACCGCCAGCAACGATACCGATTGTTGCACGACATCTTGGACTGAAAGCTTTCTGTCTACCGCTCGGTAATCTGACCATTGCTTTAGTCTTGTCAATTGATACTATTGTAGCGGCAAGACCTGATGATTTTACATACTTTCCACCATCTCCAGGACTTCCTTCTATGTTGTAGACTGGAGTACCTTCAGGGATGTGTTCTAGTATCAGGGTGTTGCCATTTGCCAAACTTGCATCTTCACCGCATTCGATTGTTTGACCAACCTGAGCACCTTCAGGTGCTACTATGTAGTGAATCTTGGTTTCTCCTTCATATCTGATCTCAGCAAGAGGCGCGCCTCTTCCAGATTCATGATGAAGGTTCATGATTGTACCTATGTAGGTCTTATTTGGAGCCCACTTGGGATGTCTAGCTGGTGCTATCTTCTTGTGGCTTGGAGACCTCCACTGAGTAGTACCACGACCTTTTCGTTGTACCAGAATTCGTCTACCCATTTACAAGCCTCCTTAGAATATCCCGAGGTTGGTTGCAACCTCTGCGGCACTGTACTCAGGTGCCAGTCTCACTAATGCCTTCTTTGTTCCGTTAGGCATTATGAGTGTGTTAACTTTCACGACCACAACCTCAAAGAGAGTTTCAACTGCCCACTTGATTGTGTTCTTGTTTGCAGTTCGAGATACATAGAAGATGAGCTTGTTCTCTTCATCCACAGCTTCAAGACTAGATTCTGTTACGACGGGGCGAATAATGATTTCATTTGGATCTCTCATTTTCTCACCTCAAACGAACAGGTTCTCCTTCTCGAGCCTGTCAATGGCGGACTTTGTCCAAACCACCAGGCGTCCGGGATGTGTTCCAGGAGCCAGAAGTTCTGCATTTAACCCATGAACCTCTGTGATATCCACTCCAGGGAGATTTCTTGCAGCCTTAGTAATACCCGAGTCTTCGCCTACAACAATGAGTAGTGACTTGGGAGTCTTCATTTTGCGACCTCGCATCTTGCCTTTTCCAGCTCTGATGCTACGACCGTTTCTGGCTCTATCAAGATCATCCCCCAGACCTAAGAAGACGAGTGCTTCAAAAGTATCCTTTGTGCTGGAAAGGGATTCCAGCTTGTCGCTTACAACCAAAGGTATCTGAGGTACATTGTCTATCTTGTGACCCCTAGCTTTTACGAACTCAGGATTAGCAGATGCTGCAATAGCTGAACGGATTGCCAAACGGTTTTCCTTCGTATTTATTCGCTCAACAATGACTTTCCTGGACTCTGGAGGATGTGCGACTCGACCTCCAATTGTACCGGGTGCAAACCCAGCTTTATTGGCGGCTCCTGTACCACTTCCTTTAATCCGAGGCATCCTTGATTTACCATGTCCGGTCTGCCAACTCTGGGCAGTATTGCGCTTTCCAGCCAGCTCATCAACACCATGGGGTTGATATCTTCGTGATTGAACAGCCAAAACAGCCCGTTTGATCACATCTGGACGATAAGGCGTTTCAAACTGTGAGGGCAATGCAACTGTTTCCTTTGTAGCCTTTCCCTTCAACGAGTATGTCTTTACACTTGCCATAATTATCAACCTCCACTATTGCTTCGAAGCAGTACTGATGTAGCTCACCTGGGTTGGAGTATCTACGTGTCCCTTCTTAGGACGAATAGCGAATCTGAATCGTACTGGTCGCTTAACTGTACCAGGGATCGATCCATGAAGCATTATGTAGTCGCCGCGAATCACGCCGTAATTCACGAAACCTCCAGAAGGTGTAATTTCCTCACCACGCTCACCCATCTTCAAGACTTTGTTGTTGAAGCTAGTGCGAGTATGGAAACCGGTCTGTCCTGGACGGGGTACTGTGTACCTGATATTGGATGGAGTCCATGGACCAATGCAACCCACACCACGTTTTGTTTTTCGTGATTTGTGTTGGAGGATTCGTATTCCCCAACGACGTACAGGACCCTGAAAACCGTGACCCTTGGTCACAGCGATGGTGTCGACGAGAATTCCTTCAGTAAGGATATCTGCGACTCTAATATCTGTGCCAAGAATACTCTGAGCGTACTCAAAAGCTTCCTTGACACTTGGGGCGCCTACTTTGTACTCTGTTATGTCGGGCTTCTTCTTAGGTACTCCCGCAAGTCTTGGCTGAGTATGGATTAACATCCGGATTTCGGCAAGTGAGTCGAGGTTCTCCTCAAACTCTTTCATCTTGGCTCCGTAGTCATATTCTTTGGGAAAAGGCATTGCTTTCCTAAGGTCTTCCGAGAAAGTTTCGGCAAGAACCTCAGTGACTAGTTTAGCACCATAGGGTGTTGCTTTATAGCCACGGATTGAGAATGGTCTAATTGGCGGTGTGTCGATGACTGTGACCGGAATCACAGTTTCCTGGCCCCGGAAAGGGCTGTTAGGATTTTCAATTGTCATTACCGCATGTGTCATACCGGCTTTGTAGCCGACGAAACCAAGTAGTTTTGCAGCCGAGTTATCGTACTCAGGCCAATTCTTGATACGGGGCACGAATTTGGAAGCTCGACCTCGTGGCAAGTATGCTAGACTGCCACGCCTTGGTGCGTTCTTCTTTCTGTGTGCCAATTCAAACACCACAATAATTACCGTATCGAACGGCCTCTAGACTAGGGCTATTCGTACTACATCGCGAGCCGAGTCGGAGTCTGTTTTTAAGATTTGCCCACTGACCAAAAGCGGTTTCCAGATGACCCAAGAGATATAGATCCGGGTGAGTTTAGATACGTTTCTGTTCAGTCCTGGCAATAATCTCATTTTGTAGATCTTTGCCAATGTTGACAAAGTAATCACTATAACCTGCGACTCTGACAATCAAATCCTGATAGCATTCAGGACTTTTCTGAGCAGACTTAAGCGTGTCAGCATGGACCACGTTGAACTGGATATGATGCCCACCAAGTTTGAAGTAAGTCCGCACGAGGTCTCCAAGCTTCCTTCTACCCTCTGGATCAGCTAAAACCTCAGGCATGAACTTCTGGTTAAGGAGAGTCCCACCCGTCTTCCAGTGATCAATCTTAGCCACAGATTTGATGACTGCTGTTGGTCCTTTTGTATCAGCCCCGTGACTTGGAGATATACCATCAGAGAGGGGAGCTCCAGCGTTCCGACCATCTGGAGTTGCACCAGTAACTTGTCCAAAGTAGATATGTACAGTGGTAGGAAGCAGGTTCACTCGATACTCACCGCCCTTCGTATTGGGGCGGCCATCAATTAGGTCAAAGTATGCCTCAAATACTTCCTTGGCTAGTGTATCAGCATAATCAAGATCATTCCCGTACTTAGGCGTCTTGTTTAACAGCGTCATTCTCATGACTTCATTGTCTTCATAATCAGTTCTAAGCCCATCGAGTAATTCCTTCATAGTGAACTGATTCTTCTCAAAGACATGAAACTTGATAGCTGAAAGGGAGTCTGTTATCGTACCCATTCCTACTCCTTGAATGTACGTCGAATTATAGCGAGGGCCACCATCATGGTAATCCTTTCCTCGTGCAATGCAGTCATCAAACAAGAGTGACATGAAGGGAGCTGGCATATACTCTGCATATAGACGCTCGATAATGTTGTTACCTTTGATTTTCAGGTCAATAAAATATCCAAGTTGTTTCTTGTAAGCAGAAAACAGATCATCAAATGAGTCGAATTTAGTGGGATCACCGGTCTCTATACCTACATTTTCTCCGGTTCGAGGGTCAGTTCCATTGTTAAGAGTGATTTCCAGTATCTTTGGCCAGTTACAATAACCTGTCAGGGTACAGCTTTCCTTGCCAAAAGCGCTGATTGTCACACATCCACTAGGACCTCCTACTCGAGCATCCTCAATTGATTTTCCAGCACGTAGAAACTCCTTGATTATAACATCAGTGTTGAAAATAGAAGGTTGTCCAAAACCCTCCTTGACAACTTCGACTGCCTTCGTTAGAAAACTAGAGGGATTCTCAGTACTCAGTTGGATGCAGACACTAGGTTGTATGAGGCGCATATCATTGCACACCTCTAAAATGAGATGAGATAACTCGTTCACACTATCTTTACCATCAGCAGTGAGTCCACCAGTGTTGATCAACGCAAAGTCTTGATAGGTCCCGCTCTGTTGTTCTGTTATTGATACTTTCAGTGGAGCGGGTTGGTTGTTGAACTTCACCCAGAAGCACTGAAGGAGTTCCTTGGCGAAATCTCTCGTCAGAGTTCCGTTTCCTAACTCTTTTTCATAGAATGGATAGAGATTCAGGTCCAGTCTACCAGGATTGAAGCTGTCCCAGACATTCAGCTCGATGATGACTGCTAAGTGAACGAACCAGTAGGATTGCAAAGCCTCCCAAAAGTTACGAGGGGGATTCGCTGGAACATGCTGGCAAATATCAGCGATTCGCACGAGTTCCTCTTTTCGATCATCATCAGATTCACTCTCTGCGAGCTCTAGAGCCTTCTCTGCATGTCGTTCAGCAAAAATAATCACTGCATTTGCGGCAATTTCCATTGCCTTCAATTCTTGTTCTTTGTTGTAAGCTTCTGGATCATTATAGTAGTCAAGTTCAATCAAGTGTTTCCTGATATCATCAATGAAGTCTAAGAAACCTCGACAGTATATCTTATCGTCAAGAATAGCATGTCCAGGAGCGCGCTGTTCCATAAACTCTGTGAAAACACCTGCATTGAAGGCCTTCATCCATTCGTCTGACATGGCATCAAAAACCCGGTCTCGCATGGTGCGGCCAGTCCAAAAAGGAATGATTTCATCACGATACGTAGTTCTAGTGTCTTCAGTTGACAAGAATGGAGTTCGTTCCCGTGAATTGGCAATGTCAAGGTCCTCAAGGGTATGACAACAGAGTTCAGGATATGTAGATGCAGCTTGTGGAGCGGGACCTCTCTCTCCAACAATCAGCTCACCAACATTAATACAGACCGTCTTGTTCTCTAATATATGCTTGAAAGCGAGAGCTCGTGCAACTGGTGTAGAAACCATATCTGCACCACCACTCTGGTAGAAATCTGTCAAAAGCTCCGCCCTCTCGGTAGAAATGTAGGGTTTTGTGTTAACACTTTGATTTCGAAGCTGTTTCACTCTCTCGGTCTGCATGTTTTATTCGCCGTTATTGGTGTTCTAGTAGGTTTCTTCTATAAAGGTCACGTATGCCTGCACGGGTCATCCATGAAAACCAGGTTTCGAGATCATCATGCCTACAGATGTGTTCAATAGGCTGAGACTCGCAAACATTGCTTCTTCAAGACGAACCGTTTCAGTGCCTTGGTCTGGGATTGTGTTCACCCAGAAATCTATGTTGGATTTGACTCCATCTCTTTCCTTATTGAAGAACCCGAGGATACCATGACCAGGTCCGCCAAACAGAGCTAAGACGGATTGTGTACCTGCGATTGTTGATTTCAAGTCATTCTCTAGTTGGTGGTAAGACGGGGCATTCCTCGAAAATCCAATTCTAGTTGAATCATCTGATTCTTCGAGGAATTTTACAAGGTTTGCTACTCGATCAACTGCAAATCCCCAATAGTCATTGACATCATCACGGTCAATCACCTCGAGCACAATCTGCGGTTTGGTCTTTATCACCTTGAACAGAGTGGGATCACGTTCACTCACCGTTTTTGGATAAGCAACTAGCTTGCTAAGGCCTAAGTCAATTTTCCCAGGCCAAACCTGCAGACCCCATCTTACGATGCCCTCTTGAAGGTCATCTATTGCACTTTCTAATGGATGACTTTTAGTTCTTAATGGTGGAAGAAGACCAACGTACTTGAGAGATTGTGACTTGGAAAAGCTTCTCTTACGCAAATATTGTGGCGTGTCCATGTATTGAAGTATTTTTCTGAGGAGGTCTGTATCTCGTTTCTTTTCAGGACTTAGCAGCCCAGTGTCATAGATATATACAAATTCAACACGAAAGACAGCTAGTGCACGAGCGATAACTCCGGCCTTGACAGTCTTTTCACGCAGGTCCGAGCAATCTGTTAGTGATGTATCAGGGATAGCAACACTTAGCGTCATTTGTAATTACTCCTAGAGATCTAAAGTGAACCATAACGTTGTACGAGTAGGTTCCTGAAGGATTTTCATGTCAGCATATGTCATAGCTTTAACCTCGGTCCTAGTGTCATGTTTTTCATGGTCAATCGTTTCACCAAATGCGCGAGCTTCTAGTACGTAGCCTTCTAACGTTGCCTCAATGTGGTCTACCTGGAACTTGGAATAGAACTGCCCTTTGATATCAATCAACGAAATGAGCTCACCTATCCATTCCACTAGGAGTTCTTCAAGATCTGTTCCTGTTACCTCAATTTCAGTGGTATCCTTTGGATTCACAGTAGAAGTGTCAAGAATGACCTCAAATGTTGCAAGAGCTGCTTGTTCGAACGCATCAATCAAGTCTGGAGCCCAGCACTCAATCGTGATGTCTGCCGTATGATCGTGAAATTTGAAACCGCGCTCCAATGATTTAGTTCACCTTCTCAGCCAACCACGACAAGAAGCTTAAAAGGCATTTCCAACGGTGGCAATGCTAAGCCGAGGTAGCCAAGCCCGGATTACGGCGCCGGTCTTGAAAACCGGTTTCTTCGGAAGCATGAGTTCAAGGAGATCCACTAATCGTGGAGTCGAACAAATCTCATCCTCGGCGCCATATTTTCATAATCAGTGAATATTGGATATATATCAGAATTTCTTCCCAGAAACATGCATTTTTGACCTTTGAAGAGCTTTAGAGCTCTAACAATAGGGAGTTTTGTGAGGCTCACTCTTTCGATTTTGATGTTATCAAGGCTAGACTGAATGCTACTGTATGGTAAGATCCTGGTGACGTGTTGATGAGTTCCATGTAGTCTATTCCTTGGTTTGACAAGTTATCGATGAAATTGAAGGAGATTGATGGTTGGGTGTTAAAAGATATAATTAATAAACTCGTCCAGCTTTCATTTATAGAAATTTTTCCCCGAAAAGGTGAATTTAAAGTGAGTAAAGGAAGCAATATGTTAGGGGTTGTAGCCCTCATCGTTGCACTATCAGGAGTCGCTTTGGGAGCCTATTCTTTCCTTTTTGTGAATAATTATGTTAATGATCTGAATGCTCAAATTGAGGACTTGAATACTCAAATCGGTGACCTGAATGCAGTAATCAATGACCTGAATACATATGTCAACGAAACAAATTCATATAATCCACCAATGGCAAAAGTGTATTATGATGATGTGTCTGCATATTCAATACCCAGTGGAGCATCCCAAACCTTCAACTATAATCAAATAGATTTTGATAATCGTGATGCGTTTAATCTCACATCTGATTCCTATACGATTCATGAACCAGGTTTTTATCAGGTAACAGCACAATATAGCATAGAAGCACTTGATGGGGATTTCTTTATGATACAACTTCTCAGTAATGGCATTATATTCTGTTCCAGATCGTTAACTGCAAGCTATAGTACTAATACATTTGGGGTCGTTCTAACGAATATTTTCAATTTCGCCGAAGGTGACTCTCTTACTATACTAGTGTACCAATATAATTTGGGATCTGCAACAAGAAATATATTCCCTGGAGGAGCGCATAACTTTTTTACGATTGCAAAAATAAACTAAATCCTAATAATAAACATAGTTCTACTGAATTAAGGTTCCCAGTCGAGTTGGCGTTTCTAGGATACTCGATTGTGGTATTGCTATGTTACATATTGAGTTAGGTGCACATGTATCAAGCGTCAAAGGCAGTTGGAAATTTCTTGATTATCCAGAGGTTGCAGGATACAGAATCAACTAGAATCTCATCCTCGGTGCCACTTCTGCTGTCATGAATGAAAGAGGAACATTCTATGCATCTAAATTCTCAAGAACAGTGGCAACCCCCTGTCCACCACCAACACAGGCAGTAGCAACCCCATATTTTACCTTTTTATCTTTGAGAATTCTTGCCAGTGTCCCGGTCAACCGAATCATGGTTGAACCAAGAGGGTGTCCGATCGCAGTTGCTCCACCCATGACATTCACCTTCTCCTCTGGAATTTTCAGTCTGTTCATACAGTTGAGTGATACAATGCAGAATGCCTCATTTATCTCCCAGAAGTCAATGTCCTCTATACTTAACCCTGCATACTTGAGAGCTTTGATGGTAGCAGGTACAGGTCCACGCCCCATGACAGTGGGATCAACTCCTGCCCACCCCATGGAAACAATTCGTGCCATGGGTTTCACGCCTCTCTTTTCTGCCTCTTTCGCCTCCATTAGAACAGCAGCTGTGGCGCCTGCATTGAGAGGTGAGGAATTACCTGCGGTGATTACTCCTTCATCTGTTCCTTCTCGTTCGATATACCCCTCTTTTCCTCCGTTCTTATCGAGGTAATATGGTTGTGAGATTCTTGGTAGAGCTGAAACCACCTCGAGGGTTGAGGGACGGGCGCTCAAATCCCTATCCACTAGCATGGTTTCATCAATATTGCCCGGTGTATGTCCCTGTATTGGTATGATTTCTCCGTTGAACCATCCACTCTCCTGATTCTTGATGGTCAAATTATGACTTCTCACACCAAATTTGTCCATATCTTCCTTGGTGAAGGTGGGAACCTCCTCCTCGTACAATTTCTGAGCGGTCTGTAGCATATTGAATACGGTAGCAACATCCATGTCGGACCTGTAAAACTCAGATTCTTTGTCATTCATGGAGAAGTTTGGGTCAACCCCTTTACCCCGCACCCGGGTCATATGCTCAAAACCTGTTGCCAACACGGTTGTGCTGAACCCGGTCATAATCTCCATGATACCAATATGCATTCCAGACCCTGCAGATCCACACTGACGGTCTATGAAGATAGTAGGTACATGATGTGGAAATCCAGACAGGAATGCCGGTATTTTTCCTCCATAGGTCCAGTTCTCAAGAACTCCCGATGCCACACCGACTGTTATCTCATCGATTTCCGTTTTCTCAATGCCTTTTTCAGCCAGTGA
>CAZPWM010000012.1:0-17982 GCA_964590575.1 uncultured archaeon
CATTGGATTGAGCATAGTATCGAACGCACCACTTGCATACCTGTCGATACCCACATTTCTTGCAATGATGCTTATTCTCTCGACACTCGGAGTTTCCATAGGAGGGCTTCTTGGACTTCTATTCTCCCGAATTCTTGCTGGACGAAGACGACTGAAACAAATTGGTTGGTTCCTAGGAACCTCCTTTGCTGTCCTCGCGAGCGCGCTCTATTACTACTTCATCTTTCTCTCCGATGGATTCGGAGAGATATTCCCCATTCTATTTGAAATTGCAGAAGCATTGGGCTTTACATCAGGTATCAGTCCAGGAGCTGCAACAAGTGCTCTAGCTCTGGGTCTTTTAGTTGGAGCACCGATAATAATCAATGATGTTTTTCTGGCTCTAGTATACGCTGCCCTCGCCATCGGTCTTGTGAATCTGAATGCTTATGTTAGCGAAACTGCGCATTACAGTGGATGGCTTGCTAGCGGGTCCAAGAGATCTTCGAAGACTAAGACTCCAATTGCTCATGGTATTTGGGATCCACAAACAATCCCTGGGTTCCAGTTTAATACTACTGTCAGTGTGTCGGTGTGGTATAACATTACTAACATTCGCAGAGAAGGTAGAGTACTGGCACAATATCTCATAGGTCCATTGAGGTTCATCGTCATCATTATTTTTGGAATGTTTGCGGGTGGGGAACTTCTGATGGGGTTCACACCATTCATCGTTATTGCAATCACTGTTCCCTTCGTCATATCATACGCTGTCAGTTTTGCAGGCTATGAGCTCGTGTACGAGGGAAGAAATCTCATGAATCTTCAGCTAGCACCTCTGAGCATGTACGATTATGTGATGGGTAAAGTCTACAGCTCCGCCCCCTTCGCATTAGTGGTTAGTATTGCGACCTCTCTTCTAGTCACGATACTTGCTCCTAGCTTATTGGTCTATATCCCTGTGGTGATCCCCTCCGCTGTTTTCATCAACCAGGCCGCAGGAGGTATTGCAGCAAATGCTGCCTCTATTGGTGGCGATTTCAAAGCTCAACGTATTGTAACGAGGCAAAGAGGTGCATCAGTCCAAATGCCTATCCGTGGTTGGTCTATCCTTCGTGCCCAGCTTCTCCCTAACCTAATTGGTTTTACAGGTCTCTCCGCAATTCTGGG
Organism: uncultured archaeon; assembly: GCA_964590575.1. Classification (GTDB taxonomy): domain Archaea; phylum Asgardarchaeota; class Thorarchaeia; order Thorarchaeales; family Thorarchaeaceae; genus SMTZ1-45. Next base: position 1,150 of record CAZPWM010000012.1, read on the forward strand.
TCTAGGTATCTTCTTGGGTCCTCTATTTGCCTATTTAGCTCTGGTTCCATTCGGAATAATATGCCTGCGTCTCTCTCGACACTATGCTCGTAGTGCAGGGATTAGATTGACTCAGAAGGAAGCTTCCGATTACATGTGAGGATCTATAACTTCAAGTCAGCGACTTTCTTTGCTGGCGGAAGCATGATGTCACAGTCAAAGTATTGTCCTATCATCGGTGTATCAATCTTCACTAGGCTTAGGTCATCTCGAGGTCCACTCTGGAACTCAATCTTGACATCACCAGACCGACCGTTCTTTATTGTGTACTCAAGATAGCCTGCTGTCAGCACAGCCAGGTCATAGCCTTCACCAGATGGACTTGGAATGACCTTTGCGTTGATGTTAGGTCCACTATCCATCCACGCGCCCTCATCCTCCATGGTGCAGCTGGCTTTGTAAATCGTAGTCTTGTCCCTTACGACCTTCCCAGTAATGGTGTCACCTTTCCAACCTAGTGAGATATTAGCAAGCTTCCTCGGATATCCCCAGATCTCACGTCCTGAGGTCAAAGCTACATCAGTATTTACGTAGTTCAAGGCGAAATATACGCCAACTTCTTCTTCCTTAGTTTCAGGGTTGTCAAACACACATTGGATCAACATTCCTGACTCCATGAACGTGCCCGTTTCTTTGCAAGGCATCTCTCCAAACATGAAACCTGCGAGGGGCATTTGCGAGGGTCGCAGTGGAGCAGGCAGTAAGTCTTGTATTGCATCCTCTGGCGGGTTAAACAACGCTAGGAAAAGTTTCGCATCGATGTAGTGATAGGGTGGCATCGGATAGGTTGGTGACAAAAGCGGTGTACTTTCTCCCTTGGTCATTGCGAATCACCTGATTTATCTCTGAGACCTGATTATTGAATCTACCGAGCGCTATCTTACAGGTTCGCTCTCTTGAATATCGCAGGCCAGATGAAGACACCAGTGATAGCAATCAGGCTGTACCTTATTGCCCGTAGCCATATTTCATCAGTTGGAAGGAATGGAGCTAGTCCATACATTACTCCAATGACAAATAGCAATCCAATTACAACTCGTAGCAATAAACGCCACTTATTCCCCTCATAGGGTTCATTTGAGAAGTTCACAAACCTCATCTCAAGAATAAGACCAAGAGGGAAACCCATGGTCAACCCTCCATATGCTCCAAAGTTATCGTTTGGTGGCTGAGGAAGAAGAGCCGCAATTAGAGTCATCAAGAATCCAAGTAACATCAATCCCAACAGTAAATGTTGAGTATTGTATCTTGAAAGAAAGGCTCTCGCTGGTCTTTCTAAATAGATGAACACTAGCACTGTGAGGATGCCAATTCCCCAACCTAACAGTACATCTTCAAGATAATGTACACCAATGTATATCCTTGATATACCCACCAACACTGTGAGTGCAATCGCAATGAGTGCCATCCACCATGTCTTGACTCTTGCAGTAAACCATCCGTAGATTGTTACAGAGTTCTGCGCGTGGCCGCTAGGTGTACTATAATTCGGAGCATCTGCACCTGGAAGCCAATTACTCGATGGAGGTCTCTCCTTCGCAATCATCACCTTCAGCCAGAAGTTCGAAACAACTGAAAAAATTAGAATGAATGTGGCAAGAATAGCTTCTTTCTTGTTGTATGCCCAATATATAATCAACAGCAAAGCGATGTAAAGTATCTCGCCACCTAGTTCGGACACCCAGAAGAAGAAAACATCCAAGCCTGGAAGTATGTTCCTAAGCACATCAGTAATTGTTGGGTCAAACCACATTAGTTGTTACTCCTCAAACAGGTAGAAGATTCTTGGAGTTTTGTCAGAGAAAAATCTGTTTGTTCATTGAAAAAACCTTATAGTGGTGCATCGAGTCATTAGTGGTTGTGGAGGTTCCTTGATGGTCTTTGAGAGCCTTGAGCCTAAACTTGTTTGGGAAATATTTGAACACGTCTTCACAAAGACTCCCCGAGAGTCAAAGAAAGAAGACAAGATTCGTGAAAAGTTGAAGAGCTGGATACCCGAGCGTGCGAAATCACTTGGTATGGAAATTAAAGTGATTGAGGATGAAGCTGGTAACATCCTTGTCAAGAAGGGAGCTACTAAGGGGATGGAGTCTGTTCAACCATTACTTCTTCAAGGTCATATGGATATGGTCTGTGAAACCGATAGACCTGATGGTTTTGATTTTGACAATAATCCGATACCTGTTCGGATTCAAGATAATGGTGAATGGGTCGATGCCGATGGTACGACTCTTGGTGCTGACAACGGTATTGGCACCTCGCTCGGTCTCGCTCTGATGCTGGATCCAAATGTCAGACATGGACCTCTCGAACTTCTCATAACAGTGGATGAAGAGACCGGTCTTGTAGGCGCATTTGCCCTTGAACCTGAAAAGATGGGGATTGAGAGTAGACTCTTGATAAACATCGATTCTGAAAACTTGGGTGTAATAACAATTGGGTCGGCTGGTGGAGGTGACACAGACCTTATCAAAAAGATTGAACATAAGAAGGTCACTGGAGATGTTACATTTTACGACCTCATAGTTTCAGGGCTTTTTGGTGGCCACTCAGGTGTGGACATTCACAAACATCGAGCAAATGCAAACAAGCTCGGTGCGAGAATACTCTCATCGCTTGTAGCTGAGATGAACGTACATCTCTGCAACTGGAATGGAGGAAGCAAACATAACGCCATACCTCGCGAAGCCACTGCTAAATTCGCGGTCGAAACATCCAACGCTCAAAAAGCAGAAGATTTGCTCGACAAAGCCCGTAAAGAAATAAAAGCATACTACAAGGAGATTGAACCGGATGTTCAGATCAGCTGGGCGAAATCCTCCGCCGAACCTGCATTTTCACTTGACGAGTCACATAAAATAATCAAATCAATCAACATCATTCCACATGGGCCAATACATTTCTCTCCTAATGTCGATGGTCTGGTCGAAACCTCAAACAACGTTGCTGTCATAAAGACTGATAGTTCTCAGATTTCGGCTCTCCTTTCTACGAGAAGTAGTGTTGATTCGGAACTTGAATTCTTCAGACAAAGTGTGGCTGACTTAGCTGAATTGAGTGGATGGCATGTTACTAGGAGAGATGCATACCCTGGATGGAATCCTGAACCAAAGAGTCTGTTTCTATCTTTTGTACGGTCACATTTCGAGAAGATAACTGGTAGAGATGTGAAGGTTGAAGCTATTCATGCTGGTCTTGAGTGTGGCATAATTGGTTCTAAGATTCCTGGAATTCAAATGGTATCAATTGGACCAAGATTGGAAAATGCGCATACTCCTGACGAGAAGCTCAAAATCATTGATGTCGAGATTCTCTATAACCTTCTGAAAGCTATTGTAGAAGACCTTCCTAATCTCAAGAAGTTAGTACTCAGGTAAGGTTTCCGAGACCGAGCTTCTCAAGTTTGTCTTTCGGTGGCTTTCCTGTTTTCCTGTCCCACCCTCGGTACTCGTACCATGTCTTCAGTTGAGCCTCTATATCAGGGACATGTCCCTCGGTGGCACCTTCGAGTGGTTTCAGTATAAGATCTGGGAGCTTCTCCTTCTTTGGATTATAACCAAGTTTGAGATTAAGCAGCCGCATCATGGTGAATATTCTCTCACCAGTTTGTACTAACTCTTCGATGGTCATATCCCATCCGGTTGCTAGGTTGAGAAGTTTCAGTAACTGGTCTCCATCCATTGGATAGAAATTACAGCTGACTGCTGAGTTTGTCAAGGCTCGGAAGTCCTGAAGCCTAGCAACTAGATCTGCCTCATTAGCAAATCTATCGTCACTCTCGATATTGAAGGCCTCGTTAGGTTGACCCATCTGGACGTTATACATGTCTGCACTCATGTGACATGCACCCCGAGGGGATGTTGCGTACCCAATGGCATGTCCCGAGAACCCTCGCGGATCATGCTGAGGAAATTCTAGACCATTCACTTGAACTGCAAGTTCCGGAACACCAAACTTCTCTCCAAACTCCAACGCTCCTTCAGCCATAACGTCTCCAATGCCATCACGTTTAGCTATCTTCTCAGCTAGAGCTAATCCTGATTCGACCTCACCCCATTCTGGTGTAATCCCATCAAGATCGTCTGCAGTTATCTTACCCTCTTTGAAAAGATAGTATGCAAAAGCAATGGTGTTTCCACCGGATATGGTGTCAATCCCAAGCATGTTCAGCATCCTATTGGCATAAGCCACAGCCTCGACATTGTTGTTGAGAATAAGAGACCCCATCGTCCCCGTCACTTCAAGTTCAGGGCCTGCATACTTGTCCATCTTGTACTTGCCTTCTGGGATTTCAATCACTCTTCCACAACCAATAGGACATCTATAACACGCGGACTTCCCGGTTAGAATCGTTTCTCGCACAGTAGTGCCACTCAGATTGTATGAATCGAAATCAGAAACCGTGTAGTATCCTGCAGGGAGTGACCCCCACATCATACTAGCCATATCTGTGAATCCCGCTGTGCCCAAATCTGAGTACATCCTAAATGATGGGTCCTCTTCCTTGTCCTTGTTTAATTCTGAAGCATACTCACGCATACCTTCCTCATCAGCAACAGGTACTTTGCGATCTGTTCCATGAATCACTATTGCTTTCAATTTCTTAGAACCCATAACTGCCCCTTGACCTGTACGCCCTGCGGCTCTATGATGGTCCACAATGATACTAGCGTATTTTACAAGATTCTCGCCAGCAATACCAATTCTCGCTATCCCCGCATTCTTGTGTCCTGTTTCTTTTTTCAGCTCCTCCCATACCTGAATTGTATCCTTTCCCCAGAGATGTTTCGCACTCCTAATCTCGACGTCTGTGTTCTCTACAAGCAGATACGATGGTTCTTCAGCAGCACCGATGAAGATGATCCCGTCATATCCTGCAAACTTGAGATCCGCACCCAAGTGGCCGCCCACAGTGCTGTATCCAAGAAGTCCAGTCTTTGGTGATCTTGAACAGAAAGTTGACTTACTTCCGGTAGGTGCCATAGTTCCGCACAATGGACCCGTCAGATAGATGAGTGGGTTCTCAGGACGAAGTGGGTCTGTATCAGTATCAATCAAATCATACAACAGGCGCGTCCCTAATCCTGCACCCCCAATGAAGCCTCTCAATAGTTTCTCATCAATCGATGTGACAGAGGTTGATCCAGCGCTCAAATCTACTCTGAGAATCTTACCTCGGTAGCCTTTCAATCTAATAACCTCCCTCTAGAAATCTATGATTTTCCCATCAAACATGTATTGGTAGATCTTCCGAATCTCGTCGCTGTCAGTATTCCGCGGATTCATGGTTAGACTAGTGTCCATCATCGCAAACTCGACCATATTCTCCAGCCCCGCAGTGAAGTCCTTCTTTTTCACTCCTGCCTCCTTGAAGCTCTGAGGACTACCAATCTTTGCCATCAATTCTCTGATCGCTGCTGCGAATTTCATAGATGTGTCTTTGTCATTCTTCCCGGACACTCCGATTATGCGTGCCAATTCTGAATAATACTTCGCGGCATCTTCGTTGTCAATACAATTGAACTCTATAGTGTATGGTAAAGCCATTCCAACAGACATACCATGATGAGTCCTCAAGACAGACCCCATACTATGGCCCAGAGAATGCGCGAGTGCTGCTTGTGAATTTCCGAATGACATACCTGCAAGACAAGCAGCAACAAGCATCTTCTCTCTACTCTCTAAATCCGCGAGGTTGTCAACAGACTTTGGTAGCCATTCGAAGACCATCTTTACTGCTTGAAGGGAACAACCGTCAGAGAAGTCGTTTTTCCATACAGAAATGTATCCCTCAACAGCGTGTGTCAATGCATCCATGCCGGTATAAGCTGTGAGTTCTTTTGGTAACCCCACAACAAACTCTGGGTCGAGAATTGCAATGTCTGGAGTTAACTCGGGGTTAATAGTGGCGAATTTTCTGCCTGTTTCATCATCGCGAATCACAATTGCTTTTGTCGCTTCGGATCCCGTTCCTGTAGTAGTTGGGATGCACACGAGCTTCGCTTTTGTACGAAGCCCCAGTTCATCAAATGGAGTGAGAGCGTGGAGTTCTATTCCTGGTTTTTCATAGAGTACCCAAGCAGCTTTCGCAGTGTCCATTACACTTCCTCCCCCTACAGCAATTATCCAGTCTGCCCCAAACCTTTTGATAGCCTCAGCCGCGGATTTGACTGTGGAGACCTTTGGGTCAGGCTCTACTCCATCCCAAATTGCCGCTTCCCATTGTCGTTCGGTCAATATTCTACAGACCTTCTCAGCTAGACCAAGACTATTGATTATCTTATCAGTCACGATGAAGGCTTTCTTTCCCTTCAGCGTTTCAAGCTCACTCAGAGCGTCTTCACCAAAGGTGATATTTGGCGTAAAGAACCACCAGACCATTCCCATCTCTCCTCAATGCACAATATGCTGTAAAACAGAGGACTCGCGTCCCTTTATTTCCTCGCACTGACTGTTTTCACTCACGAACGACGAACTTTGGTACTTTACCAAGAACCTCTACAGCTTCTGTAACTATACTCTCAATGAGTTCAGCTGTCGAAGGAAGGTTTCGAATCCGCCCAACAACCTCTCCACCAAACATCAGTGCTGTGTCCTTCTTTTCATCCATGAGATCTGTAAATCCTGTTCTTTCAAGGTCGAGAATTTTTTCATTGGAGTCTAATGGTTCGCCAAGGAAGAAGTTTGGTAGATCTTCCAACGTCTGTTCAACAATCTCTTCTGCCCTTTTATTGCGAAGGAATCTCATCGGTCCAAAGAGACCTCTACCTACGAGAGTCTGACGCTCCTCTCTGTCTAAAATCGCTTGCTTCCACATAGGTTCGAAGTCGCTCTCTCTGGTGGCTATGAAACGAGTTCCCATTTGAATCCCCACTGCACCTAAACACAGAGCTGCAGCCAGTGTAGAACCATCACAGAATCCACCTGCACCAACCACTGGGGTTTTCACAGCTTTCGCTACTTCTGGTACGAGGACCATTGAATGAACTGGGTCCCATGAAACATGCGCCCCTCCCTCATGTCCTGATGCTACTATCACATCGGCACCAGCTGCCTCTGCTTTCTTCGCATGGTAAACAGATGGCGAAACATGAACCCAGATGAACCCCTCATCCTTGAGTACTGACCAAGGTTTTGGGTTTCCTGCTGACGTGACAATGACTCTAAGTGAACGTTCAGTGTCCGAGTTCGATCTGCAGGACTCAATTGTTTGTTCAACAAACATCTTGGACGCAAGAATAAACTCTGATGCCACAGGCACATTTACCCCGAATATCCCCCCTGTGGAACGGGTCTGCTTCGTGACTGTTTCAATCGATTTTTGTAGGATAACAGCAGGCGGGTCTGAACCAAACAGTCTCTCCGCATCAAGAGGCGCTGCTTCAGGTATGAGCGTTGCTGCCATCCCGATACAACTGATGATGCCAAGGGCTCCAGCATTTGCTATTGCTATTGCTAGCGCTTCAGTCTTATACGGTCCCATGCCTCCCTGAAGTATGGGGTGTCTGATTCCGACTATGTCACAGAGTTCTGTGTGAATGAGAGCCATAGCCTTCACCTTCACAGACTGCGATTTAAATCTCTACTCATCTAGATATTTTGTTGGAACCTGTCTTGTCGTTGCTACAAGCTCGAGGGCCGCCTTTGTGTAGCGCATGACCTTGCCCATATCACCATCAAGTTTGAATTTTCTAGCCATGATGCCCTTGATTGGGTCAATCTTGCCATCAAACAATGCTCGCCAGTTCTTGTAGGGTCCAGAGTAAGTGAACTCCGCCGTGTCACCAGGTTCTGCCATCCTTGCCTTTCTACATTTTCCGTGCCAGAGGTCCATATAGAACCTGAATGGTTCTTTAACAATCTCTCCATCTGCAGTGATTTCGAAGATGAAGTCGCCCTCCCATGTCTTGGCGGCATCTTCGTAGCGGTCATTTTTGTTCAGGAGTTCCATGTATAGTGCAACCCACTCGTCTGAGGGGTATGTTAATAGTTCGTCACCCATCAATAATCATCTCCAATGACATCCCGTTGTAATTAGTGAATGAAAAGCCTTCTGGATTTACCTATTGATTGATTTTCAACAGTTCTAATTTCATACTCGATGCTAGTTTCTCTTGGACGCCCAAGTCTCCAACTGTACTTGCATCATGCGAATCGCTTCCAAGTGAGAAAACACATCCACATGACTTTGCGATTTCGAGGAACTCAATATGCTCAACAGAGTATCTCCCATTCAGCTCAATAGCTACTCCTGTATCCGCGAGTGCTTCAGCCGCAATCCTCCCATCCTCATCTCGATATGAGGAGAGATACCCGTCCCAGTGTCCAAGAATCTGGAACTCCTTTCTTCTTAACGCCTTGACCAAAGCTGATACCCATCTTGTGGAGTCCGTGAACCAATGAAAGGATCCTATGACAAGGTCGAACTGCTCAAGGCCTCCTGCTACAGGTGCCAATTCCCCATTTGATTGAATATCAACCTCTGCAGCATCGAGAATAACAATTTCAGGGAAATCGTCTTGACATGTTGCAATCTCATGACGTCTCTGTTCGATGAGGTTTATTCCGCCTTTTCGAGACCCCATGGATGGCCAAAAGTGGTCTGCAATTGCTATAGTTTTAAGTTTTAGAGATGAAGCTCTTTGGACAATCTCCTCTATACTAGATGCACCATCTGAATATCTAGAATGTATATGTAAATCCTCGAGACCGCTTGTCATTTCAATCATAAGACTTTGTATGTCAATTTAACTCAACCTCTCGTCCCCTAACTGTTCCATTATTTTGGGGGTGCTAATAAATGTAAAAACAGGACTAATACTCAGGAGCGATGGGGTGAATTGTCGGATAAGCTGTTACTCGTAGTACGTTGTGCAAAAGTTCCCACAAAGAACTACCACTTCATTTTCAAGACGCCTGCAGACGAGGGCAGTGAATTCTTCTTCAGAAAATCAGACCTGAAGTGGGTTGAAGAAATAGAACAACCAGTTCGAATCGATATCAGTTCGAACTGGTTAGAGCATGTGGACCTGAGCCCATTAGCAGCCTGTGAGAACTTGGAATATCTGAGCCTTGCTGTGAACAAACTAAAGACAATCGACCTAAACCCACTCCAGAACTGCAAAAAACTTCGCCATCTGGACCTGTTTCACAACAAATTTACTGACATAGACCTAACACCACTTGCAGGATGTGAGAACCTTGTCTATCTCTACCTTCAAGAGAACATGTTTACGAAGGTCAACATTGCACCTCTTTTCCAACTAGAACACCTGACAACTGCCGTAATTCAACTCAACAGTGGAGGAAATCTACCAAAGATAGTCATTGACTCTTTCATGAGTAATCTGCCTCCAAACCTCAATGACATCCTTTTTTCGTTCTTCACGGGACGGAGAGCTGGCATAACCCCTGATTGGCTCTATAACAAGGATAGAGATATCGAGTACTCACCTAAGCCATACAGAGAGCTCGTGAAACAATTCGGATGGAGCGGAGTGAAAGAGCATTTGTTGGCGTTATCAAAGAAATTCAAAATTGGGGTTGAATTTGCTGCTCAGAAAATACTCTTGGACGCATTTGGAATGCCCGAACTTTCCTGTTATGATGGCCGAGTGGGAGATATTGTGAAATTTTTGCCAACTTGTGGAAGCTACGAGAAAGGAGTTCAGCAGCTCTACTCTCGGATGGTTGATCTTTTGGAGGGTCAACTAGAGAGAGGTGGAAGTACCCTTTACTTTGACCTAGAAGCTCTTTCAACAACACCTGGCAGTGTTCTGCTTCCATCTGTCCTTTCACGTCGAGAGGCTGAGTTGAAGGAACTGATTCTATTTGATAGGGCTGGACAGGTTGACCTATTGCCTCTTTGGCTTACAGGTTATGGTCACAAAATCCTTACCGCATTAGGGCTCAAACGATATGTGTCCAAATCCAGACTGTCTGAGATCAATAATGCACTAAAAAGCATCAACCATCATCTTTCAATTGAGAAAATCCTTCACGATTCTCGAGAAAATATGACACAAGATCTCAAAGCCGGTCATGCAATTCAGAGTTATATTCGTCAGACTGTAGCTGCGTGACGAAGCAATCATCAAGCAGCGTTCAGTTAGGAACGCATAAATCATGCCGTCGAAGCTTTTTGAATAGGTTTTCAAGACCTTAAATGATTGTTGAGCTCGCGAGGATGTGCATAGCTTGGACGAACTAGACAAGAAGATACTGATCGACCTGCAACGCAACTGCAGAGTCAGTTATCAAGAACTCTCTCGCAAGTATGGTATATCTGCCAATGCAATACGACGTCGTATCTTGAACTTGGAGGAATCAGGTGTCATAGCTGGATACTCGATAGCTCTATCCCCAGCAATGACCGGTACTGATTTCTTGTTCGGCATTCTATCAACCGATGGCTCCAGAGATGAAGTAGAGATGGTTGCAGCTATTGGAGCTAGTAGAAATATCATTGCAGCAGCAGCGTACACGGATGGAAACTACGCACTTGTGGCCGAGTACCACGGTCCACAGGAATTACATGAAGTAGGGACATTTCTTCGGACTTTGGCGAGCGTTGAGAAGGCCGAGCTTCACACGTTCATTGGAAGCTGGGGTTCGGAGATGAAACTCACGAAAACGCATCTACGAGTTCTCAAACCTCTCCTTGATGACCCCCGGCTTCCTATCGTTGATATTGCACAGAAGACAGGACTGACCGCACGAAGGGTCAGGAGACTGATCCGTGAGCTAGAAGAAAATGACGTACTTCGTTTTACAGCACTACCCGAACTTGGGGCTGCTACAAGTTTGCCTTTCATTATTCGAATCCTCTGGGATGAGAGGAATGCTACTTACTCAACAATCACTGACTGGTTATTCAAAGAATATTCCCTCCAACATTGGGAGACCTATGTGTCCGCTTCAGAGCCAGTGATCTACTCTCTCCTAGTGGCTGATGACATCACAAACCTCACCGAGACCGTTCGTTCTATTAGACAGAACAAGCACGTCACCAGTGTAAAAGTCATGATTGCTGGATATCACCAGTTTTTCTCCAGCCTACGACGTGAGAAGTTCATCAAGATGGTGAAAGAGCTGAAATAACACTGATGTATCCTGAACTCGTATCTGATACTTCGGGTTCAGGAGCTACCTGTTCTTGTGCTACGTTTGGCATCTATTGTTACGTTTGGCGTTCATCAAACAATATATAAGGAAATAAGTTCTAGTTTGATATGTGTCAAACGTTTGGTAAGTAACAAGCCTAACGTTTGCCAACAATAATTTGGTGTATATAATGTCTACAACTTTCGGAACCATTCTCGACGACATGAAAACTAGCACCAAGCTTGCTTGGAAGAGCATGCTTAGCTACTTCCTTGCGAACTTGGGCATGTTAATTGTCATGGCGATCCTTATTGGAGTCGTCGCAATCCCCGTGCTATTAGTAGCATTGGTTACTTTCGCGCCATTCACAGACGCCACAATGACTGCTCTAGCTACCTGGGCTACAGCTAATCCTCTCCTCGTAGGAAGCATCGGTGTTCTTGTACTAATCCCGGTCATCTCACTGTTCTTGGTTGTCAGCGGCGCTATCTACGGAATGAGTCATGATCTCGTCACCAAGGGAGAGACCAAGGCCGAGCTAGCATTCTCTTACTTCCGTCACAAGTTCCTATCCTTCGCTGGCACTGGTGCAATTCTCACTATCATAGTCATAATCCCTCCTGTTATCGCTTGGGGTCTCACATCATATGCGATGGGGTACACTATCACTGCTCCAGTCACCTATCTCCTCACAGTACTCACATTCGTGTGGGTATACCTGACTGCTGGACTGACCTCGTTGGTCTGGCCTGCTGTCGCTAGCGGTAAGGGTGTCCAAGACGCCTTCAAGGAGTCATTCTCTCTATCCCGCCAGTACTTTGATCGTGTGTACGGTGTCTTGACAGCTATTGTGCTTCTACTAGCCGCCACCTTCGGTCCCATAATCATAGCAGCTTTTGCTATGTTCCCGTTCGTTCCACCGGTCACGTTTGCATTCCTCCCCGCCTTGGTGGGTGTTTTGATCTACACTGTGATCATGGTGTTCCTCTGGCTCCTCCTGTTCTTGCCTATGGTAAGAATTGCTTGGGTCAAGGTCTACCAGGAACTCACTGGTGGAAAGATTGCAACACAGAGTGTTGTCGATATGCCTATCGTGTAGGTGTGATGAACATGGAGGGTGCCTTAAAGGACAACTTTCAAGACACCCTCCTTCTATCTATTTCAAGGTGAAAAACAATGAAAAACGCAAGCTTTCAAACGCTGTTTGAAGATCTAAAAATCAGCATCAGGTTTGCACTCAGAAATGTGATTACTTACATACTTGCGATAATTGGAGTCTTCCTGGTCACGATTATATTGATAGCGATTGTCGCTGCATTTGTCTTTGTACCAATAGTACTGACCCCTGAGAGTCTGGACGCCTTCACAATCTGGGCTGAGTCTTTCAATGAATGGTCTACTGCTGGTGGAGTGACAATTGCCACCGGTATCTTCCTGATTGCGCTACCTTTTGTTGCTCCGTTCTTCGTAGCTACAGGTGCACTCTTTGGAATGGCTCGTGAGATTGCAGAGAGTGAAGGCACTTCCGCAGAGGGCGTCTTCACATGGTACAAGAGGAAGTTCTTCTCACTAGCTGGTGGTGGGATCATGCTGTTTCTGTTTATCCTTGGACCTGTTATGCTAGTAATCTTTGGAGCAGTAGCTCTGTTTGGAGAACAGATTCTCAATGTCGCATTCATAGGTGTTGGATCGACCTCTCTAATGAATCCCCTAATTTCAGCTCTCGGTGTAATCTGGTTCTTGTTGAGCTCTGGACTTATGGTGATGCTGTTTCCTGCTATAATCGATGGCTACTCTGTCATTGAAGCAACCAAGAAATCCATCCGAATGGGCATTCAATACTTCGACCGAATATTCGGTATTTGGCTTGCCTATATTCTACTATTACTTGCCCTTGTAGCACCATTAGCGTTAATGGCTATCCCTGGTTTGTGGGGACCTCCTCTTCTCGCTCTCGTTCCCTTGGGGATATATGGTGTTATAATGGCTATCTTCGTAGCTTTTGTTCTACTACCAGCAATTTCAATCGGTCTCACAAGGGTGTACATGATACTAACCGCAGATGATGAAGATTACATTGTTCAAGAGGAAAATGAGGGTGGTCCAAGCTTTATAGGAGGATTATAAACATGAGTGGCTCCAAGAAACGAAAACAACCAATCAAAGACATGGAAGTCATTGAAGACAAGAATCAAATCAAACTACTAATGGAGCCAACCCGAGCAAAGATTGTATTCGACTATCTCGTGAGAGACTCGATGACAGTCAAGCAACTCTCAGAAGTGACAGGTAAGAATCCTGGTACCATCCTTCATCATATTCAGAAGTTGAAGGAGGTTGGACTTGTCTTCGAAGAAAGAACAGAACAAACTCAGACTGGCATAGTCCAAAGGTATTACCGTGCGTCTGCACGTGAGTACAGGATGGGCATCAGTGAAATGATACAAGCCACTGGGGATGATACAACAAAACGCCTGAAGTCCATAATCAAAAGTCTCTCAGTCTTTGGCATTGATGTTCCAGAGGATCAGATTGGCGAGGCTGTGGAACTACTGACGGCGTTGATAAATCGCGAGAATGATCTCAGTTCTCGCAATCTTATCGTGAATGAGGTTGGTCTTGACAAACTACCATCCTCCGCACGAGGCGATGCTTCGCGAATCATGCGTCGCTTTGCTCTGGAAGAAGATTCGCAATATAGGGATCTTCGGAAAAACTGGCACGCTTTTCTAAGGTCTCACAGACAAGGTGTATGAAATGAGTAACTATCAAAGAAACACAAGTGTGGTTGTTTGTATATTCGCAGTTATAGTCGTGGGCGCTATCGCTGTAGGGGCATTATCCTACTATGGCACTTCATGGTTTAACTGGAGTTCAGCAAGTACCGACTTCTCCTTCGATGCAGAAGTCGGAGCCACCACCGGTATAGTAACCTTGGACCTCCACCTCTCAGCAGGTGGGGTTTCAATAACATTTGTCGATAATGCTACACTATTGTATGATATCGAGATCGAAGTTCGGAACACCACATTAAATACTGACGGCGACCCCACGGTCACTTTTACGAGCAACACAATTGGGCTTGACTATACCGCCGCTGGTGTGAACATCACTCTAGGAAGTGGTGTGAACTACACCTTGGATGTTCATGTTGCAACTGGTGGTATTGATGTTGAACTGATTGATGGTGCACATGTTGGTGATATCACATTATCTGCAGAAACTGGTGGAATCTCCCTAGTGATGACCGATGATGTTATCCTACTCGGAAATGCCACTTTTAATCTGGACACTACAACTGGTGGTATTACAGCTGTAGTGGATGTTCCCGCAGGAATCGGAGGCAGTGTGGAATGTGCTACTGGAATTGGTGGTGTATCAATCACTGCAGCTGGCTGGACCCAGATCACCTCTAATCATTACGAGACATCGGACTACAATACTGCATCACAGACATTGACTGTCTTAGTTCAAACAGATACTGGTGGTATCACAGCCGTCTTCACATAGTATCAACTAAGAAGGGGGGTCTCCCCTCTTCTCTCCTCTTTTTAATGCTCGATGAATTAATAGGCTCTAGTGATAACATCCCTCTTGTTCTTCGGAGGGTTAGATTTGGATTCATCAGAGGACAACGAGCACAGCGGTATAGAATGGTCTGATCTCACACCATCTGCATCTGATAGACATCAGGACTATGTTTTCATTGCTCATTTCATTCTGGCAATCATCATATCCATACTAAGTCTGTCTGGTGGATTAGTTCAATGGGCTTATGGTACTGGTTTAGTGACTCCAATCCTGCTTTTTGCAACTGGCCTTATCTATGGGGTTGCACCCGGAATCAATTGGTACCGAGATGAGTTTATTCCTCACCTATGCAGAACGCGCATGATTCCAGACTTCGAAGTTGACAGGTTTCTGAAGTACAAACGAATGCAACGACGAACTGTTCTGTTAGCTGGATATCTAACTACAGCAATCAGTCAAGTTGTATGGTCGTGGATTACTTCTCTTGGTGTTACAACAGACATCATCACGATTATTTTCATGTTGTCAATGCTTTTCGTTCTAATGATTGTGGTTTATCTCATAGTATTGTATGTCTGGCTCCTCTTTTTCGAATACTTGTTGAAATCGATATTCTCAGATGTAGACCATATCATCAAAATTGATGATGAGAGGGTTGCAGATTACCAAGCGAGAAAGAAAGAAGAAGAGGAAAAAGAGAACTAGTAGAATCTGCTCTTCTTTCTCCTCTACTCTCTCGATATCCTTCTTCTCTCTCTATTGAACCAATAATTTCTATTGATACAAAAGATTCTCCTTAATTTTCAAGCAGGATAGTAAAAGTTATTCAGAACAATCCGTTGCTAGACATGAAACCAAAATGCTAGAGGTTCATTCAAAACTAATTGAAAATGGGTTTGCTGTGGATTTCAAGAACACTTCATTTCCTGTAACATATCCAAAAGACCACTGGAAAAGGACTCCTGAGGAAACCAGAGCTGCACTAGTGGACAATCTTGCCCTGGCTGCTACAATGCATCTCCCAATCGTCTTTGACAGTCCGGAGATAGTGTACCACTCAGGTCGTCCTCTTCTTGAATCATATTTCGTTGAGAATTTCTTTCGAGATATCCCCTCTTGTACAGAGGTTGATGGTACTGATACTGTAGAATATGTTCGTCGGTTCTTTAACACACAATATCGATTCTTAGACCCAATAGTCAAGATACCTTCTGATGAACCTGTGGAGGACAGTTTTCGTGCAATCATAGGAATGAGTTTTGGAAAGGACAGTCTTCTAACTTACGCTGTTGCTCGAGAGTTAGGTCTTGATCCAGAGATGGCTTACATCATTGAATCTAGCATGACATATGAAGAAAAACACAAGACTGCCTTGGCTGAGATGTTCAAGAAGGAATTCAACAAGGATCTTCATATTATAAAACATGAAACTGGGAAACTTCGAGACTATCCATTTCTAGGATTACCATTTTCAGAGTTCGGATGGGCTCTCCAGTCCACTGAATATGCTCTGGAGTTTGTTCCTCTAGCCTATGCCCTTCAAGGGAAGTACATCCTATTTGGTAACGAACAAACAACATCTGCAACATATTTGGACAAATTTGGCTGGACCGTGAATCCATGCTGGGACCAGACTCATAATTGGACAGTACACATTGATCAAATGACTAAGATGTTCTCTGGGCGGTCTGTTGGAACAGGTAGCCTGATTGAACCTCTAATGGACATGATGGTGCAGAGAACACTAGCTCGACGATATCCGGACATCGCAAAATATCAGATGAGCTGCTTCACTGAAACTGAAGCGGGTCGTGATTATAGATGGTGCCATAGTTGTTCAATATGCGCCAAGATGTACCTCCTCTGCGAAGGTAGTGGGATTGACCCTGCTCTTGTGGGATTCCGTGAGAATATGCTCACCAGAGAACACAGAAACCACTTTACACTTCTTGGAGGGACTTCAAATATGGCATACCTTCATTCGCAGACAGCTATGGATGAACAACTCTTTGCATTCTACTCCGCAGCTAAGAAGAACGTAAAAGGTGAATTAATCGAGGACTTCAAGTCATCTGAACTGTATAAAGAAGGCAAGGCTCGGGAGGACGAACTCTTCAAGAAGTTCATTACCCTCTATGACCCCATAAGCATACCAGTAGA
>CAZPWM010000012.1:17992-53451 GCA_964590575.1 uncultured archaeon
TCAAAGAAGAACTTGATTCTTTTGAGCTATAGGCCACGTAGTAGGCAAGACTGGCAATGTATTAAGGATTTATACGAAACTGTACATATTTTTCGACGAATCTCCATGAAAGTTGCACTAGTACTAAACACACGAAAAGATGAATCCGAGTTCGAAGTAGAATATGACCCACCACATACAATTGAGCTGATACAACATGGAATAGAATCAGCAGGGCATGACTACTCATTCATCGAAGCTGATGCGAACATCCTTGAAACATTGAAACAAGTCAAACCAGACCTTGTCTTCAACAGAGCCGAAGGTGTTCGTGGTGAAAGTCGAGAGTCTCATATTCCTGCAATCTTGGAGATGCTTGGAATTCCATATGTTGGTGCCAATGTTCTCTCAACAGCAGTTTGCCTGAATAAGGGCTGGACAAAGAAATTCCTATCATTCCATAATATAGTGACCCCGCAGTTTCATATACTGTCAAATGTCAAACAAGTCAACAAACTTGACATCAAATATCCAGTCATCCTGAAACCCAATGAAGAGGGGTCTTCAGTTGGTATCAATGAGGATAATGTTGTGTCTGACAAGAAGCAATTCGTCAAGAAGCTCGGATCTATGCTACAGGAGTATAAACAGCCAATCTTGGTCGAACAGTTCATTCAAGGTCGTGAGTTCACTGTGGGTGTACTAGATTGTCTTGGTCCCAAACCTGAGGTTTTTGCCATATTGGAGATTGACTTCTCGAAGTTTCCAGCAGATGTTGGTGGTGTCTATGGACAGCGGGCCAAGACAATCTATGAAGAGCTAGACCATTACATATGCCCTGCAAATATCCGTAAGGATCTAAAAAGAAAGATCGAGAAGAATTCTATTGCCATTTGTGAATTACTGGAGATCCCCGATTTTGCACGAATTGATTATAGGATGGATGTTGACGAAGAACTATACTTTCTAGAAATTAATCCACTACCTGGGATGGACTTTGATTTAGATAACAAAGACATATCCTTCTATCCGTATATGGCAATGAAATCTGGTCTTACCTATGACCAGCTGATCCAGAAACTCATTGACTCAGCTGCACATAGATACGGATTGAAGGCTTAAAATCTGGAGTGAGGTACTAACCAATGAACTCCCGTGATGCCTGGGAAAAGTTAAGGACACAACTTATCCCTTTTTTCGGAGATGCGGTGCACATCGTGATACCTGAGTCATGGTCCGCTCAGTATGAAAAATGGTTCAAAGAGATTGAAGTAAGTTCATTTAGAGAGTCCCTTCGCTATAATACTGAAGAATTGAAAACACGTCTAAACGAAAAGGATGTCGTGATGATATTCTTAGTTGTTAATGACAGTCCCGAAGGTGTGATTCTAGGATATCCGGTTAAACGAGAACAAGTGAAAATTTTCTATCTGGATACTTTTGCTGTTAGAACGAGGGGAAAAGGGATTGGTAGAATCGTGCTTCGTTTCATCATTCAATGGGCCAAATTGAACGGATACTATGCAATTGAGATAGACACAGAAGCTGAGAATGAGGTAGGGATTCCGCTACAGAGATTCTATGAGAGCTTTGACTTTGTTGTACAATCTATCGCGGATGATGGCAATATCACAATGACTCTTACTCTCTGATTTTCAGCTATTCAAAATCTCTGCCAGTAAGTATTGCTGCAAACGTCCCTTTGACTGTAACTTTACTGTCAGCTAGGTCGTTCATAACAGCAAGAGTACTGGCTGCAGCTGGAAGAACATAAAGGCCCTCTTCCTGTCGAAGTAGTTTGGAAAATTCCATCATTTTACTGTCCGATGCATAGTCTGCGAATCCTTTAGAATCATAGATGGCATCCAACGCTTCTTGACCATCGAAAGAGTGCCAATTCGTTAGGGGTTCATTGAATTTAGTTTCCTTGATTTCATCTCTACCGAGGTCATGAATAATTCTACTATTCATCTTGAAAGATTTGACAATCGGGTTACCGCGTCTCGTACTTGTAGCCACCATCTTTGGTAGGACTGAAATCTTACCTGCCTCATACAACTTTTTGAATCCTAAATGGATTCCTGCGATAGTTGTACCATTCCCTACAGGCACGAAGATATAATTTGGTGCTCTTCGAATGTCTCTGTATATCTCGTTCGAAATTTCGGAATATGCTTCTATAGATATCTCCTTGACACCCTCTACTCCTGGATTTGCATCGAACCAGCCCTCCTCCTTAGCCATTTTGCTTGATAATTCTACAAGGTCCTCGTATTGACCTGGTCCGAAGTGAAGCTCTGCTCCAGTTTCTTTTATACGTTTCATCCGATCTTTGGGTACATGATATCCTTCAGGGATAAAGATATGGGCTGGAATATCGAATACTCTTGCTGCCCACGCAAGTGACGCTCCAAAATTGCCGCAAGACGCTGCTGTAATTGCTGTAGCATGTTGCTGCTTAGCGGTGTCCAATATTGCGAGAGAAATACGATCCTTCTGTGTTCCTGTTGGATTGCCCCCTTCAAATTTAAGGTATAATCTTTCACAACCAACATATCTTGCAAGATTCTTTGATTCGATGAACGTGGTGGAGCCTACGAATTCACTCCATTTTACTTTACGTCCATTCCTTTTAACAAGTCTTTCATATTCATCTGTCATTTTTCTCAGTGCCATTGATTTTGCTTACATTCTACTAATAACCCTGATGGTGATTTATACCCTATTAGTAATCTATTTCCATTCATGCTTGATTTATTCTACGTATTCTTGCTTTGCATTCTGCAGTTTTAATAACATCTCCGAGTTCTTCGTAGAGTGATTGTGCTACAACCCATGTGCGTCTTGCCTCATCATGCCTATCTAGAATCTCCAATATCATTGCTCGATAGTATAGATGCTCTGGATTTCCAGGGTCAACAGAAAAAGCAGTGTCAAAGTCCTCCAACGCCTCTTGATATTTCTCTGTTGAGTAATAAATCAAGCCTCTCTGATGTGCAACACTAGCGTTCTTGGGGTCAAGAGCAAGAGCTGTATTGAGATATTCCAATGCTGTACCCTCATCCTCAAGAAGTAACATCACGGTGCCATTTTTAACCCAAGACTCTACATGTTCAGGATTGGCGTTGATAGCCTTTTGATATGCATTGGACGCCTGCTGATATGACTTGAAAGATTTGTGAATGTCCCCTTTCTTTATCCAAAGCTCTGGGTCATCGAATTTGATGCTCACCGCTTTGTCATAATAGTATAGTGCTGACTCTCGATCATGCTTCTCAGCATAGACATCACCCATCGTGGAAAGAGCATATGCCTGTTCGGGGTCTAGTGCTAAGGCTCTGGTCAGGACTTCGATTGCTTCGTCGTATTTTTTTATAGTGAGATAGACATTCCCAAGTTCCATTAATGCAGGTATGAATTTTGGGTTCATAGCCAGAGCACGTCGCAACCACGTCACTGCTACATCAAGTTCTCCCCTTGCCCGAAAGAATTCACCTTTTACGAGCAAGGCTCTAGTCATATTGGAATCAATTGCTAAGGCTCGGTCAAGGTTTGTATTGGCTTCTTCAAGTTCTCCAAGCTTAAGCTGCCCCACTGCAAGATATACCATTGCAAGAGCATTTCTGTGGTCTATTGCTAGGGCACTTCCAAGGCAACTGATTGCCTCTTTGGGACTCGATACCATTAGATACGCCAATCCCATGTTTATCCATGCACTGACTTGGTTACTATCAAGCCCTAATGCCAA
Organism: uncultured archaeon; assembly: GCA_964590575.1. Lineage (GTDB taxonomy): Archaea > Asgardarchaeota > Thorarchaeia > Thorarchaeales > Thorarchaeaceae > SMTZ1-45. The sequence goes on from CAZPWM010000012.1 coordinate 21,720, forward strand.
TTCATAAAGGACAATAGCACGGCCAAATATGGCTTCTTGGAGATATATATCCGCTAAACGTGTAATAATTCTTGGGACTCTTTCATCTGACTTTATTTCATCAAGGGTTTGAAGCAGCTCTTTCTCCAAATCTCCAAGTTGCCTTCTCTCTCGAGTCATAATGGCCACTGGACGGATGCTCTCTGGTTCAATCAGCTCCGCTGGATTCAACTTATCCAGTTTAGCACCGATTGCTTCCAGCAGCTCATCCTTGTTCACAAAAGTCCCCTCCGTCTTTGAGTGTCCCTTTTCTTATCAAACTTTGTAACCAACTTGTACCTTTGGCTCTCCTAGAATGCGAACGCGAACACACCTAGAGAGAGTAAGAAGATTGCTAGATAGTAGGTAGGCATGATATAGAACTCATAACGTGAGATCTTGTGGTGGAATTCGTTAATCCCAATGAAGGAATCTGAGATTATGAAGAACAGTGCTCCGATTACTGGCAAGTATCCCAGGAGAGCTCCTGAAGTCTGCCACAGGAGGAGGGAAGCACTAAGTGTTGCTGCTATTATGATGAAGTACAGAGTCCCAGCTCGTAATATGAATGGTGGAATCTCAGGACCTGATGCACGAAGGTATCTAATCAGCATGAAGACATACACAACTCCCACAACCAGACAACCAGCGAACACTGCCAAGGGGATCAATGTAAGTCCCACTACACTCGCTTGCCATAGGAAGTCGGTAGTATAGAGAATGTGGGCTATCAGAAACATGCCTATGCCCGGAACGAGGTCAACCTCCATCCCAACATCCCCAAACATACAGAACACCAATGCAGCTGCCAATAGGATTGTGAACAGAGTTGGTGGTTTAAAGAGAAGAACAAAGACCACCGCACTCAATGCTGGAATCATTTTGATCAGGGTGGTTGGCGATGCGACCTTCTTCTCACCAGTTGAAGCTCTATCCTGAAGGTACGTCGAGACTATTACTACGACCCAGAAGACCGCGCTATAGATTTCTAGTGACATGGTCCACTCTACAAACGATTCCCGCCCTTAAGTAATGCGATTCTTGGGTCAAGGGATGGTGCGATTATGCCACAATCCTGACAGGCTTCAGGTTCACAATCATGTGCTCACCCTCGACATTGTCGTACTCGACCATTCCCACAAGTTCTCCCTCTGCTCCAGGCTGCAGCTCAAACTCAATTTGCGCAATTGAAACCGTATCAGGCTCGACAGTTCCAAGACTCTGCGTCTTTATCGCATCAGTCAGGTCTGGTACGCCCAGTATCACTTGCACGTTCTGCATCGCGTTGTCAGCACCGTTCCGCACTACTACACCGAAGATAACGCGCCCATCACGAATCTTGTACTCAACAGCAATGTCCATACCCGGCTCCAGCCCTAGGCTCGCAGGCTCCGCCCGAGTCACGAACTCCCTCGTCATTCGAGCATCACGGAACTTCCTCACGCCAACTGCAGCAATAAACGCCAGCACCAAGAGTCCCGCAACCTGGAATATCCAGTGCGATGTCGGGAAGAAGTCCTGTCCATCCATGATGCCATCTCCATCACTATCAGGGTTATTGGGGTCCGTGCCCAGCACCATAATCTCTGTGTAGTCATCAATACCATCTCCATCGCTGTCTGCCAGCAGAGGGTTTGTATGGTATTCATTGACCTCAGCACCATCAGATAGCATATCCGAGTCCGTGTCATTGTTCATTGGTTGGGTGAGGTACTCTGTAACTTCCAGAAAGTCGCCGAGACCATCTTGGTCACTGTCTGTTTTGGTTGGGTCAGAATATGGAGTGACGAAAAGCTCCTCATAGTCGCTCAGTCCATCGAAATCTCCGTCCTCTCTTAGCGGGTTTGTGGGGATGCCCAGCGGGTTCACACCGAAGACCTCATCGTAATCACTTATGTTATCCTCATCAGTGTCTTCGACATTCGGGTTTGTTTCGTATATGATAACTTCCTCGTAGTCGCTAAGTCCATCAAGGTCGCTATCTGGCAACAAGGGGTCGGTATTATAGAGAAGATACTCTTCTCCGTCCGTCAGCTGGTCAAAATCACTATCCGTACCATTGATGTTCGTGCCCAGGAAAATTTCAAGTCCATCTTTGAGATCATCATTATCAAAGTCATCATCGTTGGGTAGTGTGTGGTAAATCCGTAACTCGTCCCAGTTTGAAAGACCGTCATTGTCACTATCATAGTCTCTATCCAAGGTTGTCCCATACGTCATGTTGGTTGTCGGGTCTGTTCCGGTCAGAATCACTTCCTCATAGTCACTCAGCCAATCGAGGTCTGTGTCATTCGAGTCCGGCATGGTGCCCCAGTCGTTGACCTCAGGACCATCTTCCAAACCATCAAAATCACTGTCCTTGTTGAGTGGGTCAGTTCCCCAGTCATCAATCTCTTCGTTGTCATAGAGACCATCATGGTCGCTATCTCTGTTTCTCGGGTCGGTATGGTAAATCTTGCATTCTTCTCCGTTAGTGATTGTGTCGCCATCCTCATCGTCGTTGTAATCTGATATTCCGTTGTCATTACTGTCAGGGTTTCGTGGGTCCGTCAGGGTTAGTACACACTCCCAGTAGTTGGTTAGGAGGTCTCTGTCCTCATCATCCGCACCATCGGACTTTCCATCAGAGTCACTATCGAATAGTCGAGGGTTAGTTTTTGTGAGACGAATCTCCTGCTGATTGGTCAACAGATCTCCATCAATGTCCCAATCCGCATCAGATATCAGATTCCCTTGAGTGCTGTAGAGGGTCGGGTCCGTGTGCGTCATGTTCACTTCTTCAAAATCTGTAAGGGAGTCTTTGTCTGTATCACTCACTCTAGGGTTAGTGTAGACCCATCTACTAGTAACAACACCACTGATGTTGAAGGTCATGTAGAAACCATTGATTTCTTGTCCATCTAGAAGTTTGTCGGAGTCGGTGTCTTCTCGCAATGGCGATGTGTTGTAAATGTTCAGTTCATCACCATCTCCGATTGAGTCTCCATCTGTATCGTAAAGCAATGGATTAGTTTCGAACACCTTGATCTCATCATAGTCACTGAGATTGTCTGAGTCCGTGTCTGTGCTGTTCAAGAGCGTGTGCCATGTTAGTGCCTCCTCTGAGTCTTCGAGACCGTCATTATCGCTATCTCTATCGTTGGGGTTGCTTGACCAGTAGAAGAGTTCATCCCAGTCTCCGAGACCATCCTCATCACTATCGAACATGTTTGGTGAGGTGCCCCAGACAAATATCTCATCGAAATCACTCAGGAAATCTGAGTCTGTGTCAATCAGTGTGCAGTTGGTCTCGTAGAGGTATATCTCGTCAGCGTTTGTAAGGCCGTCCGCATCTTGGTCATCTAGGTCGTCAGGGATAGAATCTCCATCTGTGTCAACAAGAAGTGGGTTTGTCCCGCTATTGAATAACTCATCCGCATCTGCGAGATTATCTGAGTCTGTGTCATCGTTGATTGGTGAGGTTCCGTAGATGTTCACCTCGTCGCCATCACTTATTGTGTCAAAGTCAGTGTCCCAGTTCTGCCAGTCTGTGCCGTTCTCGAGTTCCTCTGCATCGTTAAGTCCATCCTGATCGACATCCGCCTCTGTTGGGTCAGTATTGTAAAGTACCCACTCTTCCCAGTCTGAAAGTGTATCGGAGTCTGTGTCATTTAGCAATGGGTCAGTACCAATGTCCAACTCAAGCTTGTCACTGAGAAGGTCATCATCTGTGTCGATAGAATTCGGGTTCGTCCCGTATGTGTTCCATTCATCTCCATCAGATAATGTGTCACCATCACTATCCCATGAGGTGGGTGAAGTGAGCGAGACATACACCTCGAAGTAATCATCGAGACCATCTGAATCACTATCACTCCCACTTGGGTCTGTGTGATATATCCAGTATTCGAGATAATCGCTGAGCTGATCATTATCACTGTCTTGGTCGGTCGGTGATGTGCCTGACACATATACCTCGAAACCATCATTTAGACCGTCTAAATCGGTATCCTTCGCAGTAGCGTTTGAGTGGTACCCATAAATCTCAACTGCATTGGTCAGACCATCCCCGTCATTGTCAAGCTGCCCGTCAAGAGTACCATTCATGTTAGTGGATGGTAGCAGAGGGTTAGTGCCTAGGTATTCTATCTCAACAAAGTCATCCAGCTGGTCTCCATCAGTGTCCTGAATGTTGATGTCGGTGCCATAGAATAACTCCTCGTTATCTAGGAGTCCATCACCATCACTGTCATTCGATAACGGGTCTGAAAGGTAGACGAGTACCTCCATTCCATCTCCGATATTGTCGTTGTCGCTATCAAAATCCCCGGGGTTCGTTTCATAGATGTAAACCTCATCCCCATTTGTCAGCGAATCACCATCACTGTCAATCATGTAATCCGTGTGGGTTCCATTATACCACATGTTGTTGGGGTCGGTGAGGGTCTGCTTGATCTCTACCCAGTCAGACAGCAAGTCTGAATCAGTGTCGTTGTTGAGAGGGTTAGTGAAGTAGTCGTTAATTTCCTCTCCATCCAATAGACCGTCCTCGTCGCAGTCATCATTTAACGGGGATGTGCCGTAGACGTACTCCTCAGCATCGTCCAATCCATCGGAATCACTGTCGGCTTCAAATGGTGAGGTCTCGCCAACGTTCACAACACCGTTCGCATTGACATCCTCTCCACGTTCTCCGAGAAGCGGTTCATAGATGCCATTGAGGTTTATGTCATTCCACCCATCGTACAATGTGTCTCCGTCGCTGTCCGGATTTGTAGCATTGAGACCAACATCAATCTCTAGTCCATCTCGGATGCGGTCTCCATCAGTGTCCCAGAGAGTGACATTAGTGTTGTAGGTCCGCAGTTCCTCTATGTTCGTGAGACCGTCATTGTCTTGGTCATCCTGTCCATCGAGAATGCCATCATCGTCATCATCGTTGTCAGTAGGGTCTGTGTGGGTGTAGTGTACTTCTTCACCGTCAGTTAATTGATCTAAGTCAGTGTCTGCAGCCAATGGGTCGCAGCCATTCTCCTGTTCCTCTACATTGGTCAGGTCATCGTTGTCCGGGTCCTCCTCCCCATCGAAGACGCCGTTATCGTTCGTGTCGTTGTAGAGTGGGTCGGTCCCGGTCATCTCGACCTCGAACCAGTTCTCGAGGGAGTCACCATCCTCATCGTCATGATAGTCCGATATGAAGTCATTATCTGTGTCACTGTCATTGTGTAGCGTGTGCGTGATGTAGAGCTCGACTCCATTACTCAACCCATCACCGTCAAAGTCCTCATCATAGTCAGTGATACCATTATCGTTGCTATCCTCATCGTTGGGATCTGTGAGCAGGATTAATACCTCGTCTCCATCTTTTACTTTATCTCCATCAGTGTCCGGATTTCTAGGATGTGTGAATGTCACATACAACTCTTCATAATTAGTAAGTCTGTCGAGGTCGCTGTCTTCAAGATCATCTGTAAGGGGCAACCCACCAGAATCTTTCAAAGTAGGATTCGTGCGCGTTAAGTAAATCTCTTGATAGTTAGTGAGAGTATCATTATCATAGTCATAGTTTCCATCCAAGATCGTAGCATTGAAGGTATGGGGGTTTGTTGCATTCCAGAAGTGTGGAGCACCACGATACTTCACTTCATCTGGGTCGCGAATCAAATCAAAGTCAGAGTCAACTAGCGTAGCATTTGTTTTATACGTGAAGACCTCCAAGCCATCTCCCAACGTATCCCCGTCTGTGTCACTGTTGGTCACGTTTGTGAAATATACGTAACATTCTAGATAGTCATTGAGATTATCAAGGTCGGTGTCAGCAGAGTTGGGATCAGATTTCCAGACATTGACTTCCAGTCCATCTGAAATATTATCAGAATCAGTGTCGTTGTTTAACGGGTCCGTGAAGTAGGTATTGACCTCTGCCCCATCGCTTAACGTGTCATCGTCACTGTCACTATCTAACACACCTGTGCCATAAATGACGTATTCGTCATAGTCTGAAAGCCCATCACCATCACCATCAGCCTTGAGTGGATCTGAGTGGACAATCATCACCTCTTCGTAATCCGTTAGTTTGTCATTATCTGTGTCTTCGTTGAGCGGCGATGTTTTGCTGATCTTCACTTCATACCCATCATTCAAAAGGTCATCATCACTGTCAGGGTCGTATAATCCAGTCCCGAGCTGAATCTCTTTCCAGTTTGCGAGGTTGTCACCATCTTGGTCATCATAATAGTCTGTTATGGAGTCTCCGTCAGTGTCCACATCATTGGGATCTGTCTTGGACTGGCGGACCTCCTGGATGTTCGTGAGTCCATCCCCGTCGTTGTCATCTTGCGCATCATTGATATTATCTCCGTCGCTGTCAGGATCAGTGGGCAGGGTGAGAGTGACGTTGTTCTCCTCATAGTCAGTAAGCGAGTCTCCGTCAGTGTCTGCCTGATTTGGATTAGTACCGAGGTATATCTCTTGCCAATCTGTGAGTTTGTCTGAGTCAGTATCGGCTAAGTTGGGGTCAGTGCCATGAGTGATGACCTCTGCAAAGTCAGAGAGTTTGTCGCCATCTGAGTCCGCTTTGAGAGGGTTTGTTCCATAGGTGAGGACCTCTTGCCCATCACTCAAATTGTCATTGTCGGTGTCAGAGTCATTGTAGAGCGTACCCTCCATGATGATCTCGCGAGCATCTGCGAGTCCATCTTTGTCAAAGTCTCTACCATAGGTGGACACGGCACCGAAGTTCGTGCCGAAGGCGAACTCATCTCCTCCGAAGTTGTCGAGGTCGCCAAAAGCCAAAGCACCAGTGAACCCATTAGCAGTGAGCTGGTTGACCCTCCATCCTGTGGAGTTGTACGTCGTGAGAGTGTTGGGAGTTCCCACGAGCACCTGTGCATTGGTAGTGGCTCCGATATTGGGGAACCGTATATCGTTTGGTACGCCGCCCAACGTCTTGTTCCATGACAACACTCCTACTGAGGTGTAGACACGAAGTTGATTGGACGCTGTACCAAGCGCGAACTCATACCTCCCACCAGTGACAAGGTCTCCGACGCGAAGGGCAGAGATACTACTAGCGAGCTCGAGTTTGAATGCAAGCGTGCCTGTGTCGTACCAGACATTTAGTGTCCCGTTGCTGTTCCCATAGAGCACATCCCAGTTCCCAGCAGTGGTTAGGTCTCCCATGGCTACGACATTGATTGCAGTGGGACTTGTTTTCTCGAACACCATAGTACCAGTGTCCTGTAAGAGGGTGAACAGTCTTCCCTCAGAGGCCACTACTACCTCAGTTCGAGCGTCAGCATCAATGTCTCCCACAGCCAGCAAGCGGACTCTTCCATTGCTCAAATAGCTCCAGAGTGGAGTTGTGTTAATCTCAAAAGCGTAGACGTAGAAGTCATCACAGCCCACAATGACCTCTTCGAACGCATCGCCATCGAGATTACCCCCAACAACAGCATAGACTGCCTCTGGGAGAGACATGTTCATCTGAACCGTCTTATCAGCACCAACTACGAGAATGCCCCGGTCTGTCCCTATGAGCATCTCCTGACCAGTGGCTGCAGTGCCATCGAAGGAGGTCAGTGCATGTGGTGTCGAGCTAAGTTTCAGTTTCCACAACAATGTGCTATTGTCATCGAACAGGAATAAAGTACCATTGTTCGCAATGACAGCAACCTCATCTCGCGCATCTGCATCGAAATTATCGACAACAACATCCACAACCTGATTCCCGGTCGTGGTGGACCAAACAAGGGCAATGTCGAATGGTGCGATCTCAGCGAGAGCGTGTGGAACCTGTTGAACCTGTGGCTTCGTGATTGTCACGGGTTGTATTCCCGTATCTGTCATCTGGAGCTGCAATCCTGCAAGTGCGCAGACGACTAGTAGGGCTATGATCACATGATAGGTCTTCATGGTGCGGTTCCTCCTATCTCTCTAGGAATTTGCTTCCAAGGTTTCACTTGGAAATAATCAAAGAAGTCCGCCTCTACAAGACTGACTTCTTCAAATCGTAGTTTCATTTCATTGAATTTCTTAATGATTGGCAGGAGCTGTTCACTGGGATTATCTAAGAACAACTTCATTGCATTCCTACCAGCTTGTGCAGTGTATTCGATTCCTGGGAGCGATTCCACCCGTTTGATTATCTCCGGTGTTAAAGCATGGAGAACAACACGGATGCTCTCCCCTTTTCCAGGGAGTGTCGAGATCAGTTCCTCTGGAGTCCCGAACTGACTCACATTGCCATCCTCTAAAAGGCACACTCGTGTGCAGTAATCTACAATCTCTAGGTCATGGCTGATGATTACCATAGTTGTGCCAAGCTCGTAGTTTAGCTCTTTCAGATAGTTTAGCGTTTCATGTCGAAGATGGGCATCGAGCCCTGTGGTTGGCTCATCAAGCAAGAGCACTGGCGGGTCATGTATCATACCAAGGCAGATTGACACCCGCTTACGTTCTCCGCCAGATAGTCTATCAACTCTCTTGGTTATTAGTTCTTCATCAAATCCTAGGATTGTGAGGACATTTCTAGCCCGTTCTTCAATCTCCTTGGGCCTGAGACCGAACATGCGTCCGAAGAACTGAGCGTTCTGAAGAGGGTTGAAATCGTAGTAAAGGCTTAGATGTTCCAGCTGAGGGACATAACCTACGAGAAGACTGATCAGCTTAGCTTTCTTAGTGACATCATACCCACCAACAAAGGCTTGTCCATCAGTAGGACTAATCTGTCCTGTGAGAACTCGGAGTACAGTCGTCTTTCCAGCTCCTGAGGCTCCGATGATACCAAGGAACTCTTTCTTATTAGCGAAGAATGATGCTCCTTTCAAGGCGAAGAAATCTCCGAAAGCTACCTTGAGATCTATGATGTCAATCTCTCGATGGGTTTCCTTGACATCAGATTTTCCCATTTCACACACCTCCTACCTTGTCGCTTACTCGGTCGAACATCTTACGTCCTTCCTCAATGTCTTGCATGAGTACGCGTAGTGCTTCTATCTTCTGTATTCGATCAAGATCTTCTCTTTGTATCAGGTCCTCGAGTTGTGTGAAGGCTGCAAGGAGCGCGCTGAGGGTATTGTCTATCTCTCGTACTAACCCAGTATCAATCTCTGGGATTCTGAGACGTTTCCTCATTCTTCTACGATTCCAAACCAGAACCCCAATCAATCCGCCGAAAATCCCAAAAGATGTGAGAAGTGCTAGTTCTGCCATGGTCAGGAATACAAAGGGTGGGGGCGGAGATATTGTGGGTTCAAGCTCAAACAGGTAGAAAGTAACACTCGCGTAAGTCATGGCGTATTCCTCATCGCCCAAGACTAGGAAAATACCATTGATTCTACCTTCTTTACTCCAAGCACTGGATGTGAACTGTGATGAATAGAGTCCATCTTCTACGAACCCTGCAATGAAAAAGGAAAGACTTCCGTTGGGTAGCTCATATGCAATAGCAACACGCAGGTCGTTGACAGGATTTCCGTCAATATCTGTTAGCTCTAGATTGACATAGACACTCCGACCTGCCTGATAGTACGAAGTGTTTTCCGAGAGGCTTGTTGCGGTGGTCAGAGTGTTTCGTAATAGGTACTGGTTCAGATTATCGAGCAACATGCTGTTATTGCATTTTACAAGGTTCTTGTTCATAAAGATCTTAGACGAGCCAAATACTGCTAGCTCAGGGTCTGTATAGTCCAGTAATATAACACTATTACCATCGAGTCTGGCATTTGCTTTAGACTGGTTGTTCATGACGTAGGTTCCGCCACCAAGCCAGATACTCTCCAGTCCGAATCCTAAGCGAGAGGTTGTAACAATTTCTGTAGTATTCTCTTTGCTATGACTCCCATGTAAATAATAACCATACTCCATCAAGAGTGGATTGAGTGCTGTGATGTTTGCATTATCATCATTGTCACCTAAAATAACGAGCGTGCCTCCGCCCTCGGAGAATTCCCTGAGAATCTCGATTTCTGTTGAGTTGTACTCCTTAGTTGGAGCTATGATAAAGACTGTTGAGAATGTTGCAAGTAGGTCTGCATCGAGCTCCATTCCTGGTGTTTCTATGAGGTCGAGTCCCACATCTGCCATCCTTTTCTTCATGTTCGAGAGACCTGAGAACGTAGTCATTCTGAATGAGTCAAAGAGGCTTGTAAGTGAGCCAAGACTACCAAGGTCATTGAGACTAAAGCCAGTCAACATAGCTTCTCCACCGCTAGAACTGTCTTCTTGAGCGAGTGGGAATCCTAAACCTCCAGTATCTCCGCCAGTCAAGGAGCCAGTATCACCGAAACCTCCAGCACCTCCGAGTAGAGATCCAAACCCACCTCCGTGCGAAGTTTCAAGGAGCATCATTGCGCGTGGATATTCCAGAGTCCTTTCAAGAGTGATATTGGTTGTCCATCCTACCTCGGTTTCAAGCACATAGTCGCATCTATGATACCCATCCATACCAATTGGGGGTGTCAGTAAAAAGAGTGAGAAGTCATAGAATCCTTCTATTGTTTTAGCACTAGTAAGAGACATATTGCCCCAATCTGAAGCATTTCCACGATTTGAGATTGTGAGATTACCAAGGGATTCGGTGGTTGAAAGAACAAAGCTGTAAATTCCAAAGTCTGCTGGAAATCGGATATCAAATGGTGCGAATGGTAGCTGCTTGGGGAATACCGATGTTGATGATATTGGGGTGATAATGAAGACATCTCGTAGCAGAAAATCATCTAAAATCCCTACTCCCGATGTAAGAAGTGATGCCACCGGGTTAGATACAAGATTGACGATTTGGTCTAGTCCTGTTGAAACCGCCCATGCTGCAGTTCTTACTCCCTCAGTTTCAGGTCGCCAGTCTGTGATTAGCACTTTAGCTTTGAATGGTTCTAGCACATCATAAGAGAAATACCTCGCGAACAGGGTACCATCATCAGCAGTACCTTCGACTACTAGCATGGCTCCGATAGCTGTTGTGTTCGCTTCTCCAATATTCATGATTACTGCTTTCGATTGATACGTCTGACCAACCTGCGCTATCCTTGGAACATCGGCTTCCACGACTATGAGGTCTCCCTGGTCTAAGGCGCCGGATGGGACATCATATTTCCACATTGCATCTATTGATGCATCAAGAACCGTGCGGTTCTCACCAAAACCCATGGCTATTGTAACATTAGTAAGTTCATCGACATCGAGAGTTCCGAAGTCCCATTGCATTGCTAACCCAACATCGCCATCAAAGACGGTGGACCCTGTTAGGTTATTGTCTGAAACATGACTGCCAATATTTGACGAGTTTCCTACTTCAAATGAAGAGAGGGGGATGCTTGAGTTCATACCTACATAGAAGTTGCCATAATTCTCTGAGAGCCCATACGCAAACAGCTGCTGGTTATCAAGAGCGTACTTTCCGTGATCATTCTCACCATCTAGGTAGAGGTCAAGAGAATATGAAACATACAAGCTCACATTCTCTACAGGCTCGCTACCAAGGTTGAGGATGAATGGTGTAATTCTAAATGCAGTCAAAGGAAGTGAATCATACGTAGTGAGATTATAGGCTTCGACCAAGAACGTGACATAGACCGAGTCATTGTTGGACAGCACGCCAATGTAACGATTGTAAGGTACATTATTTGACGACGATACAACCTGATGAAACTCGCTTTTCACATTAAACATCATCAAATTTGTTGGGTCCTCATTATTCCACTTGAGAGAGAACATACCCATCATCAAGTGAATCCCCGAGTCCTGTGGATTACGTGTGTCTATTGCAACAAGTGTTGTTCCGAAACTACTCATCAACATGGTAGTTGATGCATCTGTGCCGCTAGCAGTGATCAAACCGAGTGCTAGGAGCGGCAAACTTGTTGTTCGCGAGTGTGGGTCTGCAGGGGTCTGTTGTGTGCTAAAGTAATCAAATGCTGCTTGCAGATTGAGAAGACCTGCGCCTCCATCATTTGCCCCATACCCAATCGGTGTGGCTGTGTCACGAAGGACATTGGCTAGAGCGATTGGACTTATTCTATCGAATGCTTGCAGTAAAATTGCTGCGGCACCTGCCGTGATGGCTGCAGAAGCTGCTGTTGTGTCTGCAATGGTATAATTCTCATCGAATGTTTCACCAATAGAACCCCCAAGAAGACCTCCTAGACCACCAAGGCCACCAAGATCACCTAGTCCGATATCACCGAAACCAAGACCTCCAAGACCTGCAAATGGTTTGGCTCCCACAACACCAACACCTGGTGCCACTAGGTCTGGTTTGGTCAATAATGAGAGTGATGGTCCTCTTCCTGAGAAATCAGGAATCTCCAGCTGTTCAGTGTCATACGCTCCAACACAAAACGCAGCTGCATTTCCACCGGGAGACATGACAGTCAAATAGTCTGGGCCGTCATCTCCTGATGCTGCCACAACAAAAATTCCCTTTTTAGCTGCGATTTCAACTGCCTCTGAGACTGCGTCATCTGGTGCACCAAGAGTGTTGAAAGGCAATAGAATGATATCTGCACCCCTACTGCTTGCCCACTCTATACCTGAGACAATCCAACTTGGAGATGCAAAGAGCCCTCCAAGGGTCACTTTCGCAGAGAGTAGTGTTGCACCAGGAGCAATACCAGCATAGACGCCATCAGATGTATTTCCAGAACTGACTGCAATTGATGCTGCATAGGTTCCATGCCCAATGAGGTCAAGAGGCAATGTGTCAGCTTCCACAAAGGATGCAAAAGCAGCCACGCTGAAATCTGTTTGAAGTGGGTCCACTCCTGTATCAAGGACTGCAATAACAGTACCAGTGCCATTGTAACCTGCATCCCAGAGGTCCCTTGCACCAATCCTGTCGATAAGCGGGACATAGTCCTCTGATGACGATGCAGCAGTGGTAGTGGTCTGTACATGTTCTATTGGTGTTATTTCGTTTGACCATATCTTGGTGATAAACTCCTCTTTGGCAAGGTCTACAATGGCTGAGCTCAGCATCTTTACATGGAGCATGCCTATCGTTTTGAAAGTTTCAATCATCTTGGCAGTCTGGTCTGCAAAAAGAACAGCATTCTTCGCTTTGAACTCGCCTACCTCATCGTCATAACCGATTAGTACGTCACGATACTGATCCAAGTAAGTCTGATTGAGTAGTGAATCATCAATCTTGTCCATGGGGTCAGTTACATGGGGGCTGATTCCGATAACAGGTTGAACAACAGAAAGTCCACTAACCATGATGATACATACAAGTATGTATGCTACCACCTTCTGGGTCAGATGCATCATTGTTTGTTTCAGACCTGCCATCGTATCACTTCTCAATTGTACCTTGAATAAGACCTCGAGTAATGGCAACATAGTAGTCTACCATGTCCGCAACCGACTTAGTCTTCACAATCTTTACTTTGATGTTTTGCTCCTTCAGAGCAGTGACGCATCTCTCAGCAATCACTTCTAATGGCTCATCTGTGAACATCTTCAGGAGTTCTCCTCTCTGTAGCACAAAACGAACTCCTTTGACCTGCTCTAGTGTCTTGCGGGCTCTTGGGTCCACCTCTTCAAGCACGACCCCCACAGCAAATCCTCTTGAGGGCATCGATTCTTTCAATGTGGCTGGACTTCCAAACGCTACAAGACTCTTACCCCGCATGAACACTGCTACCTTATCACAAAACTCAGCCTCTACGGGATAGTGCGTAATGACAATTATCGATGTACCATATTCCTGGTTGATATATGAAAGATAACTCCAGAGCTCATACCTGTTGTCAGGGTCAAGCCCTGAAGTTGGCTCATCCATGAGGAGAACCTTGGGCTTGTGTGCCAAAGCTATGGCAATAGAAACTCTTCTCTGTTGCCCACCGCTTAGCTCCTTTGTGGGGCTGTTTCCTTTCTCGAGGACTCCAAAGTCTCTGAGGAGGGTCTTTCCTCTCTGAATCAATTGCCACTCAGGAATGTCATACTGCTTTCCAAATGCGATTATGTTCTCGAGAGGTGTAAAGGTCTCATACATATATGACAAGTCTTGAGGACAGTATCCAAAGAAGTGACGAACTTTCTGGGTCTGTTTCGAGTCAATTCCGGCAATTCTTGCTACGCCAGTACTTGGAATATCGCCAATCAATGCTTTCACGGTCGTTGATTTACCTGCTCCAGACTCGCCGATGATGGCTAGCATCTCACCCTCGCGAATGGAGAACGAAACATTCTCGATGAGCTTCTGACCGCTTTTGACCGTCACTGTCAGATTTCTGGCTGCGAGCACATCTCTGTATTCAGGAGCTTGTTTCCAGGCATAAGGCATTATGTAGACCTTGGTAGCTAAAACAGTGAGGTTTGGATTGTAGCTTGGACCAATTAGAAGCTGCGGCTGTGCAACCATGTAGATTTTGGGATCTCCGACCTCTTCCTCTGGAGCAACTCGGACGTCAAGAGTCCCCTCAGGAAGTATGGGAGCTGGTCTTGTAGAAGCACCCACAATCGTACCTTTGATCATAATCATAGTCTTGTCAGAGCCTCTGCGGCCCCAAACCGTGCAGGCCACTTCTTGACTCTTCATCTTCTCCAGATCTTTCACTGCTTGTTGGAGGTCACGGCCATCATAGTATAGGTCGTCTGCCATGTTTCGCTTCAGGTAGTTCTGAACCGTGATTTGTGTGGCTGCTACGTCATCCTGACCTGATCCCTCACCACCTATTGTTAGTACCTTATCTAGTTCTCCTGCTCGTTGTCTGCGAAGATCCTCCTCTACATATACTGCGATCCTTCGTGTTAGGACTCCTTTCTTGACCTTCAAGACTCGACCTTTGAACTTCACTTCCTTACCAGATGAAGTCAACTTACCTTCAACTTCACAGTGTAGCTCACGGGTTTGTCGTGTGATGCACCAATCAATGGCATCACCTATTCGTGCTCCAGAAAAGTAAGCTTCTTCAACAAAGACTGGTTTCTCCTTTTCAGATGCACCCATTTGGTCTGTTTTTTGAATCATCGTGATATCACCTAACCCAGTGTTGGTTTTCTGGAGAATATGAAAGTGGCAGCTAGGATTGCTACAGCTGAGAATCCAAATAATATGAGAACCCTATCTATTACCTCTAGAATTGAAAGCCCTTTGAATGCTGTGTCTATGAGAAGGTTAAGTCCCTGGTTCATTGGGAGTATTCTATCCAAAACTCCGACATTGAGAAAGAATCCTGACAGAATTAAGGTTCCAAATAGAACAAAGAGGAACATCTGATTTGCTTGTAATCTCGTGTTTGCAACAGACGAGATCAAAATTCCTGTAGCTGATCCAGTTAGTGAGCTTAAGCTCATAATTATCACAAGGGATATGAAACTTGTATTGAGTGTGAGATTAAACGCTAGGACCCATAATGTGACCAACAACAACGACTGGAAGAACCCAATAATCACATATCCAATTACTTTAGCAACAACGACCTCCAGTCTACTGGTTGGTGTGAGCAGCATTCGACGGAGAGGCGTATCGCCTACTATTGATTGAGCTGAAGTCATGGCAATTCCAAGATAGCTTGAGAAAATCACAATGAAACCACCAAACACAGTTACCAAATATCCTCCTTCCGGAGTGAACTCAATAACCATACTCGGAAAAATCTCAGAACGAATCCAGAGCTTTGATACTCTAAAAAAGATTGTTCCTGCTTGAATAATTCCCTGAATAGACGCAGATCCTAACAGGTTGTTTCCATCATAGTGAACTTCGAGATATGTTGGGAAGTTATCTGTGAGGTTCGCCTCAAAGCCATCAGGAATAACGATGTATGCATCTATCAGTTGTTCATACAATGCTCGATATGCATCAGCCGTACTATTGTATATGGTGACATTTGCCATTTCTTCATAAAACGCAGTTAGATTCTCAGAGAGGTCTTCTGCCCCGTAATATCCACTCGTAGAGTCTAAATCTACAATACCAAGTTTGACACTGCTCTCAGTGGTTGTTACATTATCACCACCACCACCCATGCCTGTGGATCCGCCAAGAGACATTCCTCCCAAACTACTTGATTCTGTAACATACCAGAGCATACCAATGAGTGCTGCAGGCAACATAAAAATCAGGAGGAGGGCGACCTTGTCTTTGACTATCAGTCGAAGTTCTTTCATCACCATGTTTCTAATGCGTCTGGATGGTTTTGTCAGAACTTCTGCCATTTTGTTTTCCCTCTTTTCAGTGAGTACTCAGAATTCATCTAAAGACACTATAAACTATACTTGACGAAGGCAAGCTCAAATTGAACTCTATTAAGGGTTTACCACATCTCATAAAAATCGAGGATTGGAACTCTTGTCGTTTTTTCGAATACTTAAATAAACACACCAACATGACAAATAAAGGACTAGGACCTTCATGAACTATCTTACCACGCGGAATGAATACTTTCTTGAAGAGGTTCCTTGATTTGGCCTATGATAATATTGCTCACTTGAACCGTTTCAGACGAGTAGCTCAAAATCTCAACATAAGACTCCCTGAATCACCCATGAATACAAATCGAGAAATAGAGCATCTGAGGGACCAATTCAATGCATTATTCTATCTTGAGGCTGAGCCTTGGATGCTTCCCTCTTGGGTATCCTTAACCATGAAAGGACTCGACAAGGAAAAGGCCTTGATTACATCTCTGCCAAATAACACGTACCGAAATTGGTCACTGATAGGTGGTGTGGGGTCAAGGAAATATGGGGTGACTGACTCTCGCGGACTAGTTACTGCTCTTCCAGAATGTGGGTCAATAGATATCTGGGTTCAGGGAACAGACGGTATCATTTTCCCAGGATTAATGGGAAAAGATGGTCCGCAATTGAAACTAGTATCAACACAAGATCAGCTCTATGAGTGGAGGACTGATGTTCAATCAGTTGAATTCCTTAGACTACTCTATCATGTTGAACAGGATGGCGTTGAATACCTCTACAATGAAGTGGTTATGAAAAACATAGCCCTTGAGAAGACTACAATTACTTTCTACGTAGCTCTAAGACCTATGTCTGTACTTGGCTTTGAACCAATTGAACATATTGAGTTTGATGCCAAAACAAATCAGATATTTGGAAATGGGGTTCTTGGACTTCATGCTAATACGGCCCCATCAGCAGTATTTCTAGTTGAATCAAATGATGTTTCTATTCCTGAGGTGGTTCAATCCGACAAGAATCGCTACGACTACAAGCTAACATCCAAGGAAGGCCTTGGGACTGCAATCTTAAAATTCAGTGTCACTCTCTCACCTGCTGGAACCAAGTCCATTGTCTTTAGCTCACCCCTCGAGGTCCCTCAAGATGGAGCGTCATTGAGTGGGACTACCCCTAAAAGCACCAATCGCGATAAGACGATTGGTCAGTGGTTTGATTTTGCAGAGAAAAAATATGAGGCAATCTTTCCTGATGAGAAATTGGATGGTGTTCTCTCACAGGCTGCTGTGTCGCTGGCAATTCAATCACATTCCGTTCTCTTCCCTGAGGCATCAGACGAAACGCCTCTTAATTGGAGAGATCGAATGCGAGTCCTCTATGCGCTTATCAAATCCGGTGGAATTGATGTAGCTAGTCAAATAACCAATAAAGCTGCACAGATATTTGGAGATTCAGAGGTTTCCCTGGACACTACAATATTTAGCCCACTTCTCTGGGGCCTTCTGCAGCTACAAGGATATTCGATACAGCGAGAATCCATCCAAGATAATATTGAGTATCTTGCTCAACTTGCTGAGAATTTAGTAGCTTCTTTGGCAGTGGATCGACCCAAGAAGAAGGTGGCTGAACAAACAATAGATGAATCGTTGACCAAGGAGATTGAAGACGCCCCTCTTGAACACTACAGTATCTTAGATGATAACATATTGAAGGAGTTTAATGAATTACTCTGGGACCTCTCAGCCCTTAAGGAAGGTCTCAGTTATTTCGCACTAACGAAAGTAAGCTTGGTTGCAAAAATTAGAGATATACTTCCACTTATCGAGAACCGCGCGAAGGCGAAATTTGATGAGATTAAGAGAGCACGATGGCCTCGGCCTCAGGATCCACAGATGATTGAAATTGATAAAGCAATCCTCGAAATTTTGACAAGCATTGTGCAACTCAAAATTAAGGAGTTCGACATGAAGTTCCTTAGGAATCTCTGCAAAAAAGTTTCAGGAAGACGACTTGTTCGCAGTCTTTGGAAAACTCAAGAACCCACAGAGTTATTCTCTAGCCATCTTGCCTTGAGACTTGCCCAATTTCATGTTTGGGATAATCAGCGTGATGCCGCTGAGCCACTTCTCAGACGGGCTCTTGAATTCATATCAGAAGACTCTCTACTCCCAGAGTTCGTGAATCCACGAACCTTTGGAGGTAGTGGAGGCGCTGGATCAAGTGTGATGGCGGCTGCAGATCTCATTTTACTTTTGAGTGACATGTTGGTACACGAAGACAAGAACAACTTGGTATTTTTAGCTGGTATCCCAAGTGAATGGTATGATTCAACCAGACCTTTAATCATCAATGGGCTTCACACAAGGTTTGGAAAGACCAGGATTGATATTGGCTTGTCAGCAAATCAACATCAAATTAAAACAGGGATGGAAATCCTTCCAGATGAAATTGAGATTCATGTGCCTGAAAGCGTTCCCATTCGGATGGTGAAAGCATATGGTGGGAGCATTGTAGACAGAGCAATGAAAGACCGGTCACCACACATCAAACTCGTTCCTCATTCGACTGATGTTGTGCTTACCTATCATAGATAGATTAACACCACCTTACCAACAAGTATCAACCCTCAAATCTTGAACAACAACAACCTGTGAATATTGTGGTACTACAGCTGGGTAGTTGCTAGAGTTCAATACGTAAGGGTTTCTGGTCCTCTCGCCATTGCCATACATCTAGAGTACATCGAGTTTCTTTTGGAATTCCTTTTAGTTTCAAGCCTGCATAGAGATATGCTCCATCAATGTATCTTCCGTCCTCATTCTTGGGGAGTTTCTTGATAAACTCAATTGCCGCTGGATCATACTCTCTAGCGACAATTATAGCTCTTGCTGGAAAATACGGTCGGAGTATCATCTCATCCTTCTTCATTGATAGGACCGCAAAATTGTCTAAAGAATCGATGAAATCAATTATGTGCACACGACCGACTCGTGTATCTGCAACTTTCACGAAACTACAGTTCTCACCAAATTCCTCCCATGAATCTCCTTGGTCGGTGTCTTTCTTTCTAGGTTCGATCAATAAATCGACTGTTCCCTGTGAACCATCACGTGTCATCAAACTTGGTCTAATTGATACCTTCCCTTCATACTCTTCCAAAATAAACTCCGAAACTCTGGTTATGAAAGGGTTCTGAATCTTCCTTAGATATTGGTCTGCAACATCTACAAACTCGGAGTATGCACTGCTTGATACCATAGACAAACCCGCGCTACTTTCCTCGAACTTTCTTCCCAGTTCGTTTGCCAGAGAATATGCCTGATCATATTCTTTCTTCTTGGGTGAAATTAGGGCTGTGATGATTTTGTCTCTTGGAGCTAGGTAGATTACTTTTTCTTCGGTGGTGAATGATGACAATCCTCCAAATTTCAGTTCCCGTGAGAAATGACCAATTGCAGAAACAAAACTTGAGAACAGAGAGGGGTCAATTTTTGTCTTCATTCTAGAGAATAGTGGAACACCTGATGCGGCATCGAATATGATTATTCCTTCGATATCCAATCGAATTAGCTCCACAATGAAGCTGAATATTTTTCATTTAACAATATCTGAGATTATTAACTTGGATTAAACTTTTCACGCTTCAAAGAGTCCATCGGGCATAGTAACAAGTTTTTTGAAACGCTTCTGGTCGTAGAATGGGGCTTGTCTGTTTAAACATGGGATTACTGCGCACCTTGAACATACGAATTCCACTAGTACTCTTAGTTCAGGATATTTGCTAACCACAACCTCAAATGTCTTCTTTGAGGGTACGAAGAATGTTTCTTTCTTTTCACCAAACGCGCTTATAGCTGTGCGGTAGATAGTATCCAGAAGACCCGGCGTGGCTCCCTGCGTTGCATGGAGATTTGCTATGAGAATCATAATAGGGGCAACAGAACATGAAAGGGCATAATGTTTGATTTCCCATGGTTTCTCGTATCCCTCCTCTATAATGCCAGTTTCCCACATCTTAAACATCTCAAGACCCTTTTTCTTCTCATGATCGAGAATTGAGGTTACAATCTTACCTCCTTCTTTATCTGGACCTGCACGATAAGACATACCTCTTGGAACGTGTGAAGGTTTCCCACAGAAGCAGTACCATCCGCCCTGTCTACCATTCTTCATCAATTTGAGAAGAGATTGATTCTCATCAAATGGTTGGTCAATTTCATGTGCAGGAACCCAAATAGTATGATCCTCACATCTTAATTCACCACAAAGAGCGCACGGAAATACCTCTTGATTGGTCCGAGAATAATTGTATCGCTTACACTCCTCACAATTGGTCATTATACATCCATTCCAGTCTCATCTTAATTAACAACTCTCATGTTAATGTCTTCCTACTACTATACGGTTTAGTTAAAAACCAGTAAAAAAAAAAACATTAGTCGAAACTATACAGGATACTTCATTGACCGAGGTCGGGTCGATAGAAGCAGAAGAGGATTGATGTTCACTTAATAACTAATCTTCAAGCCACGAGCTGTCTTGATTCAGTTCTTGTGCCAAGCGTGACAGTCCTCTTCTGTGCAACCCGTACAACGCCAATAACAGAATAGAGATTGTGATGAAGAACCATACTCCTTGGTTAGTCCATAGGTTATCAATGGGCGGATACAAGAATCATCTCACTCTTCTTGATAATTGTCCACACAGTGGATCACAATGAAATTGTTTATGCTTTTCGCCACGCGACCAAGAACCTCGCCACGCATATCACTTTTACGGATGTAGTGTTTTACCAGTTGTACGAACCATTTTTATCCACACTAAACAATAACGTAGTTTCTTTACTATTGGTTTTACTACCTCGTAATGTATTCCTACTACATTCACGAAGCCTTATGAGCCGAATATGATTTATCAAATTTGGAGAAGTCACGATGTCTGACAAAATCTACTCGTCGGATTTCCTTGTAATAGGTAGTGGGTTATCTGGCCAGCTGTTCTCTTTGAAGGCTTCAAAATTTGGAACAGTCAATATTGTTACCAAGGGGCGTCTAACAGAGTCTGCTACAATGAGAGCCCAAGGGGGAATAGCAGCAGTTGTGTCTGCTGAGGACTCGATTGAGCTACATATAGAGGACACTATCCGAGTCGGGGATGGTCTCTGTCATCGCGACGTTGTACAACAGATAATTCAAGCCGGTCCATCGAGAATTCAAGAACTAGTGGATCTTGGCGTTGACTTCAGCGGTGAGGAATCCACGGGCGAATATGAACTCGGGCTCGAAGGGGGACACAGTAAGCGTCGCGTACTACATGTGAAGGATCACACCGGAGAAGACATTGAACTTGCTCTCACAAAACAGCTGAAGCGAGAAGAGAACATTGCAGTCTACGAGAACCACATGGCTGTCAATCTGTTTGTCCGAAATAATCGAGTCTACGGTGCATATATTCTGGATCTCAATACTAACCAGGTTGAACGGTTCGTTGCCAAGACAATCATCCTCGCCACAGGGGGAGCTGGTAGAGTATTCCTCTATACAAGCAATCCCGACGTAGCTACTGGTGATGGTATTGCAATGGCTTTCCGCGCTGGTGCAACAGTAATGAATCTTGAGATGGTTCAGTTTCATCCAACACTTCTCTATCATCACAAAACACGATCTTTCCTGATATCTGAGGCTCTACGCGGGGAAGGTGCACAACTTCTAGGTCCGGATGGTAAGAGGTTCATGCCAAACTATCACGAAAAGGCTGAACTTGCACCCCGAGATGTTGTTGCAAGAGCTATTGACACTGAACTAAAGAGGACTGGTGCAGACCACGTTTGGCTTGATATCTCCTTCAAGGAAGCAGACTACATCAAAGACCGATTTCCACACATCTATGAAACGTGCCTTGAGGCTGGAATCGATATCACAAAGTCACCAATTCCCGTTGTCCCTGCAGCCCACTACATGATGGGCGGAGTGAAGACCGACATCAATGGTCGCACTGATGTTCTAGGCCTCTATGCTATTGGTGAAACCTCTTGTACTGGATTTCATGGTGCAAACAGATTGGCGTCGAACTCACTTCTTGAGGCATCAGTTCTTGCCCATAATGCATCACTTGCAGCAGCAGAGGACCTGAAAACAAAGATTTCCCCGGTTGAGGTCTCTCCTTGGGACCCAGGTGCGGCAACAGACCCTGATGAGCTCGTTGTCATCTCTCACCTCTGGGAAGAAATTCGCCGCATCATGATTAACTACGTAGGAATTGCCAGATCAAACAAACGATTGATTCGTGCGAGGAATAGGATCGGTTTCATTCAAAGAGAGATCAACCAGTTCTACTGGGACTTCAAAATAACACCAGACCTTGTTGAGCTCAGGAACATCGCCATTGTTGCAGAGCTAATAATCAAGATGGCTCGGATGAGACGAGAGAGTCGAGGAGCTCACTACAATATTGATTATCCTAAGAAGTCAATAGAAACAGTGGACACAATTATGAAGAAAGGCTACGCTACCATTGAATAAGATGAGTGATCTCGCTATGAATACACGAGAACATGCCATCTCTTTCATACTACCAATCAGTGTCATGATCCTCTTGCCATGGTTGTTGATGTGGCTCACTGGGGACTCGTCAATTGGCTGGTCTCTTCCATGGTTTCTTAATTTGCTTGCGATGTCTATTGGTATGGCGATTCTCCTAGCAGGTGTAATTATGTTGGTTGTCTGCATTCGGATGTTTGCAGAAACTGGCAGGGGAACACTTGCTCCATGGACACCAACGCAGAAGCTGGTTGTAGATGGTGTTTATGGATACATGCGTAATCCAATGATCACAGGCGTGCTTCTTGGTCTGCTTGGAGAGTCAATTATTCTCTCAAACTATGTAGTCTTCCTTTGGTTCCTCTTAGCTTTAATCGTGAATCACATTTACTTCATCAAGTCTGAAGAACCTGGTCTTGTGAAACGTTTTGGAAGAGAGTATATAGAGTACTCTAAGAATGTGCCTCGGTGGCTACCAAGAAAGACTCCGTGGACTCCCTCGAGGAATCCCGCTGACTAAATTGGTGAAAGGTTTGGAGCATTACGCCACCGATGGTTGTACTCATTAGGCGGCCCTCTCGGTGCTTTTTTGTCACCCCATCTTCCTTTGAAAGTACTGAAACTGGTTTTATCTAACAACTTCAGATTTTCTTTGGTGTTCCAAGCAAGCCCACCATCTGCTATTTTATCACAGAAAAATCGTGCATAGCATCGTGGCCTGCTCCGGGATGATGGATAGTTTGCATGAGTCCCCAGTGCTGCCCAGACGTTTATTTGTTCATTATCAAGAATTGGATTTTCCCTAGTAAAACCATCTAGAGTCTTTGATAGCGAAGCGAGTCGAGCTTCATGGTGATTCGAGAGCACCCATATCACATCCTCTACTTCAGTGGAATCAAAGAGTCTTACCTCAACATTCTCCCAATCTCCTACATGTTTTCCCATGCCCAGTGGAGCACCGGGAAAATCATTGTATCGATACCAGAACCAATATCGAATCTGAGTCAATTCATCACCTTCCCAGAACTCGTAGTAGCATGGAGTGGTTGGGAGTAATTTCTTGGGGTATCTATCCTCGACAAATAACTCCCACTTTGTATGAAACAATTCAAAGATTTCTTCCGCATCTGAGGGGTAGCAACAGAAATCTCCTTCGTCAGGATGAAAGTGAAGAATCGGTCCAAACCGTATTGCAAGCTCGTGCATATCCGAAGAGTGGCTCATATTCTATCTTGACTCCTTTTTAATCACAAGACATAGCTTTCGGAGCTGCTAATATCATCTTGATACACACATTGGATATGAATCGTTTGAATTAATTAGGGCGTTGTATAGATACTAGGTAATGATTTGCAGTAATTAGGGGGAATTGTGTCTTGGTAGACCAATCACAAATCATCGAACTGGAGCAGGTGGCATCAAACGCGTGGGTGGCAGAAGAAATAGAACGTCTTGGTGGATGGCTTCTCCGTGCGAATAAAGGGATAACACGTCGTGCAAACAGCGTGCTTCCACTTGGTCCACCACCACCACCACATGACGAGGCAATTGAGAAAGTGATAAAATTCTACAAAGAGAGAAATCTCATTCCTCGATTTCAGATGACCGAAGCCAGCAAACCTATTGAATTAGACAGAGACCTCTCAGAACGTGGATTCTCGGTTGGATTACAAGTAGAGATTCACACTGCTGCGATAAATCACCTTGCTCAAAAGGAACCTGCTTTTGACGTACTGATATCAAATGATATCTCAGATGGTTGGTTGTCGGTGTACAGTGAATCATCTGGTTACGATGAAGCATCAATGGAAACACGTAAGGACTTGATGAAACGGACGGCTCTCCAAAAGGGATTTGCAATAGCTCGAATCGATAGAGAACTGGCAGGAGTTGGTTTTGGAGTTGTTGAGAACAAATGGTTGGGTCTCTTCAATATAGCTGTTCATCCATCAATGCGGGGGAAAGGTGTTGCGCAAGCAGTGAACATAGCCCTTGCAAGGTGGGCTGACCAAAGAGGGGCACGATCAGCTTATCTTCAGGTAGAGTCTGAAAATATTCCTGCCCTCAAGCTCTACGCCAAATTAGGATTTCAGCATGCATACACATATTGGTATCGTAAATTAGATGAAGAATAATAGAAACAGGTGGAAGTCTATCTCCCACCTGTCAAATCTAGAGTGTTTTCACAGCCTTCGGGCCAGACCTTCGTACTCAGACTTGATTTTGAGTGCTATATCAGAACCACCAAAATCACCAGGTGTGATTATCAGTTCATTACCATCTAGAACTGCTTCAATAACCATGACTCCTGGGGATTCTATCTTCAAACCATACTTGCCTTTCCGGTCAAAACGCTCAGTATAGACAAGCTCGGAATTGCGAGTGATTGATAGCATGAGGTAAGCAATCTTCTTTTCAGCTAGAGAAGCTGAAGGGGCTGGAGGAGGAGGCTTTACAGCAGGCTCTTCTTTCACTGTTTCAGCAAATAGTGTGGGTGCTGGCTTTGGTTTGGGTGCTCCAGCTATTGGTTCATCGTACACTGGTTTCGGTTTTGGTGCTCCAGCTATTGGTTCATCATACTTTGGTTTCGGCTTGGGTGCTCCAGCTATTGGTTCGGTGAACGCTGGTTTTGGTCTTGGCACCTCAGCTACCGGTTCTGAATCAGGCAGCGTCTTCTTTGTTGGTGCTCCTGCGATTGACGAACTCGGTGTGGTCTCTCCTTTATAGGCTAGAACACCATCATCAAATGACCATCTTCCTTCCAAGGCTCCTCGAAACTCTGCAATATTGTTTGCTACATCCTGATCCGAGTCATCCTTTTCCATCATTTCGACAAACCTGGTGGTTGCAAGGCCAATTGTTGTTATTCCCACTTGGTGTCCTGATTTCTGTAGTCCTCTTGCAATTCTGAGAGTGTGCATTCTTGTTGGCATGGCGACACGACGTCCAACCCATGCCCAACATGTATCATTATATTCATCTAACACAATGAGTGCATTGTCGCTATTGACCAAATTTGAATCTAATCTAACAGCGTTCACTTCACCCGAATCATCTTTTAACATAAGCATGAATGGCTTTCTTGAGAGGTTCTTCATAGGAATCCAATGCCTCCGAAAATATAATCCCAAATACGCCTCGGCGTCCGTTGCATAAAAGAAAATCTTAGATGTAAAGAATGCCTGCTAGGAGCCTAAACTTGTGGAAGTCATATCGATCTCACTGTCAATGACAAGGATTGATTGTGTGTCCTCGATACCTTTTATCTTTCGGACTTTATCTGTGATGATCTCAACCAATGTTTCCATGTCGCGGCCCCTCACTTCCGCTACAATATCGTAGGGTCCGAATACCTTGTGCGCTTCCTCTGTGACGGATAGTGCCAGCATATCCTTGAGTACTGAGTCCTCGTGACCGACTGCGGCTTTGATTAAAATGTAGGCTTTTACCATGGCTGTCACCACAGAACAATTTGTCTTCGGCTCAATAGAACTGATAACTTTTGCTCTATTCAATCGCTATATTGTCAAAATCTCCGATTGGCTTACTAGATTTAACATTCGATGTTCGAAGCCGTAGCTAAGATCGCCTTGGCAAAACATGCTTCACTAGTAGAAATCTAGCTACAACATCCAATCGTTGCTAGGCTGCCTTCGTGGAGTGCCTACTCTACTTTTCTTCACTATTTTCTTGATTTCCAGATTACCAGAACCAGTATAACAACTAATGAAACTCCGATAACGCCAACAATCATCTCGAAGGGGATCATCGGTTCCTCAGCTGGTTCATGATTTACCGTGATTTTAATTACACCATTTTGAGTGTTCCCTAAGGTGTCATTGACACTCACAGATATGAAATAATCACCAGCAGCTAGCTGAGTATTATTCGCGACAACTCCATCGTTATCTATGACGAAGTTCTGAGTGTCATTTATCCACCACTTGTCTAGTCCTGAGTAGTCTGTTGCATTCAAATCGTAATAGAAGGGTTCCCCGACTATAATCTGCTTATTCGAAACTGGTGGGTCCCACTTCGGTGGGGCTTTATCATAATCTATGGTGTCACTGACCGTGATATTGTCTATCGCTGGATTTGCCATACCAAAGATACCGAAACGCTCTGATGTTGTGTGAGTACTATCCTTTACATCTAGGATAACCGACCCATTCAGATAGACATAGAACTGTCCTGATGGTTCTCTTGTGACAATGAATCTCTTCCATCCGCTTATATTACTAACACCGTAGGTATCAAGAAAGTTGGTTCCTCCAGAAACAGTATTCCTGGCAAAACGAATTTCTCCACCGGGTCCAAGTTCGTAGAACCAGAAGCAAAGGAAGTATGCATCTGAACTACCATCTGCGGGCAGCCAATGCTCTCCGAATTTCTCGCCAATGAAGCTAACCCCAAAACGATTGAATCCATCGGGATGCTGCACATCAACATCAAAACTCCAAGTCCCGTAAGCTATAGAGCTATTATACGCCGCAAAGTTCCATTCTGGACCAATCGATCGTAGTATACCACCACTAACTGAAAACAAATCATTTGGGTCCTTAGTCCAATTTACAGTTCCGTCTGGCAAGGTCCAGTTTATCTCAAAGATTTCCCAATCACTTAGGTTACCATCATCAAAGTTCTCTGTCCAGACCACTCCTGACGGAATGTAGGGTGATACTGCATCTGTCACTGCGTATTCTTCAATATGTGGTGCCTGACCGATGCACACTACAGACATCATTGCGATGATGCTAATCGTAATGACGATATTCAACGAATACTTCTTCAATCTCATTCCTCCTGAAACCATACAACATTCAACTATTCCTCTAACCTTCTTATCAATTTAGCGAGTTAATGAACAATTAAGCATCGGTGCACGTCAGAAACAAAACTATGGATTCGCAGAATGGAGAACTATAAGAAACTGTGGTGGGCAGCCATAGCTGCCCAACTTCTTATTCACATTTTTCTTACTCTTGATTCCGAAGATAGAACTTAGCAAAGCCCTTTCTTGTAATAAGAGGAAGAAGCAGAATCGCTACTATGATTATCAACGCTGTACCAATGGCTGTAAAATAGATGATTGGAATCGCGCTCTGATTTGTTGCAATTCCTACTGTTGCCCATACTACCACTAGACCATATGCAGCATCCCTACGAGTGACCAGCATAAGCATTGTAATGATTAGTGCAATAATGATCACTAACGCAGTCCAGAGTTCTTGTATCGCCAAGGGAATTCCTGGAATAATCACATTGAGAACAGATGCAATGTTAGCTATCACAGCTAATGATACCCACCCCGCGTACACACTAACAGGTAGATGGACTGCAATCTTTTGTTTTATGGGAACATTGACTGCGCCAATCTCCAGCTTGACATAGGTATACAGCATTAGAACCAGAAACAGTCCAATTAGAATTGGAGTGAACACATAGATTCCTGGTTGACCAAAAGAATAATGGAATAGAATAAGCCATGAAGTATTGATGAGCCCACCCAGTACAAAGAATACTGCTGTTGGTTTGAGATATGCTGCTTCTTTCTGGCTTGGCAGGACTTGAAAGATCATAAAGACAATGAGCAGTGTGTAGATGACACTCCAAATTGAAAACACATAGCCTGGAGGTGTGAATAGGCTAGGATAGGCATCTGAAACTTCTTTGGAAGTCACGCCATTCACAAGCAAGATTTCTGCAAGCGCGTTGACTACTATTGTAATGATAATTGCAAGTATATTTGCTACTTGAAGGATATTCGGTTTTTTACTCAATTCATCTCCTCACATCTGTCAAGCCAGTATACAATATAAACTTAACTATTGTTACTCACTAATAGGTTGAGGACTGAAATGCTTTCAGCATGTTCGGAGCTATGAATTACAAAGAATAGAGATAGAATGAAGTGTAGTGGGCAGCTTAAGCCGCCCAACTTCTTTTGGCAAAAAGAAATGCTTGGTCTTGATTGGTCACTGCATGGCAAATCGAGGACACTTTTCCTTCGATATACCAGGAGTTTCGCAAGGCTTTTGCATGCCTTGGTAGAACTTGAAACCATCAACACCGCATGTTCCATCGGCCGCGTTATACTCTGGACAGGTCATTGCACATTCTTCCAACTTTTGACTTTTAGTCCTTGGTCCCACGGTCCCCCGGACTATCATACGGACCTCTCCTCTGGCACATATTAAGCTATTTCGGCTAATTGCCTTCCAGTAAACCTCTTCTCGCATCACAAGTGTCCACGGTCAACGAGAACCTCCCGGAGAATTGCAGGATAGTCGGTGAATATACCGTTCACTTCCATGTTGAGCAATCGTTCCATGTCCTCCCTATTATTGATAGTCCAGACATGTACTACAAGGTCTCTGTCGTGCGCAGCTTTAATGAATCGTGGGGTGACAACCTGAACTGATCCACTACGTTCAGGAACTTGGAATGCTCTAAATGCAATTGATCTCACAAACATTCCCATCATTCGCATTCGCGTCCCTATTACAAAATTCCGTATCTCGTTCGGGTGGGCTGATGTTGGAATCTTGGGCGCCGCTTCTCTGAATCTCTTCAACTGTAGTGGATTAAATGAGGCTATCATTATCCGGTCATACCTCTCTTGCTCATCCAAAATTCGTGCTACTTCTCTTGGAGCTTCAAGAAATGTATCCTTGATATCAAAATTAAGAATGGTGTCTGGAAATCGTGTGAGGGCTTCCTCCAATCTCACAACCTTCAATCCCTTCCCTCTAAATGGGTACGTCTGTCCACCATCTGTTGTGAATTCATGCCCTAGATCAATCTGAAGTAATTCATCGAATGTTTTCTCCCGGACTGTTCCTGACACTCCCGTCGTGCGTTCTAGTGATTCATCATGGAACAGGATTGGGATGTTATCCTTTGTGAGGCGAAGGTCAGACTCTAGCACATCCACTCCAATCCTTACTGCAGCCTCCAGAGCAAGTATAGTGTTCTCTGGAATTTTTCCGGACTCTCCACGATGAGCCATTATCAGTGGTCGACCGATATCAAATATCATCTCTAATCAACAAAAAGTGAATGGACATAGCTCCGCATAAGTTCTCCTAGTCCAACCTTGGAAATAGACCAAGTTTATATGTCTTCAAAAGTTAGACTAAACTAACTCTTGTGTGGGGGTTTTGAATGCAAGAAGCTAGATCCATAGACGATCTCTGGAATCTCAGCGAGGAGGAGATACGCTTTGTTAAACATGATCGAAATATAACTGAAACCATGCGTGGAGATCCCGCTGATACATTGCTCTATGCAGTTCTTTGCTCAATATATGAGGGTCATACCACAAAATCTGAACTCTATATCCATTTGGAGTCAATGTTTGTTGTTCGTTTAGGTAGGATGACTGTATCTCCAGTTGATGTTGATGAGGTCATTCAATATGGTCTTAATGAAAAATTGATAGTCATGAATCAAAATGAGTTCGCACTCTCAACACTAGGAACTAATATTCTCAAGCAATCAAGAAAACAAGTACTACATGAAGGCTACTGGATGAAACGATTTCTACAAGAGAAGTGGGTCATTATCACCTCCGCCTCAGTCCTCGTTCTTCTTGTGATTCTAAAACTCTGGATTGGATTCAGCATAGGGAGTCGAGCTATGATGAATGACGGTCTGGAGAACCTTACTGACCTATTTGTTGTGGGAATCATTGCTCTTAGTCTAAAGTATGAACGTGACCGTTTAGGTGCAATTGCCATAATGGCCTTCATGTTGTTCTCGGGAACACTACTTGGGTATAATGCAATATTGAGATTGATAACTCCAGAAGTCATGAATGTTACATTCTGGGGTTATATTGTCACAACGTTTTCAATCGCAATGACCTATGGTCTCATTTGGTACAAAACATTAGTTGGTCGCATGTCAGGCAATCTCGCACTTGTGAGTGATGCTAAGGAAGACCAGACGCATATCCGAATTGGTGCTGGTGTACTAATTGGGCTATTCTTTGCTGAGTTTCAAATCTATGTGATTGACTCAATAGTTGCAATACTCATTGCAATGGTAATCATCTGGGAAGGTATTGAAGCTTTACGCGAGATTCTGCAAGCTGGAGATGAGCTTAGCGTTGATACTATCCATCTTGCAGCCGCTGCCCAATATGATGACCTTATGACTGCATGGTTATTGGCTCGACTTGCTAGAAGCCCCTGTACTGAAGAAAATCTCAATCAAGCATTTATCAAGGGAATAACTATCGGACACAAGTATTTTGATGTGCACGCAGTTTTAGGATTTAGAAACCTAGAAGAAAAAGGGATTGCAAAACACATTCAGATTGCCAGACGAAGCGGTTTGATAAGAAAGGAGAATGAAACTCTATCCATCACCAATAATGGTCTCTCGATGTACTACAAGAACAGAGTTACCGAACTTAAGAAAGTGGCTAAGCATTTCTCAAGAAGACGATCCCACTTCAGGAGTGCCGCCTACTCAGTCTTTGGATGGGTCATTTTCATTCTTCTAATCTTCTATGGCGAAACAGTCTATACTGCGTTGATGAGCTTTCTTCATGCACTCCTAGGATTTTAGTAAAACTAGAACTGAAATGCAACTTTGATTGCGGTATTCTTTCCCTTGTTCGAAGCCACAGCGAATGCTGTCTTGTACTCGTGAAGGTTGTATTTGTGTGTAACAAGTCCATCAAACAGAACCGGGTTTTCATTTATCATCTTGAAAGCCAGCTTGAGCGTGTCGATTGATTTTCCATCATGAACCTCGCGCCCATGCATCATTGAACCAAGCACGTTCACCTGTTTGTATACCGCTAATATCCAATCAGTTTTCTTTGTGACACCGAAATCCATACCGACTATAACAAGAGTTCCATTATTTCTGATAAGATGTAGCGAGTCATCTAAGGTTGAATCGCTACCTACGGTGTCGAATATGATGTCAGGTCCTGATCCCCCATAGAGAATCTTGCTACCAATGGTTGGCTTTAGGAGATGTCCGTTAGTGCTTTCTGCGACTCTCTGATAGAGTGCATCCCTCTCTTTCTCTGATATCAC
>CAZPWM010000013.1:0-51153 GCA_964590575.1 uncultured archaeon
TCCGCAACTAGAACAAATTACTTCACCACGAGTGTGGTCAATATAGACATCAACGCAACTACAAGAAGAACAGATATAGCTGGCCGAACCATTAGCTTCTCTCTTTTTCTGGGTCTTTGAGTGTCTGCTGGCCAGTCCAATCATCTCCATGCAGGCTTACTCTGGGAGTAGCACTGCGGTCAGAGCTGTGGGTTAATCTAATGCGTCAATTCCCTCTGGCGAGGAGAGAATCCTTATCGTTTGTGGCGCTGATGATTCGTCCAACGGGCGAACGAATACACTTGCGCAGACAATAAACGTAAATAAACCCTTTGTCGGATTTTCAAATAGATGTTTGAACAAAAATCATCTTGATTGCCAGCTGTAATGTCGATACTTTGCACACTATTCCTTTTGAAAGAACAGCTTCTACTATCATTAACTATTGTAACTCGTAGGCAGGACTTCTAGATAGACCTAGTCCGCGCATTCAAATCTTATACAGTCTAAGCGTTTCATTTATGAAGTAACAATGCAGACACTCACTTACTTGAGGATGATATACAATTGATGAAAAGTTCCACAAACCCTTGGGAAACTGTTAGACTATCTGTAGTGAATATGCTGTCTGACGTGTTCTCTGTTTCGCAAGATGATGTGGCGTTGTCAGTTGAAAAACCTCCGGATTCGACCTTGGGAGACCTTGCATCAACAATTGCGTTCTCATTAGCAAAAAAGTACAAGAAGAATCCAGTCGCCATTATAACAGAATCATTACCTAAACTAGAAGCACTAGCCTCTGCGAACCCATTAGTCAAAGAAGTCAAAGCCAGCGGACCGTACATCAATATATTCTTGGACTATGGAAAAATGGCTGAGCTGACGATTAAAAGTGTCCTTGAGTATGCGGGAGATTATGGCCGTACTAAGGTGTTCAAGAATCAAAGAGCATTGATAGAGTCTCCAGCAGTTAACCCATCCAAACCTTGGCATGTAGGTCATGCCAGGAACGCCATCTTGGGGGACACTCTCTGTAACATACTTGACTGGGTGGGATATGATGCTGTCAGATTGGATTACATTAACGACCTAGGACTGCAAATCGCGCAGCTGATTTGGAAAATCTTACAGGTTGAGGAAAATGTAGGTGACGCCAAGTACGACCATTACCTTGGTCACCTATATGTTGCGGCGCAAGAGGAATTTGACAAGAATGAATCAGTTCAAGAGGAAATTCGAGAGATTTCTAGAAAATTGGAGGATCTTGAAAGTACAGAGGCAAAACTAAGTGGAAAAATTGTAACTAGATGTCTGAAAGCACAATGTGAAACCTCATACCGACTCGGCATATTCCATGATTATCAGGTTTGGGAGAGTGCAATAGCACACAGCGGTATTTTAGAGCTAGCACAGAAGATGATGCTAGAATCTGATAACATCTTCAAACTCGACGATGGAGAGAAAGCAGGCTGTATAGTCGCAGACCTTTCAGTGATTGATGAATTCAAAGATTTGAAAGATCCCTACAAGATCTTGTTCAGATCTGATGGCACAAGAACATACACAGGAGCGGATGTTGCGCTACAGCTATGGAAGTTTGGAATAATAAATGACCCATTCAAATATTCAATTTTTGAGAAACAACCGAACAACAAAATAGTGATGCGTACGGACCTACATGGAAAGAAAGTCAATCTAGGCAAATTTGACATCGTGATGAATGTTATAGGATCTCGACAGGCACATCCACAAAAAATGGTCTATACAATTCTAGACATTCTTGGTTATTCAAAGGAGAGCAATAATTCGCATCATATAGCCTATGAGTTTGTAGGACTCGAAGGAGAGGATATCTCCGGGCGACATGGAACATGGATTGGTTATTCCACTGATGACGTGCTCGATAAGGCAACAGAGCTAGCGAGAGTTGAGGTGGACAAAAGAAATCCTGACGAAGACGACGTCTTCAAGGACTCTGTTGCCAATCAAGTGGCGGTAGGTGCTGTACGTTATTTCATGCTCAATGCATCACCGGACAGACAGATAACCTTCAGATGGAATGAAGCATTAGATTTCAATGGTGACGCTGCACCGTACCTTCAATACTCTCATGCCAGAGCCCAAAGGATTTTAGAAAAAGCGGAAGATGAGTCAACGTCAAATCTAGACTTTGCAGTTCTCTCAACCGATGCAGAGTTTGAGTTAATAAAAGCAATAGCGCAGCTGCCAGAAGAACTATTAGAGGTGGCCAAGTCTCTAAAGAAGAATGTATGGGGTACTAGCTTCCCATCCAACAGAATCACAGCTTACACATATGGGCTAGCTAATCTCTTCAGTAAATTCTATGATTCGTGTCCAGTTCTCAAAGCAGAATCAGATGTAAGAGCTTCTCGACTTGCACTTGTACGTGCCTTCAAGATAGCAATCGCCAACTGTTTAACGGTTCTAGGAATTCCAATCATCAATCGGATGTAGCCTATCCTGAGGTGACAGTTGCTCTTTCTACAACAAACGAGGGCGTTATCATAGAGAGTGTAGTCCTAGTATCATTCCCAACCCGACTGATACGTTGTAGCAAATCACGCATGTTTATTCCAACAAGTGTGTTCTTCAAAGGATGTTTGATTTCGCCTTTCTCGATATAGAACCCCTCGTATAGCATTGCACTCAGGTCTCCAGTGGTCATGTTAGGTTGATCAGCGGTGTTTCTGCAGAGCACACCCTTGTCAATCTCTGAAATCAGTTCATCCAGTGTTCCTTTTCCTGGTGATATAATGAAGTTCGATGTGGAGATTGAAGGAAGACCCGAATATGAAGGTCTGCTGGCATTGCCAGTATTTTGTACACCATCCTTGTTTGCGGTGTAGGAATTATGAAGCAACCCCTTCAAAACACCTTTTTCGATAATTGATGCTCTCTGTGAAGGATATCCTTCTGCATCGAAGCTACGAGAACCCAATCCCGAAGTTAAAAGCGCATCATCAATAATATCTAGTTTTTCAGATGCGATGACATCACCAAAAGCATTAGAGATGTATGAACGTCCTTTTTGTACTTCCTCTGCACTTATTGCACCAGCAAATCCATGTCCTATGACGGTTCCTGCTCCTAAGGGAGCAAATACCACAGACATTTCACCACCTTCAATGGTCTTAGGACCCAAAATACTGAGTGTGCGTTTGGCTGCACTATCTCCTAACTGTTCAGGGTCAATCTCACTTAAATCCCGAGTTATTTGATAGTCAGAGCTTGCAGTTTGGTCATCTGCCTCCTTAACAATGGGATAACAGAACAATATGATTGAGGTCCGCGCCTCGGAGCATGAAATGCCTAATGAATTAACAACTGCATTCATCCCAGAAGAACTTTGGACACCCGCGGAGATAGCATAGTTTCGACCTTCAAGGACTTGTTTTGAAGCATCGATGATTCGGATTATCATGTCTGCGGTGGCTTCGGAAGGAAGCTCTGCGATGTTTTTGTCAAAGAGACCCTTCACTGTAGGGTATGAATTGTCATCCGATGGAAGACTAACAAAATCCGGATCGGGGATTGATGCTTTGGCAAGCTTTACCGACTTTGTTACTGCCTCACGTACATCATCATCTGAAAGTGTGGTGACAAAAGCGAAACCAATCTTTTTGTTTATGACTGTTCGAATGCCAATGCCAGCATCACTCTTCTCCTCAGCATTCCGTATTGCAGAATTCTCAGCCTCTATAGAAAAAGCACGAGATTGTCCAACGTACGCCTCTGCTTGAGATGCCCCGAGTTTCTCTGCCATTTTGACTGCAGTTTCAGCAATCTCAAGGAGTCTTTCTTTCAGTTTACATACCTCCCACTGGTGCTTGTCGGATTCTTGCGTGAGGACCTCCTGTCATAGTGGGGACATTTTGGCCATCCTTCCCACAGGTGCCTCCTTCCAATTCGAAGTCTTTTCCAATGGCATCAATCTTTGCTAACACCTCAAGGATGTTACCTGCAAGTGAAACATCGCGAACCATTGTTCCTTTCTCCCCATTTTCGATTAAATATCCATGACTCGCTTGGAACATGAATTGGCCCTTGGCAGACTGTGTATAGCCATAATTGAAACCACATAGAAGAATACCGTGTTTCGTATCTTCTATAAGCTCATCAACATCCCAGTCTCTTGGCTCCATGAAGGTGTTACTCATTCGAGGCACAGGGACATGCATGAAGGATTGCGATCTTGCTGCACCATTTGGTTCTAGTTCTAACCTGCTTGAGGTTTCCAGACTGTGTAGGAGATCTGTAAAAATACCATCTTTAACTAAAAACCGCTTCTTGGTCTTAGTACCCTCCCAATCATATTCTGTAGACCCACGCATGCCTACCAATGTTGGATCGTCACTTATACTGAGATATTCGGGACCTACCTCTTTACCAATCTTATCCTCTAGTACAGTTGAATGGGCTGGCCAATTGTCAGCTTCGGCAGCATGTCCGAAAGCCTCATGAGTCACAACACCATTGAGCGCAGGGTCTAGTACAACATCATAGATACCACCCTCCGCTGATTTTGAGGACAAGAGATCGATTGCGAGTTTAGCTGCTTTCGTGCCAATATTCTGTGCTTGTTCAGTTTCCATTTCTTCGAACCCACTTCGAAGACTTATTGACTCCTGCATCCGCTGTCTGTTGGAACCCTCTTTTGCGGTTGGAATAGAGATAATTCGAGGAATGGAATTTTGAAGAGTGATACGGGTTCCCAATGAATTCGCGATGAAGATGTCTGAGGATAATTCACCATAGAT
The DNA here is from genome assembly GCA_964590575.1 of uncultured archaeon. Taxonomy (GTDB): domain Archaea; phylum Asgardarchaeota; class Thorarchaeia; order Thorarchaeales; family Thorarchaeaceae; genus SMTZ1-45. Next base: position 4,758 of record CAZPWM010000013.1, read on the forward strand.
AGTCATCGTGGATACAATTCGCTCGTCAAAATCGCGAGCTTGATCATCAATCATTTTTACAAAGTCCATTTTCTCATCAATTGATACTTTATCGAATGGTTTCTTCACATCTAGTTGGACATTTGCTTCGAAAGTAGGACCATTGATTGTGAACCTTTCTGCAACCTTCTCTTGAGTGGCTAGAGCTAATTTTGCAACTGACTCACTTGTTGCCCTCATTCCCGCTTTGGTAAGATCTGTGGTCTGTGCAAACGCCCATGCACCATCAATGAACGCACGTATCCCAGCCCCTTTCATGCGCGAAGCCATTGATTTTCTTGTGATACCATCATTAAGTTCAATGATTATTGTCGTGGAGTTTTCGATTCGTACATCAGCAAAACTGACACCAGTCTTTAGAGCTGCGTCAATGGCCGCCAGTGCTAGGTCTTCCATGGGTATCGCCTTTGAATTGAGCGCCAGCTCATGAAAGCGGATATAACTGATATGGCTTGTACATTTCTTCCAAATGATAGCCAACTGTACCCTCATGTTTCCAGTATAATACACAGGTTATTCTTGGATAAGTCCTCGATGTAAGTAGACTACCGGAGGTACTCACTTGACTAATGATTCCTCAGTTGGACATTGTATATCATGCCAGTCGAACAGAGCAACCCACATGTGTGAGGATTGTGGGGCTCCTTTGTGCTCTGAATGTCTTGAATCTAAATCTAGTGAGTATACGGTCTGTAGTGAGTGCCATCACAATCTTGGTTCTCCAATACCGGGTGAAAAATTCGAAACCTGCCCCATGTGTAATTCTGAGGATCTTAGCAAGGGAAAAAAGACTGTAGACATCTGCTCAAGATGCCACTCCACGAGGGTAGTACTTCTAGAAGATCGAAGAAGGTCTCTGGCACTCGACATGCGACATGCAATAATGACCATTCAATATGGACACACAAAGCTTAGAGAGTTCACGAATAAACTTGCGAGTACAAAAAGAATACTTGTATCCCTCAGGATGGCTAACTTTCTCCACTATAGGTGGATTGAAGAGAAGATAGAGGGGATTCAGGACGAACTTCCAGCTATCAAGAATAGAATTTCTAGCCAAGCCGAGATCATTGCTAAAAGGATGGCTGCTGAAACTAAAGATTTCATTGACTACACGCGGTGGAACCCCAATCAATTCCCGTTTATTGAAGGAATCACCAATAGAATCACGGAAATGGGTATCTACTATAAACAGAATGTTGACGAATCACTTGAGCCTTTACGAAGCACTTTGAAAGATGTAAGAAGGCAGCTTGATGGTCTTGATTACTACAAAGCACAGTTTACGACATTCTATGAACATTGTCAACTATCGGTTGGAGAACTTCCAGTCTGTGCACTTCCTGAAATCAAAATAGCAGGAAGTGACTTTCTCAAGAATGACAAAGCCTTTGGAACACTCTTCATCACCAACAAAAGACTACTCTTCATTGCTGAAACTGGAAGAGTCCGGAAGAAGATGGAAACGACTTTTGACTTTCCATTGATTTACTTGAAGTCCATTGAAGAAGATGGTCGATTCAGAAAGCGCTTAGTACTCAAATTGAAACAGGGTGAACTTAGAGCATCGTGCTCAGATCAAACGAAGAAAGTTCTTCCAGATTATATTGAAATCGCACGAAAGTTTGACAAATACATCCAAACAGATATGCAAAGGGTTCGTAAAATTGAGCAAACCGATGTGAGTACTAGTGATGTCAGACTTAAGATTGAAGGAATGGTATATTCACTCCTCTCGACTAATGATAGATCACAGTACGATGAAGCCACACCTCTGATTCGACCAGGTCCAAGACCACGAGTTGACGAGTGGAGAGTAACTCCTCCCCGTCGTAATCCCTATGATGGGTACTACAGAAAACCCGAATCATTCCGTGACGAGCTCGATAGAACAATTGGACGTTACGATCAAAGACGAAATATACCTCCAAACTACGATGCAGACCCCAGATTGCATTCGTTGCAAAAAGATGCATCATCGATTGAAACTGCAATTCGAGATACAGTACATATGCTCCGAAGTGGACAGCTCTTCGCTGAAGATTTCATCCGAAGATATCGAGACCTGATGAGAGACTCATATCATAACAGACTTGAGATCGAACGTATTTCAAGAGAAACCCTTGACAGCCGGTGGTAAGTCCTATACACCGAGTTCTCGTTCTAGTGCTTTGATATCAGCCTCTAAAGACTCAGCTTCACCGACTGGTTTTGACGTAATAGGACCCTCAGTTAGTCCAGCTTCGGCGTCAATCTCTTGAAAGGCTGAAGACAAATCTTCAGAGGTCACTTCCATGGTTGAATCAAGAGCCTCGTCAGAGATGCTAGCTTCAATCTCGAACTCCTCAAGCCTGTGTGCAATCTCATCCACATTGGCTACAACCTTCGAAGCATCAGTACTATCGCCAAGCATACCGAGAATCTTGGCAACTTCTTGGAGAGCTATCGATGTCTTTGCTGATGTTTGAGCTCGATTCAGGTGAGCCAGAATCTTGAGGATTTGTAGTCGTGATTTATCAACGGAAAGTGCATATCTACGGAATCGCACCATTTCTGTTGCATATGTTTGATATGCTTCCGTCTGACCAGCTTTTCTTGCACGCACAGCACGTCCTTTCGCATCTCGTTCTTCCTTCTCCAACTTGTTCCTTTGGCGCGCTAGTTGTTTTGACAAAATCCTGAGACGACTGGATATCTCACCAATGTCTGGTTTCTTTTTGCCCCAGGAGAATGCCTTTCTAATTGAACCCAAGAATCTCACCTTATTCTAGGAGTGTTAACTCAGTCATTCAGAGGGATGTTAACGTTTAAACCTTCGCAGTTCGCAGATGATATTGTGTATGTATGTACCGGGTGTGACAGAAATTCTTAACACCTTATAGGCAGTGTACACATGAACTCGAATGTGTGCAGATAGAGTAGACCAGGGACTTAAAGCATTGCTTGCAAAAGCGATAGAGTTGGACCAGAGGGGTATGAAGAAAGATGCTTGTCAAGAGTATCTCAAAGCAAGTAAGATTCTCATTAAATTATCAAACTCTGCAGCATTGCCTTCGGTCAAAAAACATTATTTTGACAGGGCTCAAGAATGTGTAGACAGAGTCAGGTATCTCTCTGGGATCAAAAAGAAGTCACATGGACCAGTTGATGGTCTTATGGCTCCACCGAAGGTCGAAGGTGATGTAGCAGAACCAGTACGAATTCAAGAAACATCAAGGGCTGAACCAAGTCTTGATGAAGAAGAAAAACGACTCAGAGAGATGATATCAGATACTATCATCACCGAACGTCCTAAAATTAAGATGTCAGAAGTTGCAGGTCTTGCTGATGCAAAACAAGCAATTGATGATGCAATACTGACACCCATGAAACATCCAGAGCTTTTCAAAGGTAAAGCAAGACAACCATGGAGAGGTATTTTGTTCTATGGACCTGCAGGGTGTGGAAAGACCCTTGTTGCCAAAGCAGTGGCATCAGAAGTCAATGCAACGTTCTTCAACGTTTCAGCTGCAAACATTGTGAGCAAATGGCTAGGTGAATCAGAGCGTCTTGTGATGAACCTTTTTGAGCTCGCAAGAAAGAACCAGCCGGCAATCATTTTCATTGACGAACTGGACTCAATAGGTGTTTCTAGATCAGGGGATGATGTTGGAGGGGAGAGACGATTGAAGACGCAATTGCTTACTGAGCTTCAAGGGCTAGCAAGCAATGTAGAAGAGCGCATTACACTCATTGGAGCAACCAATTTGCCTTGGGAGCTGGATTTCGCACTACGCTCAAGGTTTGAGAAAAAGATACATGTTCCACTTCCAGATAGACAAGCCCGTTCGAAGATATTCGAGATTCATATGGAAGATATTGAGGTTTCTCCCAACATCGAATACGACGAACTCGCAGACCTTACGGAGGGGTATAGTGGAAGAGACATCAGTGTGGTCTGTCGGGAGGCATCCATGGAACCGATTAGGGATTTACAACGAACAGGTAGAATGGATGATGAGCAGGAGATTCTGGACATCCGTCCTGTATCAAGGGATGACTTTCTGCATGCTATAGAAAACATCCGCCCTGCAACTCCACCAGAGGATGTCAAGAGATACATTGACTGGGCGGAGGGTTCCTAAAGAGTGGGCGTCAAGGAGAGAAAGCGAGAGAAGAAGCAAACAGAGGAATCAACAAAACCCGCTGAACAGGGACAGGTTGAATCATCTCCAAGCAGCAAAGAAATCGTAATTGAGGACGAGGTTCATTCCCCAGAGGTTGTTGTTGAGGTCAAAGAAACCGTGATGACTTCAGAACCGGATCAACTAGTTGAAACTGCAAATGAAACAGCGCCAGAGAGCACTGTGAACGAACTTGATATCGCAATGCCCAGTTGGGGAAGTGTCGAAGAAACAGAATGGATGTACGGAATCCCAACTAGAGCGGAAGATAGAGAACTCTGGGCAATGGAATGGGCGGACTACCTATTAGAATGGGCAGAGAACAAGAAAGTACACATTCTCTCATTGGCGGCCTTCATCAGTGAACCACCATTTAAGGATTTGAGAAATAAGGTAGACTCATTCAAGGCGATTGCTGCAGTCCTTGTAGACAAAGAAGTGGCTGAATGGCAAGATAAGAAAAAAAGACAACTAAGAGTCTATTGGCGACCTCTTGAGGATTGGGCAGACATTCTATACCAATGGTCACTCAAGACAGGAAAACTCAGACTTGATGTGAAATCTATTATCATTCAAGAAATTGATGAGGATTTTGCAAGTCTTCCGGAGAAAGACATACACATTGTTTTGGCTCTAATGGTGAAGAAAGGACTGGCTGAATGGATAGATGAGAAAAGGGGAGCTATTTTGATTTCTACTTAGAATTAATACATCCCGCTTGATTTTGTATCATTATTATCCCGAGCCCTGAGTCCTGGGAAGTAATAGCGACCACCTGTTGAGAACCGGATGTCTGCAACAGCCATCCCAGTTTCTACCAAACTGGATAGGACTTGCCGTGCATGATCTTCGGACCATTTGAGTTCCATAATGAGTTCCTCTACAGAAACATACCCTTTTGATGCTGCTAAGTTGATAACATCAGCTTGGTCTCTTCGTAGTTCAAGTGGTCGTAGTTCTACAACTTTCACTCCGCCTCTTAGAGTCCGTATTCCGGGAATGAGTCCGTTTTTAGCGACACGATTCACAGATTCTATGACATCATTGTATGTCACAGATTCGATTTCAGGGAGACGTCGAACAACCTCAACTATTAGTTCTGCTAGACCCATAAGTCCCTTTGACGAGTGCTCAGTTGCAACATCAAGTATTGCCAATCCAATATAGTCATAGTATTGGTCCATCGTCATACCCTGAGGCGATTGCCTTTGAGCATGACTTTCAAGCCGAAGCAGAGTGGTTGCTTCAGGAAAAGTTTCGAGGATTCGTTCACCAGATACAAATGTACCAATGTCAAGACCCATACGTCGCAGATTCTCAATCTGGGATTGAACATCTTGGAGAAGAGCTTGCGACTCTCTTTGAAAAGAACGAATATCAACCGCACCGAGGTCATAGAGTTTCTTCAATTGGTCTAACGTGGCGATTGATGCGTAGAGTTCTGAATGAAGGCGCTCGTGCATTGGAGGGTATTCCTTAGTTTTCTGACCTGCACTAGGCTGGTAAATGTATTAGACTGATTTGGGCTTTAAGAGCGCGTATTATCAGGGTGTCAGCCGGTCGCGATCACGAGGCAGAAGTGTTGCCTCCCGGATATTTTCAATACCCAGGAGCTGCATGGTCATTCGTTCAACACCTAGTCCTAAACCACCATGCGGTGGAGCCCCATATTTGAAGGGATCCAGATAGAACGCAAAGTGTTCCGGATCAAAATCTTTAGCTTTGAACCGCTCAACTAGCAAATCATAAAGATGGATGCGCTGACCACCTGTTGTAATCTCCATCCCCTTGTAGGTTAAATCAAAACTCTCAGTCATGCCCTCATCAGTAAGACTGGGCATTGTGTAAGCAGGTCGAAGCTCTAAAGGATAATGGGTGATGAACACCATATCGGTTCCATACTTCTCAGGAAATATTTCGCCCAAAATACGTTCGCACTCAGGATCTAAGTCATCTGTTATCGTCAGGTTCTTTCCTGCCTCATTGACAAGTTCAATGGCTTCTGTGTATTTTATTCTCTTGAAGGGAACCTTTGGAACCTCTAGGTCAACTCCAAGAATCTCAAGTTCTGCAGCGGCGTGCTTCTTGGTCAGCTTGAAAGAGTGATGGAGCATGTTTTCCTCCATTTTCATAACATCTTCAACACCACTGATCCAAGCCATTTCATAGTCAAAGGAAGTGTATTCGTTGACGTGTCGGCGTGTGTTATGTTTCTCAGCCCTGAACACTGGTGCAATCTCATAGACTCTACCAAACCCAGCTAAAAGCATAAGCTGTTTGTAGAACTGCGGGCTCTGGGCAAGGTATGCTTTCCTCTCAAAATATTTGACCTCGAAGAGATTCGCACCACCCTCTGTAGCTTCAGCAACAAGCTTTGGTGTGTGAATCTCAACAAAGTCATTGCTCTCTAGGAAAGCCCTAGCAAACCGAACTAGATTGTGCTGAACCTTGAAGATTGAATTGATTGATGGCTTTCTGAGGTCGAGAATTCGATGATTTAATCGAGTATCAAGTTCGATGTCAGTCTTGCCCTCTACAACATCTATAGGGAGCCGTTCGGCAGTGTTGATTATCCTAATCTTCTTTGGAATCACTTCGACACCTGATTCAACCTGTTGGGTTGCCACGACCTTACCAGTGACAGAAACCGCGGTCTCAGGTTTCAGTAATTCTGAAGTCTTGAAGACATCTTCTGGCACCATTTTCTGAGGAATGGTGATCTGTATGGTCCCACGTTCATCTCTAAGAATGAGGAACTTGATTTTCCCCTTATCTCTCAGGATGTGTGTCCAACCCATTAGGACTACTTCAGTCCCAGCCAGTTCAGCGGTTATCTCACTACTGAAGTGAGTCCGAACTTCATCACCAATTGGTTCAGTGCCTGCAGCTTTGTAGAAATCCATCCGTCATGCCTCAGTCTGAGTTCAATCAGCAGGTGTTGGAGTGCATTATGAGCCTTTTGGAAACACTCAGAAATTGGAGTTGAAGATGGTCTGGGAGGTTTCCCAGACATCATCTTCTGAATCACTGTTCCCATTACATGGGTGCCTGAACCAGCTCATAGACCCTCTCCCTCGCGTCGCCCTCATGTTCTTCTTCCCGAATAAGACCTAGAGCCTTCAGTCTACTGAGACCATAGTTCACAGTTCTAGGAGGAAGATATGTGTTGCTAATCAAGTCTTGCCGGGACATTCGTCGCCGGTCCCTAAGCAGCACGTAGAGAAACTTCGCAGAAGGAGGTAGAGACAAGAATGAGCGTCTGGCAAACATGATCCCACCGTAAGATTGTTACCATGTATCATATACCTCCGTATCGTTTCGATTTCTAGTTGTAGGTTTATTGATAAGCCTTGGCATCAGAGAACTTTGTATATTGAGGAGCTGACTCTATGACGATTTCCAGTGTCCAACTGAATATCAAGGGATATGGTGGTAGACATTTGAAAAATAGACTCTTAAAACAGTCTGTTGATACTCAAGAAGTTGCTCTCATTTTCCCAGGATTGGCATATAATTCCAATATGCCACTTCTTCATTATTCAATTGAGACCATTCTTACTAGTGGCATCAATGTACTCACCGTAGATTATGATTATTCTAACAATCCTGAATTCTTGAAACAGGTGCAAAGTACGAGGTCAGATTGGCTGATTGAAGACGTAGAATCTGCTTTTAATGTCATAACTGAGGAAGAGAATCAAAAAGTAGTTTGTTTGACTGGTAAATCATTGGGAACAATAGCATTGGGACATTTACTTGAAACACATGAAGAATTAAGGGATGCCAAAACCATTTGGTTAACCCCTTTGATCAAGAATCCTCAACTTCTGGAGCAGATGTTGAAATATATGAAAGATGCAGTTCTGGTCATAGGAACTGAAGATCCCCAGTATGATCGGGACACCGTCGATCGTTTGAACGCATCTACTCAACTGAGGGGGATAATTATAGATGGAGCAAATCATAGCCTTGAGATAGAGGGAGATGTTACCCAATCATTGAGGGTGCTTATGCAAATTGTTGCCATTTTGCAGCAGTTCCTAGCTTGAACAAGGGAACTCTAGTGTGTAGGAACATACTGTTCAGTCGCAGGCATACTTGGTCGTTCATTGGATTGCCAAAAGTCCACAATCTTGTTCAATAGTTCAGAGATTCCCTGTCCGGTTATAGTTGAAGCTTCAATGAAAAATAGTGGATGAGATTGTCCATTTTCACCCAGAGTCTTTGCAACCTTGTCACAATAATCACGAGCTTCTTCTGTTGAAACAGGAACATCCACTTCATCATCCTCGTCGTCATAAACTGGATGATCACGAAGATCTGTCTTGTTTCCAACTATAATTATCGGTGGAGGAATCAAGAAAGCATTGGATACTTCCCGCACCCAGAAATCAAGACTATCGAAGCTCCATCTATCAGCAACCGAATAAACAAGTACTACAATTCCTGAACCTGTGTAGAATTCTGTCTTGGGCACTTTGGCGTCCATACTCTTCGGGAATGTCCAGGCATCAACTCGAACATTTGTTCCATTGTGCTCAACTATGTTGCTGAATGTGAAAGGTTTGGTAGGTGGAAGGTTAAGAGAGGAGTAATCATTTCCAAGTTTCAGATTGCACTCAAAGATTATACTATTAACTCCAACTCCTTCCTCGCCGAGGAATAAGACCTTCAGGTCAAATAAGTCTGAGATGTCTTCAGCTGAGGGTTTCATCTCTTGAGATACATCTTCTATGGATGCTATAACTTCAGGTTCATCCCAAATGAATTTCACAGGCGTAGCTTCATCAGTATCATCAGAAGATTGTGTTCGTGGTGTTGGAGTACTTGTCGGAATATTTTCCGAGTGGAAGGAGTAAACTAACTCTTTGACTTCATCGCTGCGAGGAACATCCCATATGCTCATTGTCTGTGGAGCGGGAGTTTCTGTGCTCAGGCCTTCAAGTTCAGGGGAGGAATCAATTAGGTTACTTTCGTCATCATGAGCAATCTTGAATTTACCAGTTGGGGAGAGGAATTCATCCTTCAGCGAATCAAGCATATTCAAAGCTCGGGATAGCTCAAGAAGGTCATCCTTTGTTAGCTCATCCTCCCCAGGAATCACATCAACCTCAGGAAGGCCAACTCTTTTCAACATGAATTTGAGAATAGGTTGAGGAACATTGAACCCTCGAAGATAAGCGAATCGTTGCACTTCCTCCATAATTTCTTTGAAGGATCTACCAGAGAACTCGAGTCTTCGAGTGACAGCGGGGTCTGTAATGTATAAACGCTTGGCCTTGAGACTTACATCAATGTTGGTCCCTGGGATTTGCATCTTTACGACAACCACGCTTTCCTCTTTATAATCGAATATATGATATATGAATAATAACTATTTTTATATATTAAAGGTTTTCTGACATCATTGAATGGCCGAAAAATAATATCTAGATACTCTTGAGAAAGCCAAGATGCAAGAGCAAGCAAACAAACTGAGCCCTAATACAAAGAAGGATGATATGAAGCGCCATATATTGAAATGTGAGAGATTCCTTTCTATTTTTAGGATTTCCAGAATTAAACAAGTGTGTTGAAAGTGATAGAAGTTATTGTCACCCTATCGGATGGTACTAACGAAGCAATTGCCATCGAAGCGCATTCAAAGATAGTGAACCTTTCAAATCGTTCAATTATTACGGTCGATCTTACAGAACTCGATAATTTGGAGGGGCTTGAAGAGCTTATTCTAAGCGGGAATAGTCTAATGACCATTGATTTGACAGTGCTAGCTTTCAGTCCTGCAATTCGAACTATACTTCTAGATCATAACAATTTACAGATTTTAAACATAGATTCGTTAGGTTATTGCACAAATTTGGAGCAGTTTAATCTGAGTTCAAATCAACTCCTAAGAGTTGATCTCTCTGCAATTTCAGGGTGTAAGAACCTAGTATCTCTAAACTTGGAAAAAAATAAGCTCATGAATCTAGATGTTGCTCCCATCTCAAAATGTGCAAAATTAGAGGAACTAAACCTTCTTGAGAATCCACTCAAACGACTAGATTTAACAGCTCTTTTCTCATGCGCGTCTCTCCGATCGCTGTTGATTCCAGAAGACACTAGGCTGATCTCAAAGAAAAAATTTGAGATTGAGATACTAAATCCTCCAGCACTCAACGAGCTGATGTCCAATGGGAGAATTGAATTCTCTTTAGATTAGTTTAACACCCTTTCGTCAAAGCTATTGAATTTCTTATTGATTCATAATTCTGATTGTGAATGTTCGAATTAGCGTCTAATACGACCAAAAATTGTATTAGAATATACTAGATTGTCTTATTTTTTAATAGTTTGATTGTTTTTTGGTCATTTGACGTGGTTATCTTAAGGAGCAGGTAGTATGAAAAAGGAAATAGCCGCTTTAGCAATAGTATTCATTTTCTTAATTCCTTTAGCTAGTGGTCCTGCTCCTGAAGGGAGATTCCCTTACTTTGAGGGAGCTACATCTAAGGGAGATGATTTTCTTCTTAGTGATTGGCAGGATGGCACCTCGGGTAATGGAGATCCTTTACTCGGGAACCTCAACGGGCTGAGAGTTGCTAGTGGAACATCTGTCATTGATTATACACATTCGGGTTATGTTGGCATTGATCCGCCCTTGGGGTGGAGTTCTGGAGAACTGGAAGGACAGCTTGACCATCTTTCCATGTGGGTGGATTCAGAACTTGTTAATCCAAGACTTGATACATATCACACTGAAAAGCGATTCTTCACTGGTTCTGACTCGCAGTATAATGGTGATGATTTCCGTGTCCCTGATGGTTGGACACTCGTGAAGAATGACATCCCCTCTGCTGGAACTCAACATCCTGAGCACGGGTGCTTAGAGGTTAATTCCTATAGTGGAAATGGATATGATAGTACTATGGGCTGGAGGTTCGATGCCAATTATGGTAGTGGCGAAATTCTTAGTCCCTCGGTCGAGGTATATATGAACCAACTGATTGCAGCACCTTGGCGAGCGATATATTCTGCAGAAATCTCCTTCCGCTACTACGTTTCATCCGTATCCGTCATGGATGATGACTTCTACATTTTCACTAGATTAGAAAGCTACACTTCAAAACATCATGTGTTTGAATCAACCGACCCTACAGAAACCTGGCTTGAAGCTACAGCATCTGTCCCATCTTCATTTCTAGAATATTTGGAAAATCCAAATTCACTGCTTTTTGACATAGGTCTTGGAACTGACCTAAGTGGCCTATCAGGTGCTTCGGATCACGAAGTGTATATTGATGAGATAGAGCTGAGGCTCTTTGTACGCCCATTCCCTGAACAGATTGATCTCCGCGCTAATGGAGCTCAGGTGACCGGTTCAACTCAGGGTAGTGTGAGCCCGTATGTTCCTGACGGAGCTAACAGGGATTGCTATAGCTGGGAGGATGATGGAGGCGTAGATCTTGATGGTTATGGCAACAATGGTTGGTTAGAGGTTGGGGCGGATGCGCCAGCATATCCGGACTGGAGTACTGCTTCTTCATATCAGGTTGGGTTTCAATTCCCTCTTTATGTGTCCCAAGGAGCATCTATTACATCAGCATATATGAGAGTCGAAGCAGCAAGTGACTCAACTGGTTATCCTGGTATGCGTGTTTATGTAGCAAATGAGGATAATGTAGCTGCATTCACAAATGGATACCCTACTCTCCCAGATAGGTATGACTGGGTGAATACAAGTATCTATTGGCGTCCAACAACATGGACAGTCAATGGGAGGTATGATACACCGGATATTTCAGCCCTCATTCAGGATGTGGTTTCGAAACCGGGGTGGCAGAGCGGCAACTACATCTGTATAATGCTAGATTATGCTTATTCAAACCAAGACTATACATATAATCAAATTAAAGGCTCAACAGGATTCACACAAGCAGATCTTGCTAGACTCTTTGTAGATTTCATTGAAAAAGAGCCTAGTGACACAATACCTAGTTTCAGTTTCAACAAGAAGCTGGTCATTGACCATACCAAAGTCATTTCGGATCTTCAAGATTTCCCGGTTCTTATTGACATATGGGACGAGAATCTTCATCTGGATGCCCAGGCAGATGGCGATGACATTGCTTTCATGTACAATGGTCAAGTGATTGACCACGAAATTGAGTTATTCGAAAAACAGGGAAATGGAACTCATGCACATCTAGTCTGTTGGGCCAAAGTTCCTCATCTGTCATCATCTGAAGACACCACAATAACAATGGTGTATGGTGATGACGATCTTGGAAGTCAAGAAAATCCGGAAGGTGTATGGGATTCTGGTTACTCAACAGTTTGGCATCTGAATGACAACCCAGCTCAGCCCCAATGGGTTTCTGCCTACGCCGATTACGTGCCGCATCAACCTCAGGTTCTAGATAGTACATCACCCATGACTGGTGGTACAACCTATGGGACAATGACATCAACTGATAGTGTCAGTGGCCAAATCGGAAGTGCAATTGATCTTGAAGGCGTGAATGATTTTGTTGATTTCGGAGACCCAACGGAATTGCAGATGGCTGGAGCATTCACAGTCGAAGCTTGGTTCAAGGCCGATTTCATAGATAATGACTATCTTGTTGTTAAGTCCGGTGAGAGTAACTACCGTGGTTGGGATATCAGTTTTGATGATGACTCTTCCATAAGTCCTGCGGGTTGGGTTATGTTTAGATTTAGTCCAGATGGGGTAAACACAAACATCGTGGGTTTTGAGCGTGTTGATACAGGTCAATGGTATCATGTTGTTGGAGTCTTCAATCCTTCAGTATCTGCAAGATTCTACCTAAATGGTGAACTAGTCGATGAGATGACGTCCGGTGTGCCAGCGTCCGTGAACGACCCAAGTCGCCCTGTTAGAATTGGTCGGAGATCCGATAATCCTGGAGGAACGTCATATCTTGATGCGATTGTTGATGAGGTACGGATTTCGAATGTTGCTAGGTCTGATGCTTGGATTAGGACGCAATATTACAATCAGAGAAATCCCGAGCTCTTCATCGCTGTTGACGAAGAAAGTGTCAACTTCCAGTATATGAAAGACATTACTATCAATCACAATGAAGTTGCATCTGACCTCAAGGGTTTCCCGGTATTGATTGACATCTTTGATGCTGACCTGCACACAAATGTCCAGTCAGATGGCGATGACATAATGTTCACCTCAAATGGAAGAAGTATTCCACATGAGATAGAACTGTTTGACCAACAATACAATGCTACTCATGCACACCTGATTGCTTGGGTCAAAGCAGACCTTTCTTCTTCATCTGACACGATACTGACAATGTACTACGACAACCCATCAATAGGAAGCCAAGAAAATCCCGACGAAGTTTGGCGTGCAGATTATGCAGGTGTCTGGCATCTTGGCGAATTAAGTGGTAGCGCTATTGATTCCACTTCCTTTGGTATATCCGGCTCAGTCAGTGCAGGAGTCACCAGAAATCAAGTAGGCATCGCTGGAAGTTGCTACGAATTCAATGGCGCAAACGGGAATGTCAACTTTGGAAATCCATCTGATGGTCATCTTGATTATGGAGAGAACGCCTTTTCCTTTAGTCTATGGGTCCGTGTAGACCAAAGCACAGGAAACTATCAGCTCCCCTTGTTCAAAGGAGGTACTACAACGTCTGATGCAGGATATGAGATTGAAAGCAATGTAGTAGGATCAAATCTGAAAGCTGAAGTCTCAGATGGGGCAATACAAGTAATCTCAGACTCAACTCCTGTAACTTTTGGGCAATGGCTTTACCTAGTAGCTGTTGTGGATGTTGCGGCAAGCCTTCTCAGATTCTATAGCAACGGTGCTTTAGTGGGCTCATCGATGGACATTAGTTCGTTGGGTGATGTGAGTAACTCTCAGAATTTTCAGTTATCCCCCCTGTTATATCCGGTTGATGGTGCAATTGACGAACTTCGAGTGATGAGTAAAGCACTTACAGCAAGTTGGATTCTTACGGAGTATAATAATCAACTAAATCCGTCTAACTTCTATAACATAGGAAGTGAACAAGAAGTCATAATTCCTAAAGAAGTCCCCCTTGGATTCATGTACCAGAAAGTAATCAGCATAGACCATAACATGGTGGATGCAGACCTCTCTGGATTTCCAGTTCTTATTGATATGTATGATACTGACCTTCGAACTGATGTTCAGGTTGATGGCGATGATATCCTATTTGTAAAGGATGGGTGGATACTACCACACGAAATCGAACTATTTGACCAATCGTATAACTCCTCACATGGACATCTCATTGCATGGGTAAGAACAGACCTCTCTTCTACGTTTGATACAATTTTGTCAATGTACTATGGAAACCCTAGTTCAGAAAAGCAAGAGAATCCAGAAGGAGTTTGGGATACTTCCTTTGCCGCAGTCTGGCATCTTAGCGAAGATCCAGCTAGTGCAGTTTATGATAGCACTGCAAACAGCAACGAGGGCATAGGGCTTTCAAGCGGCTCTGAACCCACCCTTCAGACAGGAAAAATATACGAATGCATTGAGTTCTTTGGAGAAGCTACTAACGACCGAATTCAGGTGGCTCACTCTTCATCTCTTGTGCTCCAAACTAATATCATGGTAGAAGCATGGATACGTACAAACAATACTGATTCAACATCAGACGCAATTCTCGCCAAATGGGGAGATGTAGGTCATAGAAACTATTGGCTGGGCAAGTTCGATGGGTCAACTCTCGCATTTTATGTTGACAACATGCAGAGTGTTACTGCATCACTGAGCTATGTAAATGATGGCGACTGGCATCATGTCGTGGGTGTGGCGAATTCAGGAACAGGTAACTTGCTTCTGTATATTGATGGGATTGAACGTGGAAATGCAGCCTACAGTGGGTCAACACAAACTGGAACCTCAGTCCTTCATATTGCTAACAATCCGGGCTCGGTTGGGTTCATTCAGGAATGGGATGGTCGAATAGATGAAGTGCGTGTTTCAAGCTCATCTAGGAGTTCTGGTTGGATTTCAACAGAATTCAAGAATCAGTATAATCCAACCAGTTTCTATTCAATCGGATCAGAAGTACCTGTTCAACCTGTTAGGTTATCATATAAGAAAGATATAGTGGTCGATCACACTAAGGTCGTAGCGGACCTGACAGGCTTCCCACTTCTCATTGATATCTTTGATAGTGATCTTAAGACGAGGACTCAGCTAGATGGAGATGATATTATCTTTAAATCAGGGGCGTCACTGTTACCACATGAAATTGAACTCTTTGATCCTGATTACAACTCCACGCATGCCCATCTTGTCGTATGGGTCAAGATTGATCTATCATCAACTGTAGACACTTACGTCACAATGTACTATGGCAACTCAGAAGCGACCAACCAAGAAAATCCTGCAGGAGTATGGGATGACAATTATATTGGAGTGTGGCACTTGGGAGAAACCACCGGTGGTAGCAACTCAATCAAAGATTCAACATCACAGGCTAACCATGGCACTGACTTTGGCGGTCCTACATTTGGAGTTAATGGGGCAATTGGAAATGCCATCGGATTCGATAGTAGCCCTTACATCCAGATCCAAGATAGTGTTAGTCTGGACTCAATAGCAACCGGAATCACAATTTCGGTTTGGACTCAAGCAGATCCATACGTATGGGAAATACCAGTACTTGCAAAAGGAGGGGAGGATACTGGTGCATTCTCTCTATTTTATTACCGTTCAAGTGGTACGAACGACATATGCTATAACTTGGACGGGGTTTCTAGCGGACCTCAGCATACTGGAGAACCCGTAACAAGGACTGGATGGATGCATGTTGTTCTTACCTATGATGGACTCTACCTAAAAGTCTACAAAAACGGCGCTCTAGCATCTTCACAGCTTATTCCTTCTACCCCATCAATCATCAGTAATAACGAGCCCTTGTATATCGGGTATGAATCGGACTATGATGATGATTTCTTGGGCATTATCGATGAAGCAAGACTTTCAGCCTCTGCCAAGCCAGAAGATTGGATACTAACAGAATACAATAACCAATACAATCCAAGCTCCTTCTATTCCATTGGATTGGAGGAACAAATCAGTGACAATGGATACATCTTCACTACAAGTTCTGAATCTAGTGTAACAATTGGAGCTAAGCTTTCACTAGGAGTTCAGACCTCTGCACATAGCTATGCAGATGATTTTACTTTAGGCACATCATTCTCAATAGAAAATAGTACCCTACCAATTTGGACTGCAGGTGTGTTGGTTTCTCCGCCACCTGAAATAACGGCGCTATCATTCGAGATTTCCTATCCAGAGGGTGAATGGTGGCCATTTTCTGTCAAGAGTCCTTCAGGTGCAGAGAAGGGATTTGCTACGGACTGGACATGTTTTGATGGAAGACTAATTGTGGGATCAGATGCAATAGACGAATATGGTATGTGGCAGATACAATTCCTGGACAGGAACCATGTTCTTGACACACAAATGGGTCCAACTGGAGGGCCCTATTCATCCACCGACCAGTTCACAATTGGCGAAGACATCCAGTTCCGGGTCTGGAGTTCTGGAACTATAGGGTCTACAATCTCTCTTGAGTTGACAGACCCATCAGGCTCTTCGTGGTATACGGGATCTACAACATTTCAAGGACAGAGATTCACGCTACCATACTACCACAGAAAGTATCTAACAATTAGTCATGAAAATGTTGCTGAAGACCTTGGTAACTTTCCAGTACTTGTTAACATATATGACTCTGACCTTCGTACAGATGTTCGTTCCGATGGTAGAGATATCGCCTTCGCGATTGGTGAAGAAACACTCTCGCACGAGATAGAACTTTTCGACCAGACATACAACCTAACTCATGCTCATCTTGTGGCATGGGTAAATGTGCCAGTGCTCTCAGGTTCGACTGACACCGTAATTAGTATGTATTATAGTAATCCTTTGGCTCCAATAGTATATGATTCTGGACCAGTTTGGGATTCTGGTTATTTGGGAGTCTGGCATCTAGCGGAAAGTGGAACTGGAGCACCAGACGAGTATCTAGACAGCAGCCAGTACAAGAACCATGGGCAAGGTGGAGAAGGAAACAGCTCATTCGTTCCAACTCAGGTCTCCGGCAAGATTGGCTCTGGTCAGGACTTCAACAATCTAGACGGGTATTATGATCTTATCGACTGCGGTGATAGTCCTCTATGGGATATTGATGGGTATCAGATAACTCTCGAAGCATGGATTCAGCATGATATCACTCCCAATAATCATGTCTATGGGATTATGAATCACAAGGGATGGTATGATGGGTATGCTTTGTACATCAATTACGGAGGTGGCTCAACCCTAAAACCAACCTTTAGTCTTCCAGGTGAAACTCATCAACTAGTAGGAGCCAATGATGTAACGGGTAGTTCTTGGCACCACATTGTTGCAACGTACGATGGGTCACTGATGAGGATCTATGTGGATGGTGTTCAGGATCCAAATGTTTTGGTGAAGACAGATGCGATAAAACCTTCAGCATACGAGAAGGATTTCTGGATAGGACACGGAGACCAGCCAAAGGATAAAGCTTGGAGTGCTGAATGGGAGGGCCAGATTGACGAGGTGCGTATTTCTGATGTTTTACGATCAGTAGGTTGGATTCAGACAGAGTTTGAGAACCAATATAATCCAAGTAGTTTCTACTCGGTTGGAGCAGAAGAAACTATAGGGTATTCAGAGTCTGCTTCCATCAATTTGGATACTTCAGCTCCTGCAGGAGTCTGGCGTGCAACAGCTCGATACAGTGATGGTAGTTCTTATGTGAGTCATAGAGTGGGCATGTTTGCTAGGAGCTTTATCGTGAAGCGTGGAACTTCATTAAGCCTCACCGCACCTGGAGATGCTATAGCAGATGGTATTTCAACCAAACTTGTTGGTGAGCAACTCTATGTTGAATTTGAGCTAGAAGATGCATTGAATGCGGCATTGGTGAGTGGAGCAACAGTATACATGAACTGGAGTGTTAGTGGTGTGCCCACGGAAGTCCAGCTCAACGATTATGGAGATGGGAGATATGGTAAGACTTTCAATACGTCTGATCTGGGAAGTTATGGAAGATGGCGACTAGACCTTGAAGCGTCGCACCAGTTTTATACTAATGCAACAGATTTCTTCTATTTGGATCTCTCTCATAGGACTTTTCTGACCTACGAACCTCCACTTGACGCACCGTATGGAGATAATTTTGAAATCAGATTGACGTTAAAGGACCAGCTTGATAATGCACCTCTGACAGGCGCATCTATCTCATGCAATGCAACAATTCTAGGAATACCAACTGACTATGGAAATGGCACGTACTTGGTGACGGTTGATAGTTTAGGGTTCTCTATTGGAGAGTATACATTTAGGTTCACAGCCACGCCAAGCACTTCATACCTCCTGAGTAGCAATATTGATGTTCAGTTTAGTTACCGACCCATTGCTACTGATGCGACACCTCTTAGTCCTGATTCTGTTGAAGCACCATGGGGTCAGCAAGCCAATACAAGCATATACTGGTATGATGTCGATCACGCAGGAATTGGAGTAGAGGGCGGTTCATTGAACATCTCTCCATTTGTCCAGACTCAGACTTTTGAGGGAGGCGGCGGTTTCTATGATGTAATAATCGATGTCAGTTCCTTTACACCTGGAACCCACTTCTTCAACCTAACATGGTCAAAACTGAACTATCAATCATTAATAACCACCATAAGCGTCACAATTCTTGCACATAGAACAACACTCAGTGTAGAGTATAACTCAACTATCCCTGTTGGGACTGATGCTTACTTTGATGTTTCTTGGTTGGATTTGAATCTTGACTCAAGTGCAGTCAATAGCGGTAATCTAAGTCAGGTAAATTTGGATTGGGGTATAGGAAGCGCAAGTTCCCTTACTCTTGGATTCTGGTTGGATACCAGTAGTTGGTCGATTGGTTCGTACTCAATTAACGTGACAATAAGCGCAACAGATTCTCCAAGATTCTACATGGATTCTTACATTTTGATTAACCTTGAGGTCCGAAAATTAAATGTATACTTGAGTTGGGATCCTCTTGAGCCATTTCCTAATGGAAACGACTTCGTGATGTTTATCCATGTGAATGTAAGCGAACCGGGTGGTTCAATCGATGGCACACCCATTACGGGGCTTGATCAGACCTATTTTAGTGCGAGAAATGAAACGGGCGGACTCTACACCTTCGAGAGCTTCACAAACCTCGGAAATGGACTCTATCAACTCACCATTGACAGCACAAGGTTCTTAGAAGGACAGTATAAGATCATTGTTTTTGTTGATTTCCTACCAGCAGAAAACTATAGAGATACTAATACTCCTCAAATTCAATTTACGTATCGTCCAATTCTGACATATCTATCATCTCCAGACTATCCGACAGTGACAACTAGTTTTGACACAAATGTCACAATCACACTCTCATATGTTGATATTGATCATGTTCAGAATATTACTATCGGTATAATCACCTCAGGGGGAGCATCGATTGTCTGGCAACACATGGGTAGTGGAGTATATGAGGTTCTGATAATTGTCCAGGGATGGGACCTTGGAGCTCATGAAGTGAATCTAACAGCAGATGCAAGTGGTTACCAGGCGAAGACACTGACTTTTCAGATTCTCGTTCAAATTGCATATGCATATGCTAGGTCTTCAGTTTCTATAATCGATTTGCCAGTTGGGGATACCGCAGTCTTTTACGCAGACTACTGGGACATCACACATGATGATCCCATTCTCGGAGCAACTGTCAATCATAACTGGACCTATTCTTTGAGTATTAGTTGGACCGGTGACCAATATAGAATCGAACTGCCAAGTAAAGACACAGACGCACTGGGTTCCTACTTGATTATCTTCAACTTTTCAAAGGGGTCCAACTATCAATTTGGATACTTCAACATAAGCATCATTCTAAGGACTCATTTAACCGAGTTTAGACTTGCGAGTGCTGTTGAACCTACAAGCTATAATGCCATGGTCAACATATCGATATATTGTGGCGATCTCGATAATGATGCCGGAATTATTGATGCTCCGGTTAATCTGTCAATATACGGTGACTCAGGATGGATTCTTGCAACCTTTGAAAATGACTCAGCATTGGGAGATGGATACTATATTATTAGATTCGCAGCTACGAATTTGGGAATCTCTGGTATCTACCAACTCACCGTATATTTCAACTGGACAGGTCCTGTTCAGAAATACTACGACCGTTCAGTTACAGCATTTGTGAGTATAGTTGGAGAGGCATCAAATCTTGAGTTGATTGATTCATCTGAACCCACGCCATATCTAGGAAATCTGAGTTATACCTACCTCTATAGTGAACTTTACAGTGGAAATGGCATCTCTAACGTATCTGCTCCAGCAGGAAATGTGTTTATCTATGTAGATTTTGTTGGCCAAGCATTCAGTCCGTCTCTGTTTACAATTACCGAGGATAGCGGAAATCCAGGTTATTATTCAATCGAGTTCAACAGCACGATATTTGAACGACCAGGAGTATACACAATGATTGTATACGTGAATTGGTCGAAGGGGGTTGAGCCGGGTTATGGCAACTGGACTGATACTGTTTCAGTTCGTATCATTCCAAGAAGTACTGTGGTCAATTTGATTCCACCTGAAAGCACGCCCTATGGAGTCAATGCAACATTCTCTTTCTCATTTGATGACGTGGCAGAAAGCAGTACATACAGAATTGCAAACAGTCCTCAGATGACAATCAGTATTGGGTTGCCAGATTATTCCATAACATATAACGAGTTCACAAGACAATTCCAAGTTTCCTTTAACACTAGCATCTTAGGAGAACCTCTGGGAAGCCGACAGTTCACAATAAGTGTCACTTGGAGTGGATCCCCATACTATGCTAATGTGACTGGAAGACAAGTTATCATTAGTATTAGATTCCGTGAAACAGAATTTGATTATTCGACAGTTAGTCCAACAGCCTATGGTGACAATGTGACTCTGCGTTTCATGTTCACTGATATCACATTAGGAATATCGAAAGCAATCGAAGATGGATTAGTCACCCTATATAATGGCTCACAGGAAATCCCTGTATCTGAATACTCTTTCACGCCACTTGGAAATGGAGAGTATGATATCGAGCTGAGGACAACATACTTCACAAACCCAGGCACATATACAATTACAGTACAAATGAGTACAAGCCATTTCTACTATGCTTTAGTCACCGCCTCACGAACACTTAGCCTACAATATAGACTGACTGTCCTTCTTGTAGAGCCTGTGGCAGAGACCCCATACAACAACTCCCTTGAAGTAGTGTTCCATTATAGTGATCTACTGACTCTGACTGAAATTGACAATAGTTCAACACCAACAACAATTCGAATCCTAAATGGAAGTTCATGGCTCTTCAGTTCAGTATGGAGAGGCGCTTCAGAAGATTATCTTCTCACAGTCCTAACATATAATCAAAATCTTGAGATAAACAGGGATTATATTCTTTGGATCGAGGTTAGCTATCCGGACTCCTCGCCATTCTATCTGTCTGCTGAAGCATTTGTGTCATTCACTCTGCGAGAGCGAGCGACCAACCTGGAACTAACATCATCACCGGAACCAACGCAATATCTAGAGAACATCAACTTCACAGTATATTATCAAGACTCGTTGTCCTTGGATGGGATCGCTGGAGCCACCATTACTCTAACAGTCGGTGGAGTGGACCTAGTTGAAGGAACCGACTACATACTACAAAGTCCAACAGAGGGTATCTATGAAATTTCACTCAACACAACCGCACTAGGACCAGCTGGGACAACAATTAACCTAGGATTAGGAGCATCTTGGACCTCAAATGCACCATATTACTCGACTTCTACAATAAGTTTCACGCTCAGTGTTACGCAGAGAAACTCCATTACTGAAATTTTGGCTTCGACAACGCAAGTCGAATTCCTTGAGAATGTCACGTTCACAATAATGTATGGTGATGAAACAACAGGACAAGTAATCCAGCTAAGCAAAGATCAGTTGCTGATATACAGCGAGGGGGTTCTATTACAAAGCAATGATTTCTCGATGAATTATTCAGGCTCCAGCTATGAGGTTTCTCTCAACTCGTCAGTTTTGAATATTGGATTAGTCAGTAATTGGAATCTCACATTCTATATAAATTGGCAGAACAATGTTGCACCATACTATGCTGATGGTCGTGCATCAGCTTGGGTAACCGTGGTCAACAGAGTCGGGATTGTAATCCGTGATGCAGCACCGACTGTTCCAATACATGACAACATGACCCTCAAGTTCACATATGTTGACAAATCAACAGGTGCAGGAATCGATGATGCAATCGTAATATTCGATTGTCTCAGTCCTAGTGGTCTTGTAGAGGGTGCAGATTTCTGGATCCTTCGAAACACTGGCAATTACTCAATCCTTGTTGACACTACAAGTCTTGGAAATACTGGCGCCTTTACTTTCTCTCTACGTCTTCTCTGGAACCCCACTCTAGCACCATTTTATAGAAATACTACAACTATTTTCCTTCAGGGAACAGTCCGACTAATTCAGGTACAGCTTACGAATGAAGAGCCAGACCCATCTACTGTGCCAATAAATGACAACGTTTCAGTCGTCCTGAACCTTCAAGATTTGGATCATGCAATTCCAATCATTGGAGCTGAGAGTTCATTCTCAGTGAGATACAAGACGAATGAGTCCGGACCAGCAATATGGAGCATAACTCCGATTTCAATAGGAGTATATGAATTGGTCGTAGATTGTTCTGATGCAGGTGCAACAGGGACAAACGCACTCATCATAGCCCTATCTTTCTCAGATTATCAGACAGTTGAGATACAGGTTCCATTTCAAATCAGACTCCGTCAGGGAGAACTGAATGAGGTTGCATCACCAAGCACATTCCATGGCGAAGCAACATATGTTATAGTAGAGCTTATTGACAAAGATGCGAGTAACACACCCATCAGCGATGCTATTTTGATAATAACATGGCCAGACATTGGATATACGCCTGACTATACATCTCTTGGAAATGGTTCATACATAATAAATCTGACAACAACTAGTCTAGATGCAGGTCTCTATACACTAGTGGTTGGTGCTATGAAGAGTGGCTATTTCGTTTCGGACATTTCCGTCCCAGTTCAAATCAAAAGCATACCTACGGAACTTATTCTCCCTCAAACCATTCCAGATGTCTATTGGGGTGAAGATGTATCAATCTGGGTGATGTTCAACAACACTCGTGATAATAGTCTGATATCTGGAGCTATGCTTGTCTATCAGTTCGGTGTTCTGAACAACGTTCTGATTGAAGGTGCACCAGCAGGAAATTACTCATTTATTGTTGATACTGGTAATCTTGCAGTAGCTACCACTTATGTTGTATCAATCACAGCCACACTCAAGAACTATGTCACAATTACAGGACAGGTAATAGTGAATGTCTTAAAATTACCGATCGCATTGACTGTTGTTAGTGAGGCACAACAGGAGGTTTTCAAGGGCAGTCCTGTGAATATTACGGTCTACGTAAATAACACATATAATAATGTCCCATTGCTCGGAGCAACGGTCGAAGTTACTTGGACGGCACAGGGAATCCAGACAATGATACTGTCTCCAGTCCTTGGCAAGAATGGATACTATGAAGGATTCATTGATACAAGCGACCTCTTTGTGGGAGACTATGTCATCACGATAAGAACAGGCGGAGTGAATTATCTGTCTGTGGCAACCTCAGTAAGTATTAGAATTAAACAGATAGCCACAGTTCTTCTACTTGACGCTCTCACCTCATCTTATAGCACACAAACTTTCAACTGGACAGACACAATTCGAATTGGAGTATATGTACTTGCACCATCGCTGAATGAATCGTATCCATTATCAACAGGCTTGCCTAACTGCACTGTGCTATGGTCACTTTCAGGAACATCATTTACAGGTGAATTCCTGAACGGAACATCAATTGGCGGACCAGGATATTTCTACTTTGATTTTGAAACATGGGACTATAGTGCAACTACTTACACACTAAGAATCACGGCATATCCCAATATTGGAATGTTTGCTTATTCAAGTAATCTTACCACACTGATCATCGAACCAATTGAAACGTCAGTGGAGTCTTCGTACCTGAGTCCTAAAATTTGGGGTTGGTCAGGCTGGGTGAATCTTACTTATTGGGACCTCCTATTTGATAGAGGCATAGCTGGTGCCAATATAGTTGTAGATTGGGATGGCGTTGAGAGCATATTCCGACATATTGGAAATGGGACATATCAGATATTCATAAACGCATCATTAGTGAGCCCAGGGATTTATCCGGTTTCTGTTCGTTTTCTGATGGACAACTACAAGAGTGGCACTGGAGTCTTCACACTCACTGTAAGAGAGGTTCCAACAAGTATCAACGTATTTGCACCCACAATAAATCAGATTCATGGCGATGTTCTGAATTTGGAGGTGCCATATGGTGACATACTTCCATTAGAGCTGTTCTATAATGACACATGGTACAACAGGGGCATCCCTGGTGCGACCGAGATGACCGGCGTGATTCTTGGCTCTACGGTCCCAGGCACGAATTATCTCCTTATTGAAGAACTAGCATATGGAAATTACAGCCTATTGCTAGATACAACACATTGGGAAGTAAGTCCAATCCCATACAAAGTGGTTGTAAGCTTCTATCTTGCCAACTGGAGTAGGGCAACAATCAATATTCATATCACAATCATAGATGTTCCAACTGCTCTCCAAATCGATGGACTATCTCTGAGTATGAGCTATGGACAAGTATACAGTATCTGGGTATTCTATTTCGATAATTGGACCGGTCATGCAGGCGAAGGAATAGCAGGAGGTTCAATAAATGCTACGAGTTTAGATCCTCGCTATGTAATTGTGTCACTAAACCAATCTGATCCTTCTAGACCGGGGTGGTATGAAATCAGAGTGCTTTCTCAAAGAACCCAGGGATCAGCAATTGTTTCAATTATCCTTTCAAAAGAGAATTACGAGTCCTCTAGCGCATATATCGCAATTTCAGTGGAACCATCTGAATTTGATATACTTCTTGAACGGGCTATGATATACGGGATTCCCATTGGACTAATTTTACTAGTTGGAGCAGTATTATGGACTCGACTATTCAGTGTACCGAAACGATTACGAGAGCTAAGAGGGATGGTAAAGACCATCAGTAAAGGCAAGATTCCGAAACCTCCAGATAATGTTCCTAGTAGGCAAGAGATTGTCGCAGGCTTATTCAATGAAATTGCAGAACCTATTGGCATCACAAAGGCAGTGTCAAGTATGCCAAGCGAAGCCATTGCTACAGATGTTCCTGAAATAGAAGAGTTACTTGTTCAATTATCAATCCTGTCAAAGCTGACGTCAGATGAACTTGAAGACTTCAAGCTTGATGTTTCGAAGATGAAACTAAGTGAACAAGTGATTTTTGTCAAGGAAGTAATCAACCAGGAAGCCATCAAGCAGGGAAAAATAGAAAGAAAGCCCATGGAGTTGATTTTAGAGGAAACAGCTGCCAAAGCACGCGCTGTATTGGCTGGGGAAGTGATCGAAGAAGTCACGGAACCCGAACCAGTTGAAGAGAGTGTCGAAGCGGAGAGAGTAGAAGAACTTGAGGAGGCTGTTCCAGAGCCTCTTGATTTTGATGAAGTCGATTCAACTGATAGACTTAGTGAATATGAGCTGGAAGAGATACGTCAACGACTAATGAATGCCGGAATTAAAAGAACTGAACTTGAAACCATCATGGATCAAACACGCGAACTTCCAAGGGAGCTTGCAGAGGAGCTTCTGAAGAGCATTCTCGGGAAGGAAGGTGAAGACTAGTGAGTATAACTATTGCCTCTAAAAAACGTGTAAAGAAATGGAAGCACGTGTGTTCCAGAGTCATAATTCCGTGCATCATTCTGATAATATTCTGTTCCCCTGCAGGTTTCACTCTAAATCAGTCTGATTTGGTTAGTGAGATGCCCATTAGTAACAGCTCACCATACTGGTTTGAACCTGCAGAAGGACCCCAGGAGTACAGCTCAACCGGATCATCACAACCAGTTGCGTTTGGTGGTTTGTTCTCTAATGCTACTCAGCCTATCGTTATGCTCGATTCATCGGCACCAGCAACAGTTTCTATCGCTGCGCCTCAAGGTTGGAGCGCAAACGATCTAAGTGGAACAATAGAACACATCTCCACAGAAGTTGGTGGATTAACAAACGAGCTTCTTGATGACTACCACTCAGAACGATGCATTATAACTGGTTCCGCATGGAATTCTGAAACATACTATGTACCTGATGACTGGTCACTTCTAAAGAGCGGTGACTCAACAATCCATCCCGGACACGGAGGACTCTATTGGTATACGTCATCAGGATCTGGTAGAGAAGATTCTATGGGATGGAGACCTAGCGTGTTGTTTGATACATCCAAGACTATTGATCCAAGCATGGAGATATACCTTAGCCAGCAAGTCCAATTACCATGGAGAGAAGTGTACTCCTGCAAAATATCATTCTATCACAGAGTGCCAAGTGGTCAGACATTAAGTGGTATATTCTACTTGTTCATAAGAGTAGGCAGCTACGAAGCCAAATTTAACGTACTCAGTGCGGGTTATACTACTGACACATGGATTCAGACAACTGTTGATGTTCCAGCGTCTGTATTCTCGAATATCCCAGTGCCTGGTTCTGTTCCAGTTTCAATTGGTCTGAGCACTGACTTCTCGGGTCAACCCTCATCCAATATAAACAACTATGTGTACATTGATGAAATAGAAGCTGTCTTCGAGGCACGGCCATTCCCAGAACAAATTGGTCTCAGCGTAAATCAGAGTATCTTGACCAGTTCTGTGTCTGGGAGCGTATCACCTTATGTTCCTGATGGAGTATATCGTGACTGCTCTGATAACCCTACAACAGGAATTGTTTCTTCTCCAATGGACGTCGGCGTGAAAGGAGCAGCGTGGAGTAGTGCTAGCAAGTATCAAACTGCATTTCAGTTCCAGCTAGCAATACCAAAAGGTGCAGTCATAACCTCCGCGCGACTAGAAATTGAAGCACAGAGTTCGGTAGGTGGAGGAAACAATGGACTTCGAGTTTATGCGGCTCAGGAGGATAATTTTGCGCCCTTCAGTAGTGGTCTCCCACATCTTGAGGATAGATACGACTGGAGCGCAACAAGTGTAAACTGGTTGCTGACCTCATGGGTTTCAAGTAACAGGTACATGTCACCAGACATATCATCGTTGGTGCAGGGTGTTATTTCGAGAGATGGGTGGTCAAGCGACAACTACATCTGTATAATGCTTGATTATATGTTCTCAGATAGCTATAATGACTATAACAGAATTAAGGGAACATCTAGCTATAACGGAGAAGATCTCGCTAGGCTTTTTGTGGACTTCATGATACCTCTGCCAGAAGATAGCATTTCATTGTTCAAATACAAGAAGGATATTGTTGTCGACCACACAAAAGTAAGTTCGAACCTTCAAGATTTCCCAGTCTTAATAGACATTTTTGACAGCGACCTGAAAGTTAATGCTCAAGAAGATGGAGATGATATCAGATTCTGGAGTGGAAATGAGCTACTTGACTATCAGATGGAGTTGTATGATTCGAACTATAATCTAACCCATGCTCATCTGATTGCATGGGTGCGAGTCCCATTTTTGTCCTCTTCAATTGACACAACTATAAGCATGCGGTATGGCGTTCCAGACATTAGTAGTCTGGAAAGTTCTCTTGGTGTTTGGCAGGACAGATATCAGAGTATATGGCATATGTCTGAATCGTCTGGCTCTGGAGCCTATCTGAAAGACTCAAGTTCATACGGTCATGATGGTACCCCGACGGGTACTGTCTTTATGGATAGTGGGAAGATTGATGGAGCGAGATACTTACAGAATTCAGGATACAGCTATATCATGTTTGAGGGAGGAGAGGATCTTCTGGATGGGTGGTCAGACTGGCAGTTTTCATTTTGGATGTATCCAGACTTCAGTAGCACCTCAGAGTGGCAAGCAGGATCAAGCGAGCCTGACGTGTTCTACAAAGGAGCGTCTATGAGTTTAGCTCGTGTCTACTCATATGGAGGCTCTGATGGAACATTTCAGATTGATACGCACTTTCAGAGTAGCGGCACCAGCTATCTAACAGTTTCAATCAGGAACAGAGCCTGGAACTATGTAGTTATGAAGTATGAGAGCTCAGGTGATGGTAGACTCAGGGCATACTCCTACGTGAATGGTGGTCTTTTTGATTCATTCAATGAGTTAGTAGGAACTGGGGACAGATTAGTAAATGATGCTAGTGCCTTTTTGCTTGGGGCGACGAATCCCGATACAGCGTTTTGCGGGGGAATGGATGAATATCGTTTCATCAAGGAGGGATATACATCTCTAGCATGGATTCAAACCGAGTATGCAAATCAATACGACCCTACAAGCTTTTCCGCGGTGGGTGAGGAGCAGACGACTCAAATTGAGGACACAACAACGCTCGTTTTCGCAACAACTAATCCATCTATTGTTGAAATCTTGCCAAGACTGAAGCTCAATGTTACTTATGATGGACTTACTTTTGATGCAAACTTCCAAGAAGGCACGTCATTCAGTGTGAATAATGGCACTGATGTCACATGGATTGCCAATGTTTTGGTAAGCCCTCCGACCGGTATCAGCGACCTCAGTTTCAACCTAAGCAATCCTGCAGTATGGTCATTGACGAACGTCTCTGATTCAGTCGGTCAAAGCAGACTCTCAGAAATTACTGCAACAAGCACACAGGTCATGGTGTCGTCATCGGTGCTTGACGTCTTTGGAGTCTGGAAATTCACGTTCTCCTCGAGCAATGAAGCCTCGCTACTTGAGTGTGGTATAAATGCAGGAACGTATGGAAACACCATAGAACTTCAAATAGGAGATCTTGCAAAGTTCAGAGGCACTGCTGCGGTGATTCCTGGATCGGCAATGCGTCTTCGCTTAGTGGATCCAAGTGGTCAGCTCTTTTACAGCACAGATGATTTGAGCCAAGACGGCAGTGGTCAGTTCGAATGGACTGGAATCAGTGTGACTAGCGCTTGGCCAAACGGGCTGTGGGAGGCTCATGTCGACTTTAACAACACAGCAGACTCTACTCCAGAGAGGGTTGGGAGATACAGTAGATTATTCACTGTCAAACATGCCTCATCACTGACTCTGTTGTCACCAGCTGATGCAGTGGGCGATGGCGTTTCAGTTCGGACTGCAGGAGAACTCCTTGAAGTGGAGGTTCAACTGATCAATACTGAAACTACTCAGAATGTAGCAGGCTCGACTGTCATGATGAACTGGAGCGTATCGGGTATTGAAACTCAGGTCCAGTTCGAAGATTATGGCAATGGTGTCTATGGTAAAACTCTCAATACTTCTGACCTAGGGCAACCAGGAAACTGGAGGCTCAATATTGTCTCAAGTCATCACTATCTTATTGATGCAACAACCTTCTTTGATTTGAAGCTCTCACATAACACAGTTCTGACTTACAGAACACCAGCATCAACACCATATGGTGACGACTTTAGCGTCAGAGTTAATCTCCAAGATGCTATTACCGGAGCGCATTATGATGGAGCATCCTTTACCTCAAATGGTACGATCAGTGGTGTTACAGATTATAATAATGGCACATATCTTGTCAACATAGATTCAACAGGCTTGAGTGTCGGAACATACTGCTTCAAAATAAACACAATTCCATCACAAAGCTTTGTAATTGAGAGCTCAGTCGATGTGGTCTTTCATTATAGAGAGATTAAAACAGACCTCATTCAAATCGAAACAAACCCAGTAAGTGTGCCATGGGGTCAAAATGCAACGGTCATGATAAATTGGTTGGATATTGATCATGGTAGCGGGGGAATATCTGGAGGAACGTTGAGTGGTGATGGAACATTTCAATATGTTGACTTGCTTGATGGTAGATACTCCATCCAAATTGATGTTGAATCATTCAATGTCGGCATATACACATTCAATTTCACTATCGTTCGCACGAATTATCAGTCAAGTGAGATCGCAGTGGCTGTGACCGTAAGACCGCACGGGACAACTGTTGTAGCCGCATATGACAGTTCCATACCTATGGGAACGAATGTCACAGTCACTCTTACATTTTTAGATCGTGATGCTGGAAATACAGTAATTTCAGGAAATCTCTCAAGCGTTCTCGCGGAATGGACCGGGGGGTCTGATATTTACGGTACGCTTCAGATCCTAATAGAATCTCAGAATTGGGCGATTGGGACTTATACGATTGATATTACAGTGCATGCGACTACATCTCCAAGATACTACTATGATGTAACTATAGTAATATTACTTAGAGTTGAAAAGTTAACTACATTCCTTTCGTGGGATAACTTGGGCGTCTTTCCAATCGGGGATGACTTCGAAGTAACTGGCTATGTGACCGTGAATGATTCACGTTCCATCTATGATAATATGCCAGTCAATGGTCTTCTTCAAAGCAACTTTATTATCAGGGACAAGAATGGTACGGCCTACAACATCAAGACATTTTCAGCCCAGGCTGCAGGAACCTATGTCCTGACCCTCGACAAATCGTATTTCCCCGGAGGTTCTTACGGGATACGTATATTCCTTGTCTTTGGGGTTTCTGAGAATTACTCTAATGCACAAACACCCATCATTAGTTTTCAATTCAGCAAAGCTAGAAGTGACCTGAGTTCTCCGGATTATCCACTTCTGACCATTTCATATAGTACAAATGGTGTTATTACCCTAGAGTTTGTTGATATTGATAGAGGACAAGGTATAGACACAGCAACATTCTATGTTGTAGGAGCAGGAAAACTCGGTCAGCAATTGATTAGCAGTGGTAGATACAGAGTAACGGTTGACACTTCCTCTTGGAGTATTGGAGTTGCCACTGTGAACTTCACAGCTTCAGCGTTAAACTATGAGAACAAGACAATTTCAATTGACATCCAAATCAGGGAAATCAGAACATATGCCACGGCAACTGTAGGTACTCTGGAAATACCTGTAGGTGATTCCCAAACCTTCTATGTTGATTACATTGACATGGACCACAACCTTCCAATCCCCACTCTGAGCCATTCTTGTAATTGGACTGTAGCCCACTATGATATTGTCTGGACAGGTGATCGGTATAGTATCACAATCCGTACCTATGACAGCGATGCCTTGACATCCTATCTTTTAGTCTTTGATTTTGCAGCTGGATTGGAGTATGAAGCAGCTACATTCAATGTCACTATTGTGATTCGAACAATCAAGACCGAGTTGCGTTTCTTATCGCCCGTTCAAGATACAACTTCTGATGGGAAGATCAATATTTCAGTGTATTACGGTGATCGAGATCACCTACAAGGGATTGCATCTACTTTTGTCCTATGTACAGTCTGGAACACGACTCACCAACTCACAATTTATTGGGAAAACGATACGGTCAATGGTGAGGGATATTACATCATATCAATTGCAGCCTCACAGTTTGGAGGCATTGGAATTCAGCAATTAACTATCTTCTTCAATTGGACTGGAAGTATCCAAGAGTATGAGAACAAATACCTATCTGTTGATGTTGAGATTGTAGGAGCGGATACAGAACTAACATTGACTGAGGCTGCACTTCCTTCTCCATGCCTCGATTACATGGTCTACACGTTCCTATATTCAAGTCCATCCACTGGCGGGATTACAAATGATACCTTCAATGTGATAATAAGCATTGATTTCGTTGGTGTCACAGTTGATCTATCACAAGTTGATATTTGGGAAATAGATAGTGGTGGAAGTCCAGGAGAGTATTCTATTGGATTCAATAATTCGATACTTGGCGGAACGGGAATCTTTTCCTTGAGGGTTTTCATAAACTGGTCTGCTGGTGTTTCCCCATTTTATACCAATAGGACTGACTTGATTTCAGTAAGAGTGCTTCCAAGGACCGCAATTTTCTCAGTTATACCTCCCACTAGTATTCCATTTGGTGAGAACGCCACATTTTCATTCACATATGAAGACACGACAGGAGGCGCTGCCAGTTCTATTGCTTATAACTCACTAGCAATGACGTTATCACTCAATGTACCTGATTTCACAATGACTTACAACTCGCTCGATGGATTGTATACAATCTCATTCAACACGAGTCAATTGGGTGCTCCATTAGGAAAGAGATTACTCAGCCTAAGCCTTGCTTGGAGTGGGTTGCCATTCTATTCTAATGTCACTGGACGGCTCATAGAAATAACACTGATAGAGCGTCAGACACTTCTAACGTATCCCACTCCTCCTGCGACGCCTTATGGGAATAATGTTACCTTTACAATTGCATATGTTGACATCGCAGGTTCGAACTCGAAAGCTGTCCTAGGAACCATTATTGAGATATATGATGGACCAACAGAGATTCCCTCTAGTTATATTCACATAATGCACCTAGGCTCAGGGGAATACCAAATCGAACTGAACACGTCCTATTTCAGCCAACCCGGGCTCGTTTTACTTAGAATTGAAGCTTCATCTGGACAGTTTTACTATCAAGCCAGAAATGCAACAAAAAGCCTCGAAGTCAATCTTCGTACTACATTGTTGACAACTGAGCCTATTGGATCTGTTCCATATGGCAACTCATTTAGTATAGTTCTACATTATCAGGATCTTGATTCACTTGTCCCATTAGGAAATGATACTGGAGTTATGACTAGTTTAGAGATTCTGAATGGGACCAGTTGGCAATTTACCTGTATTTGGCGAGCTTCGCTACAGAACTATCTTCTCACAGTTGAAACTTACAACCAAATCCTTGAGCTAGGACAGACCTATTATCTTTGGTTGAATATCAGCTCTGAATATACAATACCGTTTTATCAGTCCGATGATGTTTTGGTGCCCTTCCAAATGCGCGAAAGGGACACTAGTCTGGTCTTGATATCGGCACCATCACAGACGCACTATCGAGACTATGCAAACTTCACTATCATGTTCAAGGATGTATTATCATCATCAGGGATCACTGGCAGTTCAATTCATCTATATTTCGGAGTAGTACTTCTTCAGCCCTCAATAGACTACACAATTATTGAAGTCAGTGCAGGTCTCTACACAATTTCCGTGGACACCGCAGTCCTAGGTGTGCCAGGAACAAAAACATTGCAGGTGATTGCTGACTGGTCTGCAGGACCTCCGCATTACCGTGATGCTCAACGGAACATAATTGTTCCAGTCACCGAGAGACCAACAAACGTTGAGGTCGTGTTTCCACCAGGAAAGACTTGGTACCTTGACAACATGACATTGGATTTCGCTTTCGTAGATATATCAACAGGTGAAAGAGTGGTTGTGTCTCTCAGCGACATTAAGGTATACAGTGGGCCCACACTTCTTGCATATGGCGAATATGCAATTCAATCCATTGGCCCAATATTTAGACTATTGATCAATTCTACCATCATTAGCGCGACCTTAGTGAGCAATTGGAACATAACAATTCAGATTGATTGGACTGCGGGAGCACCGTATTATGAAAATGATGCAACCTCGGTCTTTGTAAGCACTGTAGGTAGAGGTGGAAGCATTGAGTTGAGTCAAATTGAGGAAACACCTTTTGGAGATATCATGAATATTAGCTTGATATATACAGATCAAAGGACAGGGAAGGCAATAGAAGGCGCAATTATTGTTCTTCATTGTGATCAGGTGCCGGGTCTGGCTGAAGGGGTTGACTATTGGGTACAGATGTTAACTGGTATTGATTCAGGGACCTATAGAATTCTTGTCAGCACACCTTCATTAGGAAGCCTTGGAAGTTTCACCTTTGAAATTGAAGTACAATGGAGTGCCTTAGTAAGTCCATATTATAGCAATATCATTTCACCAGAAGTACAGGGACTTGTTCGTGCAATTCAGACATCTGTTTCAAGTGATTTACCATCACCCTCAGTTGTTGCATTCTATGAAGACATTTCGTTTGTGATGCAATTTACAGATACAGATCATGGAGTACCAATAAATGGGGCTGAAGGACAGATTTCTGTGAGGTATCAATCAACAGGATTGGAACCATCATCTTGGTCAGTCCAAGTACTAGGTAGCGGACAATATAACATTACTTTGAGCATGATGGATTCTTTGAATGTTGGTCTACAATCCGTCATTGTGACAATCAATCGTCCACTATACCAAATTGCTCAGACATCAGTTGTATTTGGATTACGGAACAGAGTTGCTGGATTATCTGCAATTATAGCACCTACAAATTATGCAGGTTATGCGACATCGGTCATGATATACCTCGTTGATTATGATGCTAATGATAGTCCACTTTCAGGAGCTAGTCTGGTTCGAACTTGGGGAGACTCATCATCATATATTGATCTAGGAGATGGCAGCTATAACGTAACCCTTCAGACTGGCAATTTGAATTTTGGCTCACAAATCTTGACTGTACACGCTAATCGACTACACTACTCAATTACATCATTGAATATAGAAATTAACCTTCTTGCCGTCCCTTCCGAGCTAATAGTCACTTGGAGTGGGCCTAGGCTAACTAGTGAAATTTATTGGGGCGAACCCCTTACAATATTCGCGGTAATCAACGATACTCTTAGGAATCAGACAATTTCAGTGGCGACCATTACATATGACTGGATTGGAGGACCTGGTTCATTTCTGCCTTCAGGGGTACCCGGTAACTACATAGCGATTCTCGATACTAGCTTAGGCGCTATTTCAGATACCATAATCGTTAGGATTGAAGGCAGTGCGCCAAACTACATTGATGCATCATATCAGCTAGTTTTCAGACTTTTACCAAGACCAATGGAAATCATTCCTGAGGGAAATAAATACGTCTTCACTGTGTCCTATGGTGATACTGCGGAAGTAATTGTTTACCTAGAAGACTCGCTTGGTCCCAGTCTTGTAACTGAGGCAAATCTTGCAGCAAGATGGGACTATGAAACCAATCTAACGTTGGTTGAGATACCAAGTAGACCTGGTTATTACAGACTTTCAATACCAACAGGAACAGCTGGTTTTGGAAGCTACGAAATTCAGATAGATGCATCAAAACAAAACTATGGTAGTACATCAGCAACACTGATTATGGCAATTTCAAAAATCCAAATGGTTGTATGGCTCGATAATGTCACTGCAACCTATGAATACACTTCTTTCTATTGGTCTGAGGTAGTCAGAATTGGAGTATATGTTCTTGCTCCAGCACTTAACGCATCGTATCCACTCTCCACAGGATTAGACGGTCTGGTTGTCACATGGAACTCGCCGGAACTTGGTACAAATGGAACACTTGTGAATGGAATCATGATAGGTGGTTCGGGGTATTATTATTATGACTTCAATACCAGTCAAGGTATTGCTGCGCTACACACATTCATTATCTCAGCTAATCCACCGGATCCTGATTACGAGAGAGCAGATAATTCTACATCAATTTTCGTAAGAAATCTAGAAGCAACCATTGTGTCACCAGGTTCACCTGAATTGGTGTGGGGATGGACTGGTCTTGTTAATGTTACATATTATGACAACTTTCATGTGCAAGGTGTACAGGCGGACTTCTCTTCATTTTCATGGGCTGGAGGATCTGGTAGTGCTGTCTATCTAGGCGAAGGAATCTATGGTATTCCAATGAATACAACAAAGCTCAGACCAGGAACATATACAATCACAATTGAGTTTCGTAAAGCAAACTATGATGACACGGAAATAACGATCAGAATTCATATTGCATCGGTTCCTACTGAAATCGCGGTTCTTCTCCCTGAAATATATCGAATAGGTGATACGTGGACAAATCTACAGATTCCTTATGGAGATATACTTACGGTCACGTTACTTTACAATGATACAAATAGTGCCAGAGGAATTCCTGACGCTGTAATCAACAACTCGGTTTATACTGGACCAGGAGTCTATGAAGATACTCTAATACTAACGAATCATGGTAATGGCAACTATTCATTTATCTTCAATACACTTGATTGGAGTCTGCATTCTAGTATTTCATATCATATTCGATTCATGCTTGAGAATTATACAACAGCAGAATTTGTTTTCGAGATCACAATTATCAAAATCCAAACCAGTCTCGAAATAGATGGACCTTCCGTAATGTCACTTCACTGGGGGATGAATACCACCTTCTGGGTTCATTATTCAGATGCATGGCCAGGACACTCAGGAGAGGGTATTACTGATGCGATGATTGTAATCGAAAATCTTCCACCCAACTGTGCAACAATCGAGTTCTTGGGTCCTGATGGAAGTCGTCCAGGTTACTATCAGTTCAGAGTCGTAGCACTTAGAGTAGCAGGTGTAGCAGGATTCACAATACATTTCAACAAGACATACTATGATGCCAACTCAATAACGCTTTCCGTTTCGGTAAGTCCGTCTGCAGAAGATATTGCATTGCAGAATGCAATCACATGGGGAGGCGCACTTGCTATAATTTTGATACTTGGTTCTCTTGTATGGGTGCGTATCTTGAGAGTGCCAAAAATAATCAGGATAATTAGTGGTCAGATTCGACAGATACGCAAAGGGCGAATACCCAAACCAGCTAAGGGTGTTCAGGCAAGACAAGCGCTTGTTGCAGAGATGTTTAATGAGCTTTATGAACCGGTTGGAGTACGAAGAAAGATTTCTCAAATGCCTGCAGAGCCAATTATAATTGAAGTTCCTGAAATCGATGAACTGATTATAGATCTCTCAATCCTTACTGGAATGACCCAACAGGAACTTGATGATTTCAGATTTGAAATATCAAAAATGAAGATGAGTCAGCAAACCAGTTTTGTTAGAGAGGTAATTAAGCAGGAGGTCATAAGAGTTGCAGGTGTCCAGAATAAGTCAATAGAACAGGTTCTAGAAGAAGTTGTAGAAGATAGAAAAAGAAGAATTGGTGGAGCTGCAACACCGGTTAAACCAGAGGTCTACGAAGTAATCGAAGAGGACACCGAAGTTGCTGAGCCAGAAGAAAAAGGAATCGATTTTGAAAATACGATGAGAGAATTTGAGCTCGAAGAAATGGCGATTGAGTTGGAAAAACGTGGTATTCCAAAACATGAGATTGAATCATTCATCTCTCAGGCTCGAGAGCTCCCGAAAGATGTGGTAGAGATGCTTCTTCAAAGTTTCCAGCCTAAGGAAAAAGTAGAAGCAGTTGAAAAAGAAGTCGAGCATCTCTCTGAAGAGGAGATTGAGAAACTTCGTTCTGAACTAATCAAACGAAAAGCTAGTGACCGTGAAATCGAGTCAATCATTGACCAAGCAAGAAGTCTTCCTAGAGAACTTGCTCTCGAATTCTTTAAAGAACCAGAGAAACCAACTAGAAAGAAACGAGTCAAGAAAGAGGAATTGCTTTCTAAAGAGGAACTTGCAGATCTACGAGCCGAGTTGGAAGAAAAACGAGTGCCTAAAGATGAGATTAAGTCAATTATGAAGCAGGCTCAAACAGTTCCGAGGGATCTAGTTGAAGAATTCCTAAAGACAATTGAAGACAAAGAGCCAAAAGAGCATCTTGAGGAAGTTGAGTTTGAAGACAGACTCAGTGAGTTCGAGGCCGAGGAGCTTCGCTTACAGCTTTTGGAACGAGGTCTTCCAGAGGAGGAAATTGAGTCAATTGTTAAGCAAGCCAAGAATCTTCCCACCGCTCTAATTGAAGACCTTTTGAAGAGTATCGATGCGGACTTGGATAAGAGGTAGTTACTTGGAATACGCGACATCATCAAAATGGTACTGCTACTTCCTTAGGATTAGTATCCATTCACCCACCATACGCTCAGGACGGGGAATTCGGATGAAGTGACGAATCAATTTCGAGAAGAAAGTTCGTTCGAGTTTAAAACCAATAGCAGAAGTTGCAATCTCTGAGAGTATTATGTCTGACTTTACCTCCACACCACGGATGAGATTGTTTCCAATAGCAATACAATACCGACTCCCAGGTTTTAGAATCCGAAACATCTCTGCGAGCTGCAATTCCATGTCTTTAAAGAACTTGAAAACGATGAACGACCTTCTTGGGTCTGAGTTGTATATCTTCTCGAGTATTGGGTCCAATGTCTCATATCCCGAGGTCTTCAGATTGTTGTACTCATTTTTATAGACCGCTTCAGTGCCAATATACCTCCTCTTTACAAACGATAACGACCTTTTTTCAAGAAGACCAAGCCAATACATCTCCAACTGATGTGTTCGCGGATAGTCAACCGCATTGATGTATGGAGGGGAAGTCAATGCAAGATCAATAGAATTAGTATCAAGTCCAGTTTGAATGGCGTTTGCAATCGGTAGCTGAACTTCACTGACATCCAGTTTCTGCGAAATCTCGGAGAACTCATACATTGCGCTACTCTGTTGAAACAATTTCTGAGAAAATTTAGAGTAGGTGTCGCCTGGAGAGAGGCTCTTGACGACCTTCTTTCGAAGGACAGTTCGTGTGCAGTGGGGGTCTGCGTTGGATACATCCCGAATGATAGAGGACAAGACAACTCGGAAGAAATCACCTATGTTTTGCCATTCGGTGTTATTCTGATGTTTTGAGAGAAGCCCTTCAATACTATCATTGATGATTGCTAATTCTCTTAAGACAAATGATCGGAACCAATTGTCCCTATAATGAAACTCAGGTATTAGTGGTTCATACTCTGAGTTGGCATCCAAATCTTGGATTTGCGCTACAAGGTGCTGTACTGCAAGGGTTAGAGTTTCAGAATCAATTGGTGTGGTTTTGACCTTTGTAATTAGTCGAGCAATTGGGTCTATGTCAATCCCAATCCCAATCCGATTGTTCAACATCGCCTCCAAGACTGCAGTTCCGCTACCGCACATAGGGTCTAGAACTGTTTCACCAATATTGGAATACTTCCGAATCAGATAGCGTGGAAGTTCCGGAAAGAACTTCGCTGGAAACTTGTGAATTCCATGAGTAAGATAGGATTGATCAAGGCTAATGATGAGAATCTTGCTTTGATTTGGAATGTTAAAACTAGGGTCAATATCACCTTCAAACTCGATTAATTCACCTGAATCCCTTTGAGCAGGTTCTTCGAAACCATCGATTGTTGATGACGAATCCATTTGACAAAACCCCTTGCAGTTCACCATGATTGGGTGACTTCACAAAATAACTCTGACCCTTATAGGTTAACAGCTCTAGTTAACATTCGTTAAGCACACTTGGTGGTGCATTGGTCATCATCGGCGCGATACTACTGTTAGCATAGGATAGGTTTGCTCCATATCAGTTCTCTTGGACTGATGGGAGCATTCCATTTTCTCTTTTTTTAGTTGATTGTAATCGAATTGCCTCGCGAAAGTTGCATTACCGGTTGCAGTGACAAGTCCACTTGTCAGACCGCCCTATTGCTGTCCATCAGCACGTTGTATTAGAAAAACATATGGACCTCATATGTTATATACAAGTTATAGTTACAAAATAACACATTTCTAAGTGTTCAACAAAGAAGGAGAGAGATTTATACAATGTCAGATCTACATAAAATTGGAGACCTACTAATTCTTATTGGCGGTATTATAGGCTTGATCGAGGGTATCCTAACAGTGTTAGGTATTGCCGGGTTGCCTTTTCTACCAGGCTGGGACTTTGGTCTAGATGGACTGATTATGGGAATCCTTGGAATCTTGTTCTCACTTATTGCCTTGGTGAATAGCGGCGCAATCAAGATTAGTGCTCTCAATTTTGGCAACAAGTGGCTTATAGTATTAGTAATGGGTATTCTCATGTACCTGTTTACCGCTAGACTAGGTGGCGTTCTAGTCATTATCGGTGCGATACTACTGTTGCTTTAGTTTAGGTTTACTCCGCACCAGTTCTCTTGAGCTGGTGGGAGCATCCCATTTTCTCTTTTTGTTATTGAATGGACTCTGAGATAGCTTTGTCAAGCCTATTTACAGCATCATCTATGTTCTCCTTGGTTATGATATAACTAGGAGTGAATCTAAGCACGTTTTGGCCACATCCAAGCATCCAGAGCTTTTGCTTCTGAACAGCATTTTTCAGGACTTGATCGCGAAGTTTTCGTGCCTTTTCCTTGGACTTCTTATCCTTCACAAGCTCAATACCTGCCATTAGACCTATGCCGCGAGCATCGCCAACGACCTCGTATTTGTCTTTCAGATCATTGAATCGCTTTAGAAGATAGGAGCCATTTTCTGCATTCTTCTTGAGGTAGCCACCATCCTCTAAATGCTTGAAGAGCCATAATGACAGGAGGGACATCTTCGGTTCTGCAGAGAAAGTTTCAGAGTGTCTAGACCCTCCAGCGAACATAGGTGAAGGACCGATTGAAGCCCCCATTGGGTAGCCGCCTCCGATTGCCTTTCCCATTGCGATGTAATCAGGAACCACTCCATGATTTTCAATTGCGCACCACTTACCGGTTCGACCCATTCCAGCCTGAACCTCATCAGACATGAAATAAGCCCCAAATTCACGTGTCAATTTGTAGAATCCTTGAACTGTTTTTGCAGGTGGAACGATAAGACCACCTTCGCCAGAAATCGGTTCCATCACGGTGGCTGCTATGTCATCCCCTTCAACTTGTAGGGCATATCGTAGTGCCTCAACACACTCCAAACTACAATCTTCAACTTCTGCCCCGTATGGACAACGATAACAATAAGGATAGTAAACGCGGATGACATCCACGCCCTGTGGAAAACCAGACTTATGTTTGGAATTTGAAGCCGTCAGTGCCAAGGCATAACCAGTACGTCCATGAAAGGCAGGCCGGAATGCAACAAATCTACGTTTGCCAGATAGGTCCATTGCAGATTTCATACATCCTTCTACAGCTCTACCTCCAGAGGTTGTGAATACCACTCTCTTCTTGTGGTTTCCTGGAGTAATTCCAGCAACACGCTCACCGAGTAAAGTCTGGGGGATAGCATCAAAATCCATCCCTGGTAGTTCATGAACTACATCTAGGATGCTTTCTTCGAAATCAAGGAAGGGCTTGTATCGAAGTCCCAGAGCTCTCACAGCGACTCCACCTGTGACATCTAAATATTCTGTTCCTTCAACATCGAAAATCCTGACTCCTTCACCGACAGTATGGTCAAGACAGCCATAGACATCACGGTCTTGAGTAGTGAGGGCAAGAGCATCAGCAGCTCTCTTTTTCCAATAGTCGTTGGTCATCATATTCTTGTCAATATCAAACCCAAGATCCTTTAGGATCCGAACGTGTTTGTCATCCATATCATCAACCTTCTATAGATTGAACTGGGGTTGTAAGAAAGTATCCTCATTATCTAATTTCCGATGCCGGCGAGAGTAGCAAACCAGACCTTACTTTCTGAATACTAGTAGCAGTCCACCTAGTAGAATCATAAGACCTGCAAGTGTATATAGACTTCTGAGCCAAGCGATTGGGTCTAATGTGATTCCCGGATATGAAACAATCAAGATGATTATAAATCCAAACAAGCTAAGTAGACCCCCTGACTTCTGCACCTTCCAGTAAATAAAGCCACATGCGTCAAAGGAGAGAGCCACCATTAGTATGATTATGATACTGAGCAGGATTTCAATTACACCCTCCAAAGTACCGGGACCAGGACCCATCATTGCTTGATAGATTCGTTCAATGGCATATACAAGAAGCACAATTCCACCAAGAACTGTGAAGCCTTGTGCTGCACCTTCAGCTTTACAACCCATTTCTCAAATTCCTCCGCGTGAACCTCTGCACTATACCTGCTAGACGCTGATATATAACTATCACGCGTCAGACCCAGATAATACATACACCTGTATTGCT
Organism: uncultured archaeon; assembly: GCA_964590575.1. GTDB lineage: Archaea > Asgardarchaeota > Thorarchaeia > Thorarchaeales > Thorarchaeaceae > SMTZ1-45. The sequence goes on from CAZPWM010000013.1 coordinate 46,888, forward strand.
CTGAGGGCATGGTCGTATGACATCTAGTCAGTATTTTGAGAGGTGGCAGACACGAGAAATTATAGCTATGACGGGAATAAGAGCACAGAACGGTCAGTGCGACTTGACAAGACTGAAGGCCACATCATCATTGAGGGACGTGCATATCCTGCTCGAGAGATAGTGGAAGCTCTGGCACAGAGCGGGTATTCTGAGATGAGGGCTGTGGGCGATTCACTTGTCCTTGGAAATAGACGTATCACTCCAATATTCAAATCACGCCAGGACCGTGCGATGGCATCCCTCTGTCATGGTAGTCTCTCATATTGTTGCCCATTATCCAAGAGATGTGCGGAAAGGGACAGAGCTCTAGAAATTCTCGGACTTACACCAGATGAATATGAACAATTGAAAAGTGATGCTCATGTAAAGTTCGTTGAAACAGCCAGAGGGCTGTCGAACCTAGACCCAAGTTGGCAACACCAAGCCTCAAGAGAGCGATTAGCTAATCGTCCTGCAACAGACCCAGGCTATGGCTCCGACGACTATAGACAAGACTTCGAGTCACTTGATCATGCTATGAAATCTTTAACTTCTCAGTATGCCGATCGTTCAGGACCATGGCGGGAGGATAGAGCAGATTCAAGACAGTCTGAAGATACTATTCGCTATCAAGGAGATAGTCGGATTTTCAGCGAGGAAGAAGAGTGCAAGGTTTGCAACAATCAACCCGATGAATCAATTGAAGGGATTGGTACACTGTTCTCTCAAGGAGAGCTCAGTCCATTTACTGATGATTCCCGAAAAGAGAACGATGGACACTGTTTCTGCTTCTCATGTGGACGAAGTGTCAGGTCAGATAATAGAGTATGTCCTTATTGTAGTGCAAGACTGTGAATTCTAGTAATTGCCAATTGCACTCTCACGTCGGCGAGAGTAGTCAGATGGATAGTGAAATGTGCTCACAATCCGATCAATACCTACATCTTTGCCAAGAGCTTTCAGTTCCTGTAATTGTTCAATGGCTGTGACACCCCAGCGAAAGAGCGATGCTCTGCCGCCTCTTCGGGTGAACTCGTTGACAAAGTAGAGTGATTCCACAAGTTCACTATACTCGGAACTTCCCTTTGATGGGAGATCTGGAGACCACGGAAACAGATTAATCAATACATTCTTCGTAATCTCACCAATTCTAGAATAATCAATACCGTATTCATTACGGGCACCCTCAGAAAGACCAGTCTCAGGGTCAAGTAGTACTTCAACAGAAAGCTTCAATGGATGTTCTCGGCCTGTAGCCTCATCCGACTCGGAAGCAGCATCTTGGAGGTATTGAAGACCTTCATGCACTTTGTCACTACGAAATTGATGCCACTTCTCATGATAATCCTCATTCTCAAGGAGATACGCATAGCTAAGTCGAGCCGGTTCTTGGTCAACAATTGGCGCGAACTCAGTCCTGCAGCGTTCACAGAAACAGAAGTGGTCACGAATATAACCTGTTCCAAATAGGAGAATCTCGTTAATCGGGTATGCTCCAATTTCTTTGACTATCTCAGCACCATATTGCCAAAACTCCTTGCGATTGGGACAGATTTGATGCTCCATCTTTACACCCTTGTCATCCATAGTCTGATACTTTGGATCACGAGCAAACCATCCATCAGTATAGAAGTCCATTCCCACGACTCCATGAATACCAAGTGCGTCATTTAATTGAACCCATTCAGCAAAGAACTCTGTGTGGTTTTCTTTTACTGGCGCAGTCTTACTGGGGAAGATTACATAACCATCAGGGCCTTTACCAACAATCCCAACGTCTTCCATGTAAGAAGCGTAGGTAGAAATGAAGTCCTTCGCAGACACCTCGATGTCTTCGGGTTTGAACATGATTAGCATCTTCTGCATGAAGAATTCACGATAATTCAACTTCATTCTCTTTGTACCCCGTCGCAATCAGTGTAAATCTGGCTCTCTGTCTTCATGCGTGTATCAAGCCACCGCTATAAGAATTTCTTATTCAGACTCTCAACCAATTCTCGTGTTAGAAGAACTGGTCAAGGGTTGTGAAACCAAGAAACTCATCAAAGTCGAGACCGACTGAATCGAGAACCTGTTCAAACACACTCTTCAAAATATCTATGTATGCGTCCTTATCAATCCAGTAGCTAACACCTTTTGCGAGCTCAACAGGTAATACTGTTTCTTGACCTTTGGTCTTTATGTATGCTACAATGGTACCAGGTAGTGCTTTCGTAGGGTCTTGGGTCTTCTCTACAAGCATTCTTGCTGCTCTAACATGAGGAATGTCTGTGTCGTATGAATGGAGTGCTTTCGTCATCTGAATTCTGAAAGCCAATTCTTCAGGACTATATGGTTCTGATTTTCCTTCCAACCGATCAATGACCGTGTTTACAATCTCACGAATCTCAGCCTTCGCTTGTTCAAACCCCTCAGGGTCATTAACTCTACTAAGAACGTCCAACATCTGTCGGAATGCCTCTTGCGCAAAGTCGGGAGTATTGCGTTTCTTTCCACTGAGACCCTTAACCTCTACTTGTCCATCCTTGTATACACCAATGTAGTTCTTCTTGCGTTCAGAAAGGGCTACATACTTGTATGTCTTCTCGACCTCGAGGTCGATACCTAGTTCCTTGCGAGACCAGAGCACCAGTTCTTCTTGCTGTTTCTTGGAGGGATTGTCTAAGAAAACCGAGTCAGTATCACCGTATAGAACTCGAATTCCCATGGACTCAGCCTTTGCCTTAGTTCGGATAATGGCATCACGTCCATATGCAGTGACACTCTCTGCAGCGGGCATACAAAAGAGTTCGAAGTGCTGCGCACCAGTCACGCCATAAGAATTGTGAACGATACACCCGTTGGATGTGACAAACCATCCATTTTCTGTTTCTATATCATAGACTGGGACAGTACCTAGAGCTACAATAGATTTCACACGGGCTGGACGTGTGCCATTGAAGTCAATTAGGCCTCTTCCTTTTCGTCGATACCGATGTCCCTTAGTTTCTACAATTCTAAATAGCTCTTCATTATTGCTTCGATGAATAGAAACGTATCTACCTAGTGATCCAAGAATCATTACTAAATCATTGGCAAGTTGTCTGCTTGCAGTGCTATATCTTTTATTTCCTCTAATATTGAAGTTGCCGTCGCCTTTGAAGTAAGCATCTAGCAGAATTCTTGCAGTAGATGGGTCTAAAAGCCAAATTGGAATCCGTTTGTTTTTCGCACCTGAACCACATAAGCTATGCATTAAACGCATAATTACATTCGAGTGAACGACATACTGTCGACCGCTGTAATTAGCCAAGGGCCAACCTAGGTTATTAACTATCGATTCAATTTCGGCACAATTATCCGGATTGTGAATATCATATTGTGCGATGCCAACTCGGTTCTTATCGGTATTACCTTCTGCAATATACCACCCTAAGAATGAAAAGAAGTCTTTGGACAGAGGAAGTATACAATTAATCCACTTCCCAGCTTCATTTCCTATTTTAATCGAAAACTGGAAACCATCATTCGCAGCATCTTTGACAACTTGTTTTTCATGGAGTGATAATTTATCCCATTCTGACTTGTATTTCTTTGACACTTTAGAATATTCAAATTGACGATTGATAATCTGGATTAATTCATCATCTGTATCCTGATTTGTTCGATAAGAGCGTTTTTTGTAAGTACTTCTTGAGATTGCAATAAACAAATCGCTAGTGTCTATTATTTCAGGGATGAAGAGTTTTTTCGGAGATGATTTTGATAGTAGCATGTTATGAAGTACAAGTATGTCATCACCTATTTCTAAATCCTCAACCGCAATCTCCTCTATACGCATTTCTGGATTTCGTATTGTTTTACCAATGGCATGTTTTGGTCGTAGAACGGGAATCACATGGTTCGGAGTACATGTCAGGATTCTACCATCATGTAGAGTAATTCTAAGAAGCTGTGATTTTCCGGAATTTGAAAACCCTCTAATTGGTGCGAAAACAGGAGCGCCAAATCGACTATCAGAGAAGTCATTTTGAATTGAGAGAATCTCTAGATTATTCCAATCGTCTGCAATTTCGCTTATTTTTCGTTTATTGATTAACCCTTCAGAAGTTCTGACAATTACTTCTTCATCAGCTGGTAAGCACGCATTGACGAACACCTTTAGCGCTTTCTCAACGACTGAATACCAGTTCTGTGTATTCTTATCAAGCGCTTTGTCCTTGCTCTTAGGTTTGAACCATTTGACTCGTGTGTCTCTGAAGAATC
>CAZPWM010000014.1:0-51049 GCA_964590575.1 uncultured archaeon
GTCAAGGAGTATATCATGCGAGGTGGAAAGAGACTTCGCCCGGTCCTTGTCGTTCTAGGGTACAAAGCAATTAAGGGCGATACTGTTCCTGAGAATCTTTACGACGCTGCAATCTGTGTTGAGATTTTACATAACGGTTCACTTCTGCACGATGACCTTATCGACCATGATGAAACTCGCAGGGGAGGAAAAACATTCCATGCAACCTATCGAAACCTTTACTTTGATAGGATAAAAGACGATCGAGCTGCATTCAATCATGGGATGACAATGGCTATCCTTGGAGGCGATTCTCTCATCAACATGGGTGCGGGGGCAATTACAGCAGCCAACTTAGAACCAGATATATCCGCATACCTTCATGACCTCTATGAGTTCTCATTCCAGAATCTTGTTGATGGTGTTCTACTCGAGATGAACATGATCACAGATGATACAGCAACATCACAAACATATCTGACAATGGTTCGAATGAAAACTGCAGTTCTCTTTGACCGGTCTCTGATGATGGGAGCAGCCATCGCTAGAGCCACTGAATCACAGATCAAGGCACTCGAAGAATTTGGTATCAATGTTGGAAAAGCATTCCAAATACAGGATGATATTCTTGGGTCCTTTGCAGACGAAGAGAAGCTTGGAAAATCAGTATCCGGAGACATCCGAGAAGGGAAGAAGACCATGCTTGTTTTTGAGGTACACGCAAGGGCAAATACCCACCAGCGAGAAGAATTCGACAGACTTCTTGGCAAGCCTGGTATCACAGATGAGGAAATCAAACGAGTACGTGATTTATTCCGTGATACAGGAGCTCTTGAATCAACACAAAAGAAAATGGCTGAGCTTCTTGAATCAGGCCAGAAAGCACTTGACAAAGCAGAACCAGCTTTTAACAGCAAGTACAAGGAGTTTCTGATTGGTCTATCTGATTTCCTAGTGCAGAGAGACTTCTAGCTTCTAGTAATTACACAGAGGCTCATAGTTTTATTGAATTGAATTTCCCCTCGTTAGTGATTCAGATGACCTACAGGGTGCGCGATTATCATTTCGATGAAGACCTCGATAAAGGACGCAGATTCCTTTTTGATATATTCAACCGCACAGGAGAACACTATACATGGGTACCTACTAGATTGGAAAATGAAAGACATGGGCCTTGCGGGTCTGAGGAAGAACGTGAGGATGACTCAAAGCTCAGAATTTGGGAATATGTAGATGAACAAGGTCCATCAATTGCTGCTCTAACAATTCTTGAGCCCTACGGATATTTCTGGATAAATGTGCATCCGGACCATCAAGGACTGGTAAGAAGGATTATTCCTGCTCTTGAAGAACAGAGAAAGCAGACAAGGAAGGGGGATGAAGAAGAGCTAAAGATTGGCACACCGGTCCCAGACAGCTTCAAGACTCGTATCGAAATTCTTAGAGAATTCGGATATGAAGATGGCGGGTTATGTGAACACAATCGAGTACGACCCCTCGACCTTCCACCTCCAGACTTTCAACCTCCAGAAGGATATACTGTAAGACATGTCAAGTTGCCTGAGGACTTTGAGCTGTACAGTGAGGTAGTCAATACAGTATTCTCACATTGTGGCATGACCGAGAAGCTAGCAATGCTCTATACTGAAGCCGAATTCTATAATGACGAACTCGATCTTGTCGTTGAAGCACCGGATGGGAGCTTTGCAGCGTTTGTCACTGTCAGGATTGACCCAGAGAGTAGAATGGCTGAACTAGAGCCTGTGGGGACACATCCGGATTTTAGGGGACTTGGTCTTGCAAAGGCAGTCTGTGCTGAAGGTATTCGACGTGTTCAGAAATACAACCCTTCTTGCATCGTCATTCTTGGAGCAGCATCAACCGAGAGCGCGACCAAACTCTACGACTCGCTCGGGTTCACAAAGGAAGATGTTCATATCTGGAAGAAAGTGCTCTAGTATCTTCAATCATTTTTGACGTCTAGGTGCAGGCTTCCTTAATGGTGTACCGCACGCTTCGCACTCACCTCGAGGAACAGGGTTCTTATGTTTACAATTTGGACACACGTTGTCACCTATAGGTGAATTGAAGGTTACAGCGTCGAACCGCAAGACGAAACAACTCCCATCACTGCTTTGCCCAATTATTTTTCCCAATAGAATTTCAACTAATTATCTTGATCACCTATTTTATTCTCATATGGAATCAAGAACTAGTCAATATAGATTCTAGAGAGGCGCGCAAAGTCAAAATGATGCGTATCAATCTTCTGATGTAAAAGTGCTATTCGGAAAAGGTTCTAGTTTCTGTAGCTACCTAAGTGTGAGAAGTTCATCCTTGATTTCGTTTCGAATTGTTTGAACACTCGGAGAATCTAGTATACCAAGTGCCTCTTCAAGGATTTCTCGAGCAACCACATCCATCTCCCGTGACTTCAAGAACTTGGCTTTGAGAATTGCCGCTCGCATAGCAATGCCTGGTAGTTTGAATTTCTCTGCATGATGGATCAGTCGAGTCATCCAAGGACCTGAAACAGTCTCATCTAATTCAATACCGGTTTCAATCGCTTGTTCCATCTCACATTTAGCTAGCTCAAACAGTATCTGGTTAATGAAAAGCATCGTTCCTAATTGTTCAAAATAGGAGTGTGCCTCCTCAAAGTAAGACATTGCTTCAGGCCATCTCTGCATTGAAGCCTCAAAGATACCTTGAACGCGTTTGACCTGCCCAAGTCCTAGTTCACTACCGGATGCAATTGCCAACTTTTGAGCTTGATCCAAGAGCTCCTCGATTTCATCAAAACGTTTCAAGCGAATTAATATTTCTGCCTTGAGAGAATACATCATTGAGAAGCCCTTTCCCCTATGATAATCAAAGGACGTCTTTATCCACTCCAAAGCTTCCAGATAATTCCCCATTTCAGCATACAATCTAGATATGTTTAAGGATGTCGTATCATCTGGTCCCAAACTAGTTTCATATACTTCTAATGAGGACAAGAACGACTCAAGTGCTAAATCCAACTCACCGAGGACTAGGCATGTTAGACCAAGTTCATTCCGAACCTCATGCATCCTCTGAGGAACTCCGAGCTTGTTGATGAGTGCGTTAGATTCTTCTAGATAACCAAAAGCTATAGCAGGATTGAGATTTCTTAACAAATTACCTTGTGCTCGTAGGAAGGACGAGGTGAGATATGGATGATTATACTTTCTGGCAAGTTCCAAGCCCTTCGTAGCTGAGAGGAGTGCATTCGTGTTATCGCCCTCATTACTATAAGTAACCGACTCTATCAGTTTTTCATTAACTCGAAAGCACTCCAAGTCTGAATTTCTTTCAATTAGTCGTCCTATCTTCTCGAGAGTTTCAAATGCTTCGCTTGATGGAAGAACTGCGTTGCAAAAGTACGCTCGATGAAGGAGTAATTTGATTCGGACCCAATCGGGAAGTTCAGCCTTCAGGTCATAGTCAATGATTCTACCTACTTCACCACCAAATTGGTATCTATCACCAAGACTAATCGTAGGGTAAGTCAATGCGATGATACCAGGAGATTCACTATATCTTTCTCTGATTTTCATGAGCAAAGGCTGTTCCTGAATACGCCATGCATGAACAGCCGCGATGAATGCTAACTCATCAGATGATGACACGTTAGTTACGTATTCCCCAAGTTTCAAGGCGAACTCATAGTAGTTAGTAGCACGTTTCATTATAGACTCAAGGATATCTCTGGTGTCGTTGGTGACGAAAGGATAGTATTTCGTAATCGACCCATCTGCTTCCATTTGCTGTTCCCCTGCAACCTCTTGTGATCTGTTTTCTGAGCGTAACTACTATTTGAGATGTTCGAAATCGATGATGAGAAAGTAGAACCTAATTAATTAGATTCAGAATCTTCAGTTTGATTTCATAACGAATTGATGGCACCAAGGGTGAATCAAGAATATATAGATTGTATTCAATGATATCTCCAGCTACCTGAGTCTTTACCCAGATTAATTCTGAAATAGCATTCCGTGTTTGTCACGGAAACTTCTATTCCTCTCTCGGAACTTCTTGTTCTCTCAGCTCCCTTCGCAGCACTTTTCCTACTAGTGTTTCAGGAAGTTCCTTTCTGAACTCAATCTCTTTCGGGACTTTATAGGGTGACAAACTTGTCCGGCAAAACTCTCGGACTTCGCCTAGAAGCTCATCACTTGCTTTGTATCCTTCTTTCAAGACGATATACGCTTTGACGATTTCGTTTCCCATGGTTTTAGGGTCTGGAAGACCAACAACTGCCGCATTTTCAATAGCTTCGTGTTCAAAGAGAACGTCTTCTACTTCACGAGGATATACCTTAAACCCGCTGATATTGATCATGTCTTTCTTTCTATCCATAATGAAGAAGTATCCATCCTCATCCATTCTACCTATGTCACCAGTCAAAAGCCATCCGTCTCTAATCTGGTCAGCAGTAGCATCTGGTTTATTCCAATAACCCATCATCCTCTGGGGTCCGTTTATCAGGATTTCACCCGTTTCTCCGATGGGCAAAATCTTGGTATGGTCCTCGACATCTACGATTCGAACTTGTGTGTCTGGAAGTGGAATCCCAATAGAGCCAACTTTCCGCAATCCGCTGACAGGATTGCTATGAGTGACTGGCGAACATTCAGTCAATCCATAACCCTCGATTATGACGCAGCCAGTTCTTTTCTCGAATTCGTGTAAAACTTCAGGAGGCATGGCCGCTGCACCTGTGTTACAGAACCGTATTGATTTCAAATCCTTTGCATAATCCTCAAGGTCATCGCGCTCTAGGAGCCGCATGTACATTGTTGGTACACCAGGAAACATTGCGGGTTTTGTGTCTCGAATTATCTCAAACAGTGATTTCTGATCTCTAGCGTCAGGATTCAATGCAATTCGAGAACCATTGTAGATCCACACGTTCATGCACACAGTCATCCCGTATATATGGAATAAGGGGAGGTTGGTAAGTCCTGTGTCCTTTCCTCGCTGCATTTGGGAAGCCACTAAGTTGTAGACAGCAATAGCATTTGACACCAAGTTATAATGTGTGAGCATAGCTCCTTTAGGAAGTCCCGATGTTCCTCCTGTGTATTGGAGCACTGCGACTTGTGTCTTCGGATCGATTTCGAATTTTGGTGGATCTGGTTTTGTTCGATTGATTAGATTAAGAAATTGAATTGTGCCAGCTATTTCAGGAGGGTCTCTAGGAGCATTTGGAATGTAGTCCATGACACTAGTAATGATTATGTTCCGAAGTCTGGTTCTGTCCTTTATGTTATTGATTTTCTCAAGTTGAGAATCATGGACAATGATAGTTTCAGCCCCAGAATCATTTAGCTGGTATGCAATTTCTGGTTCAGTCAATAAGACACTGCAAGCTGTGACTATACCGCCAGCTTTTAGAATTCCATAGAAGCTAAACAGATACTGAGGAAAATTAGGAATCATAATAGCGACTGTATCACCCTTCTTTACTCCTAAATCCCTCAACGCGGTTGCAAGCCTATCAGCAATGTCTTTGAATTCATTATAAGAAATCTTCCTTTTCATGAACCAAATTGCAGTTTGTTTGCCAAATTCTTTGGCTGTGTTGTCAAGAAACTCATATAGATTAATCTCAGGATAATCTATTGTTTCAGGTACACCTTCTTCGTAATGTTTCAACCAAGGTTTAGCAGCATAAGGATCTTCTGACATATTGATTCTTCCTGCGTAGATTATTCTCCACCTATTAAATCGAGTGCCTCTTGGGCTGCCTCAGAAACGTAATCATACTCATCATGGAGCATATTCTCTAAAGCTGGAATAAGATTGGTATTTGAAACCCCTATTTTCCCCAGAGCTTCTGATGCTCGCCATCTGACATCAGGTTTCTTATCACCCAAGGCCTCTACCAGAGCAGGGATAGATGCGGAAGCTTCAGGACCTAGTTTTCCAAGACTTAATGCAGCTTCACGACGAACTTCGCTCTTAGTGTCTGCAAAAGCGTCAATTAACGCTTGAATAACTAATTCGTCAGGAATTCCTATTTTTCCTAATGCACTAGCAGCCTCTGTTCGTACATCAGTACCTCCGCTTTTTAAAATCTCGATTAGACCTGGGATTGCTTCAGTTGCTTCGGAACCAACACCACCAATCGATGAGATGATTATAATTTTCATTTTGTTGTTTGCAAAGTTGTATGAATCAATTAATGCAGGAATTGCATCTTTACCAATCATCCGAAGAGCATCAGCTGCTTTTCCTCGGACACTTTCAACTTTATCTTTCAATAATGAAGCAATATCTCCAATTATCTTCTGATCAGTAACTCTCATCTCACCCAATGCTTCTATTGCCCCTTTGCGAACGATGGGATTAGTGTGATTCATGACATCCAGAATAGCAGGGATAGCTGGTTCACCGATTTCTACTAGAGTGTTTATTGATCTATATCGGACTCTCCAGTCATTGTCTTCCAATGTATTAACTAGAGTTGGAATTGCGTCAACAGAACCCTTACCTATTCCTTCTATAGCTTGAGCAGCTGCAGTCCTAACAGTCCAAGCCGGGTCTTTCAGACTATCTATCAATCTTGGAATCGCGGCGTGTGAACCCTGTCCCATTTTTCCCAAGGTTTTCGCAGCCTCTGTCCGAATCTCTTCATTATCATCATCCAGAGTCGCAATAAGACTTGAAACAGCCACATCTGTTGCGACACCTATTTTCCCTAGAGAGATTGCAGCTTCTTTCCTAATTGTTACTTCCTCATCAGTCAATAAGACTGACAATTTGGGTATAGCTTCAACTGCGGCTTCACCAATCTTACCAAGTGACTTTGTTGCTTCTCTGCATATACTCCAATCATTATCCTCTAAGCAATCTACTAATTTTGAAACACTGGTAGCTGCTTTTTCACCCAGTTCTCCTAGAGATAAGGCGGCGTTGAATCGAATTGAGCGAATATCACTATCTAGATGCTCGACAATTTCATTTATGACAGTAGAATCCTTCTCTGCTCTGGCTACCACAAGTTCAACTTTCGCATCACGTAAAAGGTCTTCTAAAGATGCTGACATTATATTACCCCCTAGATTCCTAAGTAGACCCTCTTGATTCGAGGCTCTCGTTCAAGTTCTTCCCGCGTGCCACTCATCTCTATCTTTCCATCTTCAAGGACATGAATGTTATCAGCAACTTCCATAGCTAACATGGCATCCTGCTCTACTAAGAGTGTGGTAGTTCCTTCGTGTTTTATCAGTTCTATAGATTCAAAGATTTTGTCTTTCACCCTGGGTGCCAACCCCAGAGAAGGTTCGTCGAGTAGTAGGAGTTTTGGATTTGACATTAGCGACCTTGCAATGGCTAACATTTGTTGTTCACCACCACTAAGTGTACCTGCTCGCTGTTTGGTTCGTTCATGCAGTCGTGGAAAAGTTTCAAATACAAAGTCTAAGAGTCCTGAATACTTGGACTTGTCCTGCAAAGAATATGCCCCTAGTTCAATATTTTCCATGACTGACATATCATAGAACAATCGTCGACGTTCTGGACAATGAGCGATACCTCGTCTGGCAATTTCATGCGCTTCCAGCTCATCAATCCTTTCGCCATTGAAGATGATTTTCCCTCTGTCGATTTCCTCAAGGGCTGATATAGCTCGAAGTAGCGTGGACTTCCCCGCTCCATTTGGACCGATGACCGCATCTAATGAACCAGCCTCCACTGAGAGATTGATCTCTTCGAGAGCTTTTGCTTTCCCGTAGTAATGATAGACTTTCTTTAGTTCAAGCAAATCCTTCACCCCGTCCTAAGTATGCTTCAAGCACAATCTTGTTGTTTGCAACTTCCTTTGGTGGTCCTTCTGCAATTATTCTTCCTTGATGCATTGCAATAACTCTTGGTACTAATGTCATTAATTCACGTAGGACATGGCCAGTCATAAAAATAGTGACTCCTTCATCCATTAGTTGTTGAATCAACTTTGTTATTCCTAATCTTTCTTCATGAGCAAGACCACTAAACGGTTCATCAAGAAGAAGTAATTCTGGATTTGTGCCAAGTGCCTTTCCTATCTCTAACTTTCTCAGATCCCCATGAGGTAGAATTACAGGAGGAAGTCGTGCTTTATCCACAAGGCCAACTGAAGAGAGTATCGAGCTTGCTGCTTCATCTATTCCAGAAGAACCGAATGCTTCCTTTCCCCGAGGTGAGAGGCATGCAACAGATATGTTGTCAAGAAGGCTGAGATAACGGAACGACTTGACCAATTGAAACGTCCGAGCCATCCCCAAATTCACGATCTGATAGGGCTTCTTCCCAGTTATATCCACCCCATCGAAACGGACAGAACCGGAGTTGGGTTTCTCGAAACCAGATATGAGGTTGAAAACTGTAGTCTTTCCAGCTCCATTAGGCCCAATCAGTCCCAGTATCTCTCCGCGATGCACCTCGAAATTGACATCATTGACCGCAGTAAGTCCGCCAAATTTCTTTGTAAGATTCTTAACTTCTAATATTAGACCCATTTTACTTTCCTCGTATCATATCCCAAAGATCCTGAACTCGCTCCAAGAATGGATTCATAATTCCCTCTTCCGCAAACCGAATAATCACAATCAGAAGTATGGCAAATATCAATAACGCAGCGTCCGCGAGAGGTCTTAGGAACTCGCTGAGTAATGTGAAAAGGAGTGCTCCAATAACTGACCCATAGATTGTCGCCATTCCTCCGATTGCGGCCATTATTATTGCATAGAAGGAATAGAGTGTTTGAAAGAAAGCAGGATTTACTGCTGTTGTGTGCAGAATAAAAAGAGCGCCTGAAATCCCTGCAAAGAATCCGCTTATCATGAATGCGATAAGCTTGTAGGTCGTTGTGTTAATTCCTGAAGCATCGGCACAGGTTTCATCATCTCGAATTGACTTCAGGATTGTACCCAGTCTTGAATCAACGATAGCACGCATTATAACTAGTGAAGCAACCATGAAGGCCACCATAATATAGAAGACCGCAAAGATATCTCCAATCGAGGGCAACCCTGAGATTCCTTCTGTTCCGCCAAGCCATGTTCCAGTCAAAAATAGATTCCAGAGAATGAGAGAAAATGCCAAAGTCCCCAGTGCTAAATATGGTCCCTTCAATCTTAAACAGGGAATTCCAATTATTAGGCTAAACACTACAGCCCAACCAGCACCGACAAAAATTGCAACAATCCAATGAGCACCAGCGAATTTGATGAATGCTGCTGCAAAATAACCTGATATTCCAAAAAAAGCGGCATGTCCAAAACTGACTTGTCCAGCAAACCCTGCCAAGAGGTCCCAGCTCGCAGCAAAGATTGAAAGTATCATTCCGGTGACTAGGACTGTTGTTAAATATTCGTTCCCAGACAATGGTACGAGCAAAAGTCCTACTAGGCAGAATAGTGTTATACTCCCTCGGAATGTTTGTACCCATACTTTAAAACGTCCAATCAGAGACTGAAAATCGACCTGAATACCCATCATTTGTTATTGCAGCTCCTTCTTTCCTAGCAATCCTTGCGGTCTGACCAAGAGCATTACAAGTATCACAACAATTGGTATTATCACAGAGAAAGTCGGACTTATCAAAAAGTCTGTTAATGATGTTGCATACCCCATTACAAACGCTCCAACGATACTCCCTGGAATGCTACCCATGCCTCCAAAGATTGTCACTGAAAACGCAAGTAGCAGATATCTCCAGCCTATTCTGGGTGCAATGAAATTTCCTGGAGCGTATAAAACTGCGGCAAATCCGACAAGCAATGCTGATATCATCACAGTTGTCATTAGAACCATATCTGTGTTGATTCCAACTAGTTTGGCAGCTTCAAAATCTTGAGATACAGCACGAATCGACTTGCCAATCGTCGATTTATTGATGAATATAGTAACTGATGTGACGAGAATCAAGGACCCAACAATCAAAGCGATGAACTGTGCTGGAAAAGTGACTCCAAGGAATGTGACTGTCCCTGGCACAAATGGCACTATGTAGTGAGTCTTTGGATCTCCTACGAATTTCACAAACTGTTCGAAAAAGAAAGCCAATGCGAATGTCACCAAAACAATACCGATGTGTGATTCCTGCAAAGGCTTCATTAAGCCCAGATATGTGAAGGCTCCAATTCCCACTACTGTGACCAAACCAATAACCGCGGCCATCCAAAATCCGACGAATGGGATTGTCCAATAAATCATATAGGCTGTTATCACGAAGAATGCTCCGTGAGCCAAGTTAAGTATTCCACCTACACCATAAACCAAAGAGAAGCCTAATGCTAGGAGAGCTAAAAGAGCTCCCTGCACTGTACCGAAGATGAGTATTTCTTCAATCAATATCTACACCCCTTATTACACCAGTTCACTAAAATCGGTTTCAAAAAAGAAGAAACAACCCCCCTTATAAAAAGGGGGGAAGTTCGAACTCAACTGATTTCGTATTTGTGTGATTTACTCGTTTATTCCCCACGGGGGTAGTGTCAATGCTGCAGTCACAATGTTTTCTGGATATAGCAGACCTCCAGTTGAAACGGCTTCCTTAACACCATCCGCCTGCCATTGAGTGAATAGCGTAAAGCTATAATTCGGGCCTAGTAACAGATCATGACTTATTGTGAAAGCATCGTTTCCACCTGAAACTTCAAATGGATTAGCACGGTTCATCAATTCTAAATGTGGTACAATTAGAGTCGAGTTGAATGACTGTGCTCTGTGAATACCTTCTGCCAAAATGTACATAGCATCATAGCTTCCCACTGCGGTATAAAGTGGCTCTGAATTATAATGGTCGAGAAATGCATCCCAGAATGGAATTGTCTTTGAAGTCTTGTTTGTACGAAGTGTTGATTGCAATACGACTTCATACTCGCAGGCACCGCCAGTCTCACCCCAGTAGGTGTCAAGTTGTGCCATCACATCAATCCCAGCAATAATACATTTTGCTTCAGCTTGAGCATATTGTGTGGTCATCAGGATTCCGCCCTGGGCGGATATGATTGGAATCGTAATCTGCGCTCCAGCAGCATCAATCTGCGACCAATACGTAGCAAAGTCTGCAGCCTCAGCTGTGATCGGGTATGCAACCTCTTTCACTACTGAGAGACCGTACAAGGGCAGGTACCCATTCAGGAATGCACTCATGCCTTCTGTCCAGTCTAAACCTTCACGGATGATCGCAACCTTTGTTATATTCTCGCCCGTTACTGCAGTCAGATAGCCATCCAGATACGCTATGTACGTTAACAGCGATCTTGCCAATGATGTTGAGTTAATTGGCATAGTACGGAAGAAGTACTGGTACCTATCATAATCATCAATCACATTCTGACAGAATACATCAGTAGAAGCGCCCGTTCCAAAGAAGAGCATCTTCTCATCCATTATGAGTTCTTCATATGCTAGTACAGATTCGGTTCTGAATCCACCTATAATGTATTGGGCATTATCTTCTGTGATTATTTTCGTTGCAGCCGCAGTCCCTTTAGTTAAATCAAGTTCAGTGTCACTTTCAGACGTGTCTTCGGAAATAATTCCGAAGTAATACGTTTCGCCACCGACTACAACACCACCAGCGGTGTTAATCTCATCGCAAGCCAAATAGGATCCGTACCAAGTTCCTTCACCTTGTATTTCGGTCATAGGATCTAAGATTCCTACTATGATAATATGGTCACTTGGAGTTCCAGCAGGAGCGCCAGGAGTGACTAACTGTCCTACGACTACTGCGCCATATGCGCCTGGTGGTAGAAACATAAAGCCAACAACAGCAATAGCTCCTATTATAATGACGATGATAACTACGGCGACAATTTGCTTAGTTTCCATAGATTTCTCTCCTTCATCTCTCCCTACTTTTTGAGATGTGGTCATCATTAACATGTGAGGCGCTATTTAAGTATTGGTTAAATTCGCTTTACCTTAAAGTACGGAAATTATCAAAACTTAAGCATAACCTTGCCTTTTCGATAGTTTCTTACGTGTATAATTGACCTGCTAATGATGAGTGCAATTTCGTTGACAGTTTAGTCCTCGCATATACCAGCTAGGTATTTCGCCATCTTCTTTCTCAAATCAATATCATACCCTTTCAAGATGGCTACGTCCTCCATCGCAGGGCTTCCTCCTCCATGGAGACCTGCAACTGCAGTAACTCCTCCAATGGAAGAACACAACATATCAGAAAGAACTCGATAGAGCTTGTATATATCTTCGGCTGGAACATCTTCTTTCCGCTTGATATATTTCTGGAGAAGTGGCCCGATTGTTTCATCGTAAAAGTCTGCTTCGTGAGGGAGCGTTGCAGGGAGTCCACCCGCCAGATCAGCCAGAATTTCGAGTTCATGGTAGTAGTTCTTTCCAGCATGCTTTCGACCGACGTTGCAAAACACAGCATCTGGAATCATTGTTCCAGAATCATCCTTAGTTGCTTTATACGCGGCTGCAATTCCCGAAGCATAGACAAGCTCACTTACACTAATCAACTCTGCAAGTTTAGACTGTACATGTTTTTTATCTTCAATACCACTGTATTCACTGATTAGCGCACCGAAACCTAGTATAAGCTCAGTACTTGCGGGTTTACATCCAGTGTAGCTGTGCCTATGATAAAGAGCGAATAGGAGTGCAGTCCATCCTCCAAACGCATGTTCACCTTTACCTCCACCAAGAAAGATTCGATCATTAGGAATAAATACATCATCAAAGATAACGAAATTCTCCACATCTCCAAAATCGCCAGCGGGACAGGAGAAATGTTCACGCTTATGGCTCGATGCTCGCGTAACGAGCTTGACACCATCCCAATCACCGGGAATAGCAAAAGCAACAGCATACTCGTCCTCCTCCGGAGTCAGCATTCGTGTAGGCACCACAATTATCTCCTCCGCAACCGCTGCGGCTGTAATGTGATTCTTTGCGCCTCGTACAACTATGCCATCATCACGATGCTCTATAACGCGAAGATATAGGTCAGGATCCGCTTGCTCGTGGGGTCTCAGAGCACGATTTCCCTTGACATCAGTCTGCGCACAGCTACCCACGATATCATTTTCCTGCCAGTATTTCAGATACTTCAAGAATCGCTGGTTATAGGGTTGACCAGTCATTGCTTCAGCTCGATGAGTTATGATGGACAATGCATTCATTGCATCGATACCCATGCAACGAAAGACACATCCTCCAGTTAGACGACAAATTTTTCTAGTAAGTTCCTGCTTCTTCAGAAGATCATCAACACTTTGATGAATGTGTGTGAAGCGATTAATCGTACCAAATTCCTTGGATTCCACATTGAGGAAATCCTTGAAATCAGGGTCATGAACCTTATCCAGGGTAAGCGCCATTATCTTAGCAACCGCTAGCAATCGTGGATCATCACGACCGACGGTTTTGCCATCAATGATCACATTGGGTTTCATCTGGAAAATTTTCTGTAGATATTCCTCTCCAGTCTTCATTATAATCAACCATACTGCACTTGTCTCTCTGATACTTAACTCATACGGAGCTAGTGCAGGATCGTAGGTTTAGCTCTAAGTGATGCTATACTGGAAGTGTAGGATTATCATCTTACCTCTCGAATGTTACTGATTTGAGTTAGGTCTTAACACAGATGAAGGTTTCAAAACTCAACCAGAAGTCGGGTTGTGATCTTTGCGATGCATCAAATGCAGATTAGATGATATTGCTATAGAAACAAAGAATGGTCATATGCATTAATGAATGACATGTATGTACCGTAATAGATCGTACAACATGGAAGGTTTCACCTGTGGAGAAAGAGGTCACAATATACAACTTTTGTCCTTGTTTCAAAGACTTTGAGGGCGAGTTGATTTGTATAAATGATGACAGTCTCATCGACATCGAACACTCAATCTTCGCAGCAGATATCCTCAACCAAGATGCGACACTCGATTTGGTGAAGCAGTTTGAAATTGGTGACGGGCGAACATGTTACTCTTCTATATACACTTACAATGGCCACACCTACTGCTCCTCTCAAGGATGGAAGATACGCATCCATAAGGAGGACATCAAGTCGGATATGTTGATGCAGTCAATCAGACTCTACGCAATTGGACCCACTGAGATCACAGTTGACTGCGCCTCCTGCATTTATGGAATCCTTCTTGCTCTTGTTCTGTCTCAAGACCAAGCGTCTGTCAAGCGATACCTCGACGAGTTCTCTATGAAGGTCGCAGTGAAATTCACAGAGTTGGAGCTCGATGAAATTGATGAATCAGTGCCTTATTTCGAGATTGTACAAAAATATCTGGTGAAACTGTTAGAGGATCAATATTACTGGCAGGATGTTCATAAGAATTTGATTGAGCAGGAAGAACCTGAAGCCTTGATTGAACTTGTCAACAAAATGGAGATTCTTAACAGATTACAATTCCTATTTTATAGCCAAGTACTCAACATTCGAAGTATAGATAATTCAAGGATTCTTGTGCGAATGCTATCTCACATCCTTCGCACATCAAGAAATATTCTTGACCTGAACGGAAATATTCACTCATTGATTGCTTCAGACTCTGTAGGTGGATACGGTGAAGATGAAGTCCTCATTGCAAAGATAGAGGAGTACATGGAAAAGAGTAGGACCCTGGATCACTTTTTTGGAAACATCGCTGATATCATGAAGGGTGGTTCCTAGTATTCTCAACACCACTAGATCAAACTTCATGCTGTAAACTATCTCCTTATTATTAGAAGTTCTATCAATCCCTCAGGAATCTAGAGGTTGTTGAATATTGATTAGTGAAGAATTAAAGATTCGAGTATTTGTTGAATCGGAATCAAGAACAATCCATGCAGCTGATATGGACACCATAGGACATCCAATGTGCTCAAGTACTAATACCTCAGATTGGGGAAATGCCCTAGGAAAGGCTAGTAGAGCTCTACCCCAAGACCATAGTATTTTGGTGGATGCGGCTTCAAGAGATGCTGAGCGACTAGGACTAAGTCTGGAAATTGTTGATATCTCAAACTATAGCTTCTTTCAGAAACGTAAAATGAAAGAACTGATTCCGAGAATTGAGATAGGTGAAGAAACTCTTACAGGACGTCCTACTTCTGATGAGATAGTTGAACAATTGAAATCATCTATCACTGCTTAGATTAGATTATTTCGAGGGTTCGACTCTCCGGTATAAGATTGAGATGAATATCAGCAACAATACAGAAACACCTAGAATCTCCAAGTATAGAGAAGGCATTCCAATGTGAAATAATGGCTCGTACACTGAGGGAATGAGCGCAACACCAAAGAAAGATGCTGAGGTCACAACACCCGCAAGAACACCTCTTCGTTCAGGGGAAATGATCTGACTATAAGTAATCATCAGAGGAAACAGAATGCCTCCCGCCCATCCAACTAGTACAAGAGCCAGACCAACCATGGGAAATGCATCAAGTATTGTAATATCTCCAATTAGGAGAAACAAGAAAATAGACGAAAATAGCGGTATAATACCAACTACGATTGAGAACCCATATCCTCTACTTCGAATTATTGGACCTAGTAGTATTCCAGCTGCTGCTCCAAAAATCCCTGCAAATAGAAGGATGAGTCCAATACTAGACTCTCACAACACCAGTCAATCCGCGTGATGTCCAAATCATAGTGCCAAGAGCATGTCAAAGAAGAAATCATCAAGGAATTGTTCAAGAACTCTACATTCATGATTTATATAGTTCTTTAAGATTCTCATCATCAATCATTTACAATTGGGAAAATTGAATTCAGACATCTAAGGCAGGTTTCACCATGTCGCATAATGTGATAATATTGCTATTTTCATTAATATCATGAAAATAAAAGGCAGGTTGTAATTTAGGATGAGAATGAGGAGTAAGAAGCTGATACTTTTCCTTGTTGCGATACTAGGCTTATCCATGGGGACGATTCTTGCAATCGTTCCAGGAATTGTAGCTTTGAGCATAGGTCTTCCGAATGCTATTGTACTCCTTATTTTTGGAGGTATTACATATGCGTGTTCGATACAAATAGCGTTTATAATAAGAGATCAATTTGAGGAAATAAGAGTTGACCCAAAACCAGATGCTGTTGTTAGGGTGATAGCAATTGATGATGAAGCAGACATCTTGCAACTTATCCGTATGAAATTGTCCAAAGAAGGGTTCGATGTGTCCACAGCCTCAAATGGTGATGAGGGTATCGAGAAAGTACTTCGTGACAAACCTGATGTTATGATTGTAGATATACTGATGCCGGGAAAAGACGGATATCAAGTAGTAACTGAAGTGAAGGCAAGACTTCGAGAAGACTCTCCTGTTACAATAATGCTAACTTCAAAGACGGAAGATGCAGATATGGTTAAGGGGCTATCCATGGGTGTAGATGATTACATCACGAAACCATTTAGTCCAAGAGAATTAATTGAGAGAATAAATGTGGCCCTCATAAAAGGCGCTAAGGAGAATAAGTGAGATAGTGGAGGATTAGGTTTGGAAGATGAAATCGACGAATCCGACACTGACGTACCAATTGAGGGTGAAACAATGCCCTTAATGGAACCAGTAACACGAATCCATTTTGACCGTGACAGTCTCCCAATAAGATCCGTACAATATTGGCGAGCTCAATCTTTTGCTTCAAGAATTCATAGAGATTTCACTGAGAGTTTTAAAACTGGAAACATTGCTATGATGAAAGGCTGCTTTTATGCCTTGGCGGACTTTTATGAACTAACATTAAAATTAATGAGACATTCGCTTCTTAATGGGAATTCTGAATTAATGGTGTCTTCTCTAAGAAGTCTAATTGCGCTCAATGCACCACTTCATGAGATGCATAATAAGGCACCAAATACAATACCATTCCCATTGACTTTAGATGAAACTCTATTGAAGTCATTAATATCCGACCTCATCATTAAAGCATTTGAGGAATCAGACAGAACCCTCGAGGAATCGAAACTAGTAGAAGATGTAAATCAACATATCTTCGTGCAGGAAATTGCAACTTTAGTTATCAAAAAGCAGCTTCTCGAGTTAGTAGAGAAAGGGCACTTAATGAAGACAGACACAAGCTATACAAGAACAAAACGAACATATATACACTCAAATTTAGATGATACAAGTCTTCAGTCTTTTCTAGGTCCAGAACTCTATAAAGAATTTCAGATGGGGGGTTTTCCAGGTGTTTCTAATATTATAAACCGTAGAAAATCATTTCATAAATTCTTCGAGAAACTCACTTCATTTGGAGAGTCAATCACGGACATGTTCGTTTCTGCATTGATTGATCTTCTTCTTTCAGAAACTATGAAATCAAAATATAGTGCGTGGTCTCACTTTAATCTGATTGGTTCAGCGATTCCACGGCCATATCAACGTGACGCATTCACGATTTTTCGAGGGTATGGATATCAAGGGCAGCTAATTGAAGCGCCGACAGGTTCAGGAAAAACACTCATTGGTATGATGGCAATTCAAGATTGGATGACATCAATGTCATCAGGTGAGTCTATACTAATTCTAGTACCAACAGTTAATTACGAACAACAATGGATTCGAGAATTATGCTATAAATCCATAGGACTCCAACTTCCACCTGATGATGTATATGCAGGCACACCGATTGATTATGAATCAAATAAGAAGGAGTTAGACTCCTCTCCACCTATTCTTATCATGACATATCAATCTCTTGCTCAGTTAGGGTCTTCAAAAGGGAAAGGGGGGTTTGATACCAATTCCATCGAAAAATTCCTTCAGGGTAGCAACATCCGGTATGTGATTTTAGACGAAGTTCATAAGGTTGTCGCTAATTATGATAGTGTTTCAACAGAGATTACGAAATTATTCCTAGAATGGTTGCATGACGGAAGTATAGATGGGCTCATTGGTTTCACTGGAACAGCAGTAGCATTCAGGCAACGATTTCAAGATTTAGGATTGCAACTGGTCTATACTCTGTCGTCAGCTGAATTGATAGCATATGGCTTTGTTGCTCCATTTGCTGAGTTTGGGTTTCCATTTACTCATTCTAATAGAGAAAGAACTATACTCGCTCTTCTTGATGCCTATAAATCGTCAATACGTGAATTCATTGATATTCTAGGTTCAGTGAATTTGAGAACAGTATTTAGTCAGATACCCTTGGAAAAACAGATTACCATTGGTCGGGATATTTTGGGAATCTATTCAGGAAGAGCGGACCAAGAGATTGCATTAACAGAGCGCTATCACAGTTGGGAAAGCGGCGAAGATTTGAATTTCTATGAATGGCAGCTGATTAGCATAATTCAGATTGCCGAGAATTTATCTGATTCTGATCTTCTTGAGAAAATGATAGTTGATCTCCCAATCAATGAACAATATGAGAGAAAGAGTAGATTCACAGTAATGTTAGATTTGTTGATGAAATTGCGGCAAGAATTCGTCAGTCTGTTAATTTCTCCAGATATCACATATCGCCTTGAAATGCAAGATTTTGGAAAAAAGTTAGATACAAAATCACTATATAAAATTGCTAGTTCAAAGCGATCAAAGACCAAAATACGAGATAAAATCAGAGATCTTCTATCAACTACAATCCTAGGCCTTTACATATCTCTAAGTAGTTACCACTATCGAATGGGCGAAGGACTTGTAGAATCAGTGAATTCGATAATTAAAGCAGAAAGAGCTGTAAGAAGGCTAGATGCTGTAATTGTTTTTGGTAAAAGTAAACGTATTCGATGGGAGGAAGGACCTGCTAATCCAGGATACGCAGGTGTAGCTGGTATTTTTGCTCAATTACTAAACCAACGTGGACTCTATCCTATTGCTGTACTTTCAAGTGAAATATATCTTCGTTGGACACAGAAAAATCAGACTCCACAACGAATTGCAGATTACATAAAAGAGGACATTATGAAGAATGAATTGGGGGATATTCTATTTAGACTCCTGACAACGGGGTTGGATCTTTCTCCAGAGAATAGCAGTGAATTCAAAGAATTGTTTGATTCTGTTTTAATGAAATATGCCAATAGACTTACTTCGATAGGAGCAATAAGACCTGCGGAATTTGTAAAAGAAGTTCTTAAGCCACTTCAAAAATCGTTGCCCGGATTAATAGAAAAAGATGATATTCCTAAACTTATATCAAGATTGAGTTTAAAAAATCGTCACGTGCAGAAATGGATAACTGATTTCTACAATTATGGAATCATCGCATCTCGCTTCGTGAAAGCTCCGACAGCAGAATTGTACCAAGCATCTGGTAAAAAAATGAAATTCTTTGTTGTGAAAATGCCTCAGGGAGAAATGAAGCAACTCATGTATGATTTAGCTGGTCGAATAGTTGATGAAGAAAAACTGGGAATCAATGTTATAATTGTATCAAATTGGGCGAGAACTGGATGGAATGTTATTAGACCAAATCTCCTCATAGATACAACAGCAACACGAAATGTAACCGCATGGCAACAACTTCGAGGAAGAGCCATGAGAGCCACGTCTACTTGGGATAAAAAGTGCTATGAAGCAGTGATGCTTCTAGTAGGTTCAAAAATTGGAGATTTTGTTGAGCAAACTGGTGACTTCAGTGAAGCTGGTGAGGATCAGCATGGTCAAGAATACAAGCTATTGGACAAGGCTACTATCAACCTATTCTTGCAGATTCATAACGAGGCTAGGCAAATAAGTAACTACAGTCCGAAATACAACCTAACAAGAAAAATCATGCAAGGGGACTTGAAACAATTCTTGGATGATGAGCGAGAACAACTTGCTATTGAAATGATGGTGGTCCGGAACAAGGTGACACATATTTATGAGCTTATCAAGGCATATGGAAGCTCAATCCAAATAAGTCAAAACAGACAAACAAAGGTGTGGAGCAGAATTGATTCAATTGCTGCCAAACATTCCTCTCAGTATTCTGTCAATCCATTTTCAGGCGAATATTGCAAAGGTGAAGGTCATACACCTCTAGTTTATTGGAAAGATCCGAGAGAGTATTCACCAGAAAAATTGAAGGTATATTTAACATCAAAACTGAGAGGCTGCGATCCTAGGATTATTCAAGGGTGGTTTGATGCGGTCATCTCAGGAAGAGGAAACTAATAATTTGACATATTGTATCAGGTATAAGGAAGGGAGAATCTTTGACCGAGCTACCAAGTGCTTTTAGAAAAGCAGAATGGGAAAAACTCATAGCTTTAGTTCTAGAGATAAATGGTATTTTAGTGGCTGATTCCAGTGGGATCATTATTTGGGTTAATGATGCCTTTACTCATATAACGGGTTACTCTCCCGAAGAAGCAATTGGAAAAAAAACCAACCTTCTGAAATCCGGATATCATGATTCAAATTTTTACAAGATTCTTTGGGACACGATAACCTCAGGCGAAGTATGGTCTGGGGCAATGACAAATAGAAGAAAAGATGGAAGCTACTACAAGGAATTGATGTCAATAGCTCCATTGAAAACAGAAGATGGAAGTATTGCTCGTTACATTGCCATGAAAAAAGATGTGAGAGACTTTCATAATTTGGGTGATGCTGAAAGACAACCCAGTGCAGTGTTCGATAGGGTTGTGCCATTGATGACTGAGCTTAATGATGTCACTACTGCACTAGAACAAGCCAAAAGTGAAACGAATGCCATGCTCAACGCAACAAGTGAGGCAATAATGCTTCTCTCAATTGATGATAGGATGTTGTGGCTTAACAAGGCCTTTGGTAGATTCTTCTCATTAATTACACAAGATGTAACTGATGATTTCTTTCATAACTTGAAATCTCATTGGGATAGAGTCTTCGAGGACTCATCGAAAATAATGCACATTGTTAATAGTGCAAAGGAGAATCAAGTTTCTGAGTATCGAGAAGCAGTTTCCCAAATTTGGCCACAGAAACGAGAGCTAGAAGTATACTCAGCACCTGTAAAAGATGCTAGTGGAAAATATTTGGGACAGATCTTCGTGTTCCGTGATGTAACACGTGAGCGAGCGGTAGAACGAATGAAATCGGAATTTGTATCTTTGGTATCTCACGAGTTCCGAACGCCCTTAACGTCCATTTTTGGTTATGCGGAAATGTTGTTAGAAGGAGATGCTGGAGAGCTCACTGATGAACAAACAGATTTTCTGAAAACTATTCAAAGAAACGCAAACAATCTTTCTGAAATTATAAACAGTCTTCTGGTTGTTTCTCGACTTGAGGCAGGCGCAATAAAACTAAACTTGGGTGAAATTGAGATACATGAAATTGTGGATAACACAGTTGAATTATTACGACCTCAGATTGTTGCTAAAAATTTAAAGCTGAAGGTAAGTGTTGATCCAGATTTACCAGTAGTGGAAGGTGATAGTCAATGGATTAATCAAGTCATCCTTAATCTTCTGTCAAATGCTTACAAATACACTCATTCTGGTGGGACAATAACAATTTCAGCAAAAGCAAAAGATGATTTTCTCTATATCAAAATCACGGATTCAGGAATAGGAATGTCAACAGATGAACAAAAGAAGTTATTTACGAAGTTCTTTCGAGTTGAAAATCCTGAAACCATTAAAGCAGGAGGGACGGGTTTGGGACTTTGGATTTCTCGTTCATTGGTTGAAATGCATGGGGGAGAAATCATGGTAATCAGCAAACCTAGAAAGGGTTCCACTTTCACGATTAAATTGCCAATCAAAAACAAATAATCTTGATATCTCTCCTCTGTTATGTGAGCATTATTTGAACCTATAATATGTTCAGTAACAATATTGAATTCGGTCGTTGCATTATCCTGTGTTGGCTTATTGAGGTTTATCAATATCGTCACAAAGTGGTATCAATTGAATGTCATTGATCGTGAACAAGTTATCTGAGAAACTAGACCTATATTCAGTAATATCCGAAAATTCAAGATTCGGAAGACTTCACATGCACGAACATGCTTTTGATAAGTAAATTTTATGAACAATAAAGATAACATTGAAGAGTATCTATGCATTCTCTCCAAAGAACATCAGGTAATCGGTTCCTGGGACTTCTTGACCCATATGACTAAGAACCATTGCTAATTGACCACGATGGTGAGTTGTGTGCAAGAGATACTGGAGGAAAAAGTTAATGACATCAATCTCAAATGGTTCCTCCTTGATGTGTGAAACCATGATTTTGTCCTGGGGAATCTCTTCTATTGCATGACTGAGTCGAGTGTCAAGGACTTCCCATCGTTTGAAGAGTTCCTGTCTGGGGAGTTTCTTGACTCTATCAAAAACCGATTTGTCCTTTTCATCCTCAATATAGTAGAAGCATGTTTCTAAAGCTAAGACAATGTGTTGAACAAGTTCGCGAGGGCTTGTCCCCAATACCTCTTCTGAGAATTCTTCAGCATCCAACTCACTAAGAAGCTCTCTCATCTTCCAACCAGCCCAGAGATGATAGTCTGCGAGCTCTCTGAATACCAATTCCTTGACCTCCAATCACAATTGACTTACTAACGTATTAGTCTACCGAGTATTATCCAGAAAGTTCATCAAGAAGTCCCAACATCCACTGATCAATTGGTTTCTTGTTCGTCCACGTTTCCTCATATGGTGTCAAAATCAGGTTTCCATCTACTTCTCCAACCATGCCTCCATGTTTTCCACTCAAGAGGCACTCAATGGCAAAAGCTCCGAGGCGAGTAGCTAGAATCCTATCAAAATGAGTGGGGTTACCACCCCTTTGAATATATCCAAGAACTGATACCCTACATGCTTCTCCAATCCTCTCAGAGAGAGCTTTTCCAATCACGGTGGCATTTCCCAGCTCATCTCCTTCAGCAACTACAACAAGAACACTTGTTTTTGCCTTTTCCTTGGCTGTAATGACTTTCTGAGCTAGTTCTTCAATCGTCGTTTTTGTTTCAGGCATTAAGATTGCTGAAGCGCCAGTAGCAAAACCCACATGAAATGCAATGAATCCTGCGTGACGTCCCATTACTTCAACGAGAAAAACACGTTGGAAGGATTCAGCAGTATCCCGAATCTTGTCCAAGGCTTCTAGGGCATTATTGACGGCTGTATCAAACCCTATAGTGTAATCTGTGCCATAAAGATCATTATCAATAGTCCCGGGAAGTCCAATTGACCAACCATTCCAATGTTTACTGAGTGCGTCTAATCCATGCATCGTACCATCGCCCCCAATACCAATTAACGCATCAAAACCACGGTCTGTTAGTATTTTCGTGGCTTTTTTCTGCCCTTCCTCAGTCTTGAACTCCTCAGACCTACCAGTTGTAAGTATTGTTCCACCCCTATGTAATATCCTAGAAACAGATCGAGAGTTCAGCTCATGGATTTGTTGGTTAAGTATGCCCTGAAATCCACCAAAGACTCCAAAGACCTCGCAATTGCGATGGATTCCGATTCGTGTAATAGCACGAAGGGCTGCATTCATAGCAGGGGCGTCTCCACCGCTTGTAAGAACCGCAACTTTCATGGGTTATCATAGTGACCATCCGGTAAATAAACTCGACTTACGTGACACATGGGTTATCATAGTGACCATCCGGTAAATAAACTCGACTTACGTGACATTCAGGTCAATAAGAAGAAACGAACATGCCTAAGGGTTTGAAGTCTTGTTTGATCACCTAGTTACCACGAGTAATGAAACTCAGTATTGGATACTCGCGCGGAACCACTAGTTTAGACGAGACCTTTTGTTCTCAAGAACAATAGGAGAGGTATTGTGATGAATAAACTGCCAATCATGATCGCACCAAAAGCGAGAGGATCCGTTTGGATTGGTAGATCAACATTCATCCCATAGATGCTAGCAATCAATGTAGGCACACTGACTAGAAGAGAGATTGAAGTCAGCGTCTTGATGACCCTATTCAGGTTATGACTGACGATGCTGTCGTATGCATTCATTGCATTAGCTATGAGTTCTCTATAGATTGCACTCAGTTCTACCTGCTGCTGCAGGTCGACCTCCAATTCCTCGAGACGGTCTACATCGAGAATCATTCTACCGACAATATTGAAACGCATTAGACGTCTCAGCACCTTCATATTTGCTTTCAATGAAGTTTCTATGAAGATAGCATCACGAGAGAGTTGGAAAAACCATTCGAGCTGCGAAGGATAAATCTCGCTCATGATAACATCCTCGGTCTTGTTTATTGTTTCCTCTATCAAGTCGAGTGTGTGTTCAAATGAATGAATAATAAGCTCGAGCCAGCGATATATGACCTCAGTTGCTGTAGTACCAAATTGTATTCTCTTTCGTAATCGTTCCTTTCTAATTGGGACTTCATCATTCTGAATGACGATGATATCACGGCCATTAGTAAAAACACCTATGGGATTAGTTGAATAGTATCTATCCTGCACTCTCAAATCCACAGGCACACGGAGAACCATCATAGTGAATTTATCTTCTATCTGTAACCGAGGTCGCTCATCAAGATCCTGGACATCTTGAAGGTCCTCGAGGTCAATCTCAAAATGATGAGATATCTTGGCTAAATCATCAGGTCGTATTCCAATAATCTCAACGAGCAGCGGTGCATCAGGGGCGTCTTCTAAAGAGGCATACTTGATTCCACTCTCCAATGCCATAATGGAGAAACTTCCATTCTCTACTTTGTCGCTGCTCATATGATCCACCTCGGTTGGGGGGATGTTCTTCGTCCATCGATGATAGCCTGCCTGGAAGTGGGTTCCTTCTGTGAACCTAGAACACAGTCAGTCGTTGAACCCTATGGGTCTCATTTGAAAGTGTATCATCTGCCTTTTAGGGTTTTGTAATAGCTACATGTTTAGAAGAAAAAGCTAAGATGGTTTAAGATGCTCTTTGAAAAAGTCTACTATCCTATTATAGACTGCTACTTTATTCTTGAACTTGAGAACATCATGACCTTCATCCTCAAACATGAGATATTCTACATGTTTACCCGATGCATTCAACCTGTCTACAATATCTTTGGACTCAATCTCAACTACTCTCGGATCGTTCTTCCCTTGGATAATTAGTAATGGTGCATTAAGCTGATCCATATAGGTGCTAGGAGACTGTTCCTTCAATATCTCAGCATCTTTCTCTGGGTGGCCAATTGACAGATAGAAATACGATGCCCAAGACTCTGGAAGCCTTTCTATGAATGTAATGAGATTGTATGGACCAAACATATCGCAAGCAGCTTGCCACAACTCTGGATGACGAGTTGCTAACGTGAGAGTCATGTAACCTCCATAAGACCGACCAACCACAGCTCGCCTTGTTGAATCAATTCTTTTATCCGTCTCTAAGAACTTTAGACCCTCAACATGGTCAAGCCTGTCTTTACCACCCCAGTCACGATCCACATGTTTCATGTAAGCTAAACCATAACCGGAACTACCTCTGACATTAGGTACAAACACAGCAAATCCGTTCATGGTCAATAATTGTATCAATGGCATGCTGAACCAAGTAAAGTCGGGGCGTTCTTGACCTTGGGGGCCACCATGTACATACAAGACAAGTGGTCTGGGACCATCGAATTCGAGCTTAGGCGACGGAAGATACAATCTTGCTGAAATTCTTAAACCATCAAAAGACTCGAAACTAGCATCCTCTCCTGAGGAGAAGACATCTTCTGGTATCCCAAGCACTCTTTCGTTAGACAACTGAGTAAACGATACTGCTCCTTTTTCATGAGTGGACAGATAGAGTTGAGATGGTGTTATCGCGTTTGTAAATGAGATTACATATTCTATAGTCGCGTTCTGTTTGATGTCCAGAGATTTATCCCATTCCACGCCCTGTGATACTCCTTCATTCAGTGGTTTCTCACCAACAATCACATGACGAACGTTCATCGTCATCTCTTGAATGTCTAACTCTGCTTCGTATAACCAAGTGCATCCATCAATGTTGTATCCAATAACAAATCGGTTCTTGTCTATATGCTCAAAATGGTCAAACTCGCCTATTCCTCTATGTCTAAGATTCTTTACTTTTATCTCTTGCAAAGCTTCTGGATTCTTCAAATCCATGAAAGCAATGCCGCCAAGGTCATCAAAAGTTGTTGTGTAGACAATTGCTTCGTTCTCAATCCAATGGACAGGGGCTGTGTTATACAATTTCGTTTCTTTGGTGGAATCTCTCTCATTCAGGGGAGTTCCCAAAACAGTCCTAAGACCATCTACTCCCTCTTCCCATAGTGCAATTACAAAATCCCCTGCAATATACCTCTCAGTAAGGAAAATCTTCGAATGGTCCTCATTAGGACTAGGCATGAACCCGTGTTCACTGATACCAAGGATTGCTTCTTCCAAAGTTTCAAGGTGTACCCTCATTGCATACTGCAGAGCCTTATCTTTTACAGTTCGGTCGTCCCGTCTAAAGTAAGCGATATTCCTCTTTTCGTCAACATGGCTGCAAGTGATTTGTTGACCAAGGTATTTGTCACCAAAGATAGGTTTAGGTACGCCACCGTCGAGAGGTATGAAACTTGGTTGATACAGCTCATTACCATCTTGGTCGACCATGATGAGAATCTTATCGAGTTTGGGAAGAACTACATATAGATTCCCTGCCATAAGGTGGGGATTTTGAATAGCAAGCCCAGCAGGAAGTAACCTTTCAGGAAAACTCCCAGTCTTTTTCATACGATACAAGCTCATCATCCCGCTCATATCACTTACAAAATACACATAATCGCCAGCAAGTTGAGGAGATACTAATTGCCTTGCAGAGAGTAAAGTTTCAACTGGATACGACATAATGGCCATCAATCGGTCACAATAAGGGTGTGTTAAAGTATTTGCCGATTTAAGGCGAGATTGCATAGGAAAAGGAATGATGCGAAATAGAGCGGCTAGATGATTACACTTTCGATCTCCACATTTCTATCCTTGATACTGAGTGTCTTAGAGGGCAGCCTCTTACCACCAAAGAGCTCCGCTTCAGTTTCTCCGCGGTAGAGGGCATCTGCAATTCGGCCTAACGCATCAGCCTTCATAATTCCGGAACCACTTGCCCCATTTACAACAAGGACACCACATTCGAGATACACAAAGGGAATTCGGTCAGGACTATAGCAGTAACCCCCTGCCCAGCTATTGACTGGTCTTGCACCTTGAAATGCAGGGAAATATTTAGACAACACTGGATACATACTGTGCTCGTAATAAGCACTTTCAGGAACCATATCCTCATCGGTTTGAATGTATTTGTACTCTCTACCAATTGTATCCCCACATCCAATCCAGAAACCTCTCTCTTGGAGTTGTGGTCTGAAGTAAACACCCGCTGATGGAAGAATTGTGAAGGGGATGCAACCTAGTTTGTTGAATCCTTTCAAGTCTAAAAGATCATGGAGCTCAGGTTTGTCCTCAGCATGAATGACAAAGAGTTGACGTTTCTTACTCTTGGTCAAGCTATCAATACCTATTGGGTCTAGTAACTTGTTTGTCCACGCACCCGTTGCCAGAACCACGACTTCTGCTCTAAAGGTTCCTTTGTCAGTGACAACTCCGCTTACCTTTTTCTTCTGCCAGACATAAGGTTCTCCTGGAAGATCTAGCTTCGGGTCTGCCTCTAGAAGGAGTTTCTCAACTTCCACCCCGAATCTTGCTTTGACGTGAGATATTTTCTTGAATTCTTCAAAATAGTACTCAACTAATCTCGTTGGGTCTAAAACTCCACAATCTGCCCCAAAGAGACCGTAGCTCACTTCATGAAGATTCATGAGTTCAGCTTCTTCATCTCCAGAAAAATCAACATTGAGACTGGGGATCATCGTCTTCAGTTCTTCTTTGTTGTAGACTTTGTAGCTGATTCCTGATTTCTCCATCCGCTCCATCCAGAGTTTAACACTCTCATGCCTGAACTGTTCTTCACTAAGCAGCCAAAGATATCCTGTCTTTTCGAAGAACAAGTCATAACCAATCTCGTTCTGAACATACTCAAAATACTTGATCGATGTGTCCGTGAGTAGCTGGTTTGTGGATGATGCAAACATGTTACGAACAGCCGCAGCACTCATTGCAGTATTTGCTTGGCCTGCAGCCAGAGTTCGATCGATAAGGAGTATCTTCTTGTCAGGACTGCTTTTCTGTATATAATATGCAGTTGCGACACCGAGACAGCCAGCACCCACAACAATTACATCAAAGGTTTCTTCGCTACTCACTATGCATGCCTCCGCGTTTAAGCCGCGTGAAACAAGCCCACCTAAAACGTTTACCCTTCATGGATTTGTTACAATAAACATCAGACTTCCTGATTGACACCGTAAGTATCTTAAAGAAACTCTTTGCCAGCCCCGAGCTGGAGAGGAGAAACTTGGCGATCTCTGAAGAACAAGATATGGAACTGTTCGAAACAACAAGCGAAACCAAACGTGTCGCAGTTGGCGTAATCCTAGCGGCACTCTATGCAGTTCTTGCTCTCCTTCCACTGAGTGCGTTCATCGGTGCTGCTAGTATCATAAGCTTTGCAATCTGTATTGCCCCTATCATCGGAATAGTACTTGGTCCAATCAGAGGGTTTGCCTTTGGATTGATAGGCGGTATTCTAGCAGCCATTTTATTGATGGTCATGCCCTTCAACCTCTACGTGCTCATGCCAACCATCATTCTGGGACCAGCAATTGCAGGTCTCTTTACTGGTCTTCTAGTCCACAGAACATACAAGATTGGTCCATTACTCACTGCACTGTATTTGCTAGTGATAATCAGCCTCTTTCTGGTTTCACGATTTGAGGCGTGGATATTCATGACACCCTACCTACTAGCACTAGTGGTCGCAATAGGTTTACAAATCACGGGTATAGAGTTTGATCTTGATAAAAGAGGACTATCAAAATACCTACAGTTTT
Source organism: uncultured archaeon (assembly GCA_964590575.1). Lineage (GTDB taxonomy): Archaea > Asgardarchaeota > Thorarchaeia > Thorarchaeales > Thorarchaeaceae > SMTZ1-45. The sequence goes on from CAZPWM010000014.1 coordinate 28,823, forward strand.
TACCATTCACATTCTTAGGAGCAATGCTTGACCACTCGATGATGGCTATGGGCTCAGTCTATCTCCTCGGTCTCGATGCGAGTCTTTTCATAGGAATATTCCCTCTCATGGTTATAGAGAGAACAATCGCCACCATTGTGGGAGCTATCATTGGATTTGTGGTGTTAGTAGTTCTTAGAAACGAACTCAGCTAAGATTCTTAATAATAATCTCGAGTGCCTTGACTTGCATATCGAGTGGCATCGTTGCCATTAACATCATGTCTTTCTCAATGGCCTGAGATGGTAGTGGTGGGAGATGAATTAAGGTAGCTTTTGCATCAAGTGTACTCATCTCTATCATATCCATCACATTGTAGATTAACCAGTTGCAACCAAAGAGACCTGCGTGATAGCTAACATAAGCAGGAATGCCGCTATCTAGAAGTGCTTGTACCAGTTCGTGTGGATCGAGATTTGTAAAATAGGCTGCAGGACCATCATATTCGATAACATCTGATTCAGGAGTGTTCTCATAGTTATCCGGACGTTTGGTTGAGATAGCATTCACAGCGATTCTCTCGATTGAAATAGCTGCTCGGTTAGCCTGTCCGCAGCAGAGCACATATTCAGGTTTGAATTTCTTAATAGCCACGTGAAGGATTTCGAGGGCATTCGTGTAGTTAAGAGGAAGGACCAATCCAACGAGTGAAAATTGATTGATCTTCGTATCATCAAGAGTTTTGACAACCTCTTCAGAAGGGTTAACACTAAATCCATCGAAGGGCTCGAACCCGGTTATGAGAATAGTTGGCACAGAATCACCCAGAAGAGAAGAAAATATCCTCCTAATGAGTTCTGCGAAAAATAAGGAACTCAATATCCTCCAAAAAGAAGACCCGGAAGAGCAAGCACTAAGAAAGAAAATCCCAGCACTACTTGAAATAGACCAATCCCTATATTTAGCAAGTTGAGCCGACCAGCTTTAGATTCAACCTGAGCTTTTTCACTTCCATATGCTGCCCCAACTGAGAGGAATGCGCCAAAAATGAGGTCAGTTGAAATATGGGTGAAGTAAATCAGTGTTCCAGCAATGAATACTGTCCCAATGCTTAGTTGAAGGTCTCCTAGTAGAATACTAATGAAAGAGAGACCTGCCCCGAACCACCATAGTAGAAAATAAGGTGAAAAAATGCTCACTAGAGCACCCTGAGTGGTGGCTTCAAGTGCAGTATATACAGACGTTTCTTGTTTTATATCAGCTCTTAAATCAGAATCGTCATGTTTGTAGTCTCGTAAAGCAAAGAACCCGAACAGAATGATGATTACTCCACCAAATCCCATGAGGATATCGACGATAAAAGGCGTCAGAGTAAGAGCATTCACACTCAAAATGATCGCTGCGATGATTCCGAGTTCTACTATCGCATGACCGACCATAGGAAAAATCCCATGAAGCCGACCACGTTTGCTGGCTTGCTGAATGACTGCTGCAGATAAGGGTCCAGGTGCAAGAGCTCCAGTCAAAGAGAGAGCAAACCATGCAACAAGAACCTCCACAACACCCATTCTATTTTCCTCTCTGAGATGCAAGAACAAAATCAAAGAAAAGCTTGGTGTTGTATGCGCAAACGATTCAAAAGTGGTATTAATAGTATTACAATTAGTAGAAAAATGCTTTTCCAGAAAGCCTTAAAGCCATTCCAATTGAGCTGAAAAACTAACTTGGGAGCTGTGCGTCTGTGAAACAGGTGCAAATAACTGTACCCTACGAAAAGACAGAAGCAGTGTATGATTTTGTCGTAGATACTCTGGGTATTAATAACATCATAAAATTCAACACTGATAATGCTCACATACTGCAATTCAGGATTCCTGATGACCAGGTAAATGAAGCGATTGAGAAACTGAAGAGTAGAGGAGTCGGAGTCGAGTATGGATTTATCGATATACTCGATCTGAAGGCAACTCTTCCCCGTGAAGCGGAAGAGGTCAGTGATACAAGGATTCAACGAGATGCAAGTCTGGCGGTTGAAGAGATATATGAGAGTGTTAAGAAGCAAGCTTCATTGAGCTTTGATTTTATCGCGTTTACAATTCTAGCAGCAGCAATGGCGGGCTTTGGGTTGATACAAAACAATACTACGGTTATTGTTGCTTCAATGCTACTAAGTCCACTTATGGGTCCTATGTTGGGTGTCGCCTTAGGCTACGTTGTTAGAGACAGAGCCCTCTTTGTGAAAGGTACAAAGAATGAATTGATCTCTTTAGCTCTCTCTTTTACTGTTGGAATTGTCATGGCATTAATGATATATGCTGCAGGTTCGAGTGGGTTTGTTGCTCTTATCGAAAATGACATGGCAGCGAGCCCGATTATTCTTACGGAGATAACTCGCCGTGCTGGATTCAATGGATGGGATGTCGGTGTTGCAATAATCTCAGGACCTGCAGTCGCAGTATCTGTGACCAAAGGAGACATGTCTAGCTTGGTTGGTGTTGCAATATCAGCAGCATTAATGCCACCAGCTGTCAATGCAGCATTGATGATTATGCTGGGAGGAATGAATGCAAGCATTACTCTAATTCAGATAGGTTTCGGTTCTTTGATGCTGCTTGGAATGAACATCATTCTAATTGACTTGGCGGCTATTGTGATGTTTCGAATCAAGAAATTAACCCCACTTGCAAATCGATCCGCAACTTGGACTGCTGTTACTCAATTCACCAAGACCCGGTCTGAGAGTCTGTATCACAAACCCCGAGCAGAACAAACTGAGGCCAAATTCACTCCAGCACCTACTACTGGTGGCGGAACATCAGAAATTAAAGAAGAGGAAACTGAAGACAAGCAAGAAGACACAGGAGAGAATGGATAGGCTACGAGTCCTTTGTCGATGGCCGCAGATCTGGTGTTTCCTTATTGGATTCATTGGCTAGGAGCGGGAATGCTGCTAGTATCAATCCCCTTCATGTCATGGGTTCACCGAACTCTAGGTGAGCATTTTTCATATGCGTTTGAAACCAAAAATGAACAAAAGCTTGTTACCTCTGGGCCTTACAGCCGAGTCCGACATCCCCTCTATTCTGTTCATAACCTCTTCAATTTGGGAATGGTTCTACTCACAGCAAACATTCCACTCATCATTTTCGCAATAATTGGAGTACCTTTGACCTATGTACGTATGAAAGATGAAGAACGCATGATGATTGAGGAATTTGGTTCCGAATATGAAAAATATAGAGAGAGAACAGGACGGATATTTCCAAAGCTATGAAACTCACCATTCTCACCTTGGTACTACCTAGGTATCACAAGATGATTTAGTACACCTTTGGGTTAGAATGGTTAACTCTTTGGAGGACGAAATATGGGTGAACTCAAGAATAAACTGTTCAAAGGACTCACAGAACACGACATTTTGACTTGGGAAGAGGAAAAGATGCGATACCAACGTAAAATGGGGAGAAAAGTCACAGATCTTGAGTTTTTGCGGTTTCTTATGATGAAAGCATCACGACCAGTCATTAAAACAAAAGATGGAGTGTCTACAAGTTTCCTGACTGGACAAGGACCAATCTATGAGAAAGGCGACACACTCCTTGAACGATACCGAGGTCATGCATCAACTGATCTCGAAGATTCTGCTACGCGAAAACCTCAAGCACGCACAATCAGTGATCGATGAATCTATGGTCACGTGGCAATCCTTAAATGCTAAGATACCAACTGGTATCTTAGATGTGCTAGATTCTATTATTAGTGTTATGTTCAGAATCCGGTATGTCGAAAGTTTATGGAGAATAAGTATTGGAACTGAATCAACAAAATCAAGAGATATTCCCAGAGTGGGCATCAACTTCAGGTATTGAATTTTGGCAACCTGATGAGCTCTTTATTGAGTGGATAACATTTCTCTATGGAATCTGGGAAACTGTCGAATACCTCTAATTAATAGTATCTTTGAAACCTCAAAAAGAAACCCATGGAAAGCTGACCCAGAATGTCACAAGAAGGACCAGATGACCTTGATAGGGTCTTCAAGGCTCTAGGAAATGAAACCCGTAGAAGGATTCTGCAACTGCTTGCGCAGGGGGAGAGGTATCCCTACGAGTTAAGCAAAGTCTTAGGCTTGACACCGCGTGGCGTGTTCAAACATCTTGAGGCATTACAAGAAGCTGGTCTAGTGGAGCGTGAACATGGAGAAAGTGAGGTAGGACCAGACAGGGTTTACTACCGCCTCAATGTTCGATTTGGTCTATCTACAACCATCCTTCCTGGATCATTTGCTGTTCGATTAACAAGTCATGGAAGACCAGGACACCGTCTTATTGTGCCACAGGGATTCATTATACCTGAAGCCAGACCTGATGTTGCAGCTGTAAAGAGACTTCTTCGAGAGCTTGGGAAAGTTAACAAGCGACTTGAGAATCTGGACTTGGAAAGGATGCGGTTTGCATCTCTCCGAAGTCAGATCATTAATCAGATAGAGCTCATCATGGAACGTTCTAATTGGGATGAAGAAAGTCGTCATAAAGTGCGATGCCTGATAGACCCAATCCGCCAAGAAGTTGAAGAAACTGTTGAAGAGCGGGAAGATGCTTGGGCAAAAACTGTCCAAGAGGCGCTCAAGTTGTTTGAGAGTATGTTAACAGGCAAATCCCATGTTCATGAGAAAGCGGATGACTCTGATGAAGATACTACATTTGTTGTTGATCTTGAGTAGCATTGCCAGACATCCAGCTAATCTTCCATTCGGACCATTTACGTTAGACATACTGAGAACGTACAATTATTCGACTTCTGATGTAGTTAGAATCACACCATAATGAGAATTAACCAATTTTTAACACGAATTCCTTGAAATGAGGACATAGTCCCCCCATCCAGTAGAGATTTCCAAAACACTCCTTACGAAGACCAACACGTTCAACTCTGCATTCGAAACTCTTCTCCCCATCAAAAAACACACATAGATGACTATCACCTACTGGATCATCTAGTACTTTCTTTCTGACTTCTCGCATCAAATTGAGTTCAGGTGAATCTGACCAATCATCAAGTGGTCCGAGTATTGATCGAATCTTTGCGAGAAGTGTGCTATCAGGTTTTTTTCCAGCTGCCCAGACTGCGACAATTTCGCTCACGTCTGCATTGAATCCGTAGAGAAGGTGATCAATCTCAACAGAGACCTTTTTTGCGGATTTATAGCAAGAGATTGCCTCATCGTATTGTTGTAGGATATAGTTAGCGTCACCAGCTAAAAATAAAGCAAGTATGAGTGTTGATTTCATACCAGCGCCTTCTGAAAGTGCTATTCCTTCATTGTATAATCGAATTGCCTCTTCAGTGTCACCCTTTCGAAGAGCTACGTCACCGAGATTCACAGTAGATACAACTATGCCTCTCATATATTCGGCTTCTTGACTGATCTCCAAAGCCCTGCGGTTGTATGTTTCCATTTGCGGAATCTGGTCAAGTGTTCTATCAATCTCACCGACATTGATCAGAGTAGCTGCAAGTCCCACCTGGTTGTTAAGTTGCTGCTGGAGAATGAGTAATTCTTCAAATTGATCCCGAGCTTCCTGTAGTCGTCCCATATTGAGATGAATTACTCCGCGTAGGTTCCGTGCGTCAGCAGCTCCCTGAAGATATCCCATCTGTTCGTAAGTTTGAAGCGCACTGGTCACTAGACTCAGAGCACGATCATGTTCATAGAACTCTTCTAAAGCTCGACTTCTGTAGAATTTAATATCAGTGAGGGCCAACTGATGGTCAAGGTGTGTAGCGGTATCCTGAGCGGAATCAAGACGGATTAGTGCTTCTTCACGAGACTCGGAATAAACAGCGATAGAAGCTAATATTATCCGTGCTCTAAGCAGAGCAGCTTGTACCCTGTTCCGAATCGCAGTGTCCTTTACAGTTGCTTGTGTTACTTTTTCTATGCTTTCCGATGCAACCTCTCTCGCATGGTCCATATATCCTAAATCGATTAGAACAGATGCGAGTTGTCCCGATAGCTCGGCAAATGCAATGTAGTCCTTTGCCTGCCATGCTTGATTTGTTATATTCCGGAGATTATTCAGCCACCGGGGATCAAGACTTTGGCGACAGTAGGCTGCAGCTGCATATCCTTTTGCTGTAATGTTAGAAGGATCTTTGGCAAGTATTTGGTTGTAACCATACATACCTCTCAGGTAACATGATTTTGCGCACATAGCAAGAAAAGCAGGACTTCGATTTTTCCATTCTCCACTCCCAACATATTCAATTAAAACGTCGGTGAAGAGCATGAAGCGGTTCTTTGGTGATCGAGAATGAGTTTTGATTCGATTACGTAGCTCGATGATTTCAGTTTCCTCTAATCCAGTTGAGTACATGATGAATTCCGGGATTATTGGGTTATCTTTCACGTCTTGAATCACCGAATTAATGGCAAGCCTGCTAGTTCCTGCTCCTCTTTTTGCTCACTATTTATGGCTATCAAAAGGATTCTAGTGGTTTTCTTCTCGAAGGATAGTGAAAACGTGAAATTAAGGTTTCGAGGATGTATAGGGATTTAGAAATCATCATAATGTGTTTGTAATTTCTAGGAAACTCTGGTCAATAAATGGGTCTTACCTTCCGGACAGTGTCCGTCATATCATACATGCTAAACGGTTTCTGGAGAAAAGCTCTCGCTCCAACAGAGAGCACTGTTTCGCCCACACCATCTATAGGATCAGAGATGACCACAATTGCAATGATAGGATCAATATCAAGTATGCTTTCAATGAGTCGAACAAGGTCCGCTTGCTCCATGCTAAAATCAATAAGGACTACTGCTGGTTTTTGGCTCTGACTCATTACAAGAAGACTTTGTGCATCTTCTGCTTCACCAACAACGTCAAATCCGCCATCCTCGAGAGCCATCTTAAGAAGGACCCTAAGAAGAGGTATCTCTCCTGCAACAATGACACCAGAATGAGGTATTTGTGTCACTTCAGTCCTCCTCCTAAGGAAAAGTTTCCTGTAGTCTCAAGATACCATCAGTCAGATACAGCACTCTCAACAAGATCAAGCATATGACGAATGGTCACTGGTTTCAGACCAAAACTTGCAGCACCGTTACCCATCGCTTGTTCCCTTACGTTTGCATCAGCACTGATGAAAACAATCTTAGCTTCTGGGTCTATCTCAAGGATTTCTTTCATCGTCTGCATACCATCTTTGTTTGGCATCCGATGATCTAAAATAATAACCTCTGGTTTTGGGACGATAACTGCGAACTTTTCAACAGCTTCAGCGCCGTCGTATGCATCAGCCACAACCTCATGTCCTTTGATACTGAAGACATCCTTATAGAGCCTATGAAGAATTGCCTCATCATCTACAATGAAGATTGTGACCATATTTTTCGGCCTACCTTATGGCTGTGTTTCGCGCTGTACATAGACAAGATCAATGAAGGCAACACTCACGTTAAATGTGCGATACTGCTCTTTGTCCATTGCGATGACTGTACTGTACATGTCGATACTGTGATTCGGGATATAAATGATATGTGGTTGAGTATAATCAGATTAAATCATCTAACGATACTTCGTCTGAAAAAATAATGAAAAATAGCTCTCTCTTCTATGATCTTTTACGTTTTGTTCAAGTGTCGAAAAATCGACACCTATTTTTCCCTGAGTGACGATAAATCGAAAGGTTTAATGTTTATCATATTTTTATAATATCTCTTATAGTTAATCATTAATATTCCCCTAATATATTCTATTATATACTATATAGCGGAAGTAAGAAGATAAGAATCTAAATTTTTTGAATGTGATTAAACTTATTGATCATCGAGGAGAGGTGAAAACAATACTTCATTTTAATTATAGTATAAATCAACCAAAATATACTGTATTTGAAAATCAAATATAGATACAGTATGATGATGCCGGATATGCATACACTCATACTCAATATGTGTGTACTACTACCTTTTGGCGTAAATAACCCTGCTTCTTTGGTATCCTTTTCATGTAGTAATCCATATGATACGAAAAATGAGTATAGAGATAAATTGCATCCTGAATAAAAACACGTGCATGTACTGTAGTGCTTGATCAATTTTGTGGATTTCGAAAAGATGACATGTTTGTTCAACTGATTGTAATTGTAAATGACTTTCCTCAAAAAACCGTAATATGGTACATGATGTACCAATAAAGGGAAGCAAGATAATATTAGAAGAATGTAATAATATATAGATAGACGTTATAATTAACTTTCGAAAAATCGTCAGATGTTGAGGGATTTATGCGCTGGATAAAAACTATAGTTAATACATATTACGGTGGTTGGACAGATAAATACAAGGCCTTCACAATTAACTAAGGCGATTCTTACAACCAATGAATAGCTTGTCTACATACCCTGCCTGCGGAAATCTGTGACACCATTATCAGATCAATTTCCCCTTTTCCCCCAAGTACAGGCTTGGCAAAGCTTTTACAGACTATCTTGCTTCTTTCTTGCTTCAGCTATATTCCTGAATAAATCACTAGTAGTAAGTGGAGGTATTCCAAGCTCCCCTTTGGCTACCAGGGTTATTGCATTTTCAGGACAACTAAGTATACAATTGCCGCAGCCTATGCACCTTTCCTGATGCAAATTAGCAAAATCGCCTTCAAGCGTTATTGCTTCCATTTGACATCGCTCAATACAATTCCCACAACCACTACATGATTCTTCATCAATCACAGCTTGGTAATTGCTAGAAGTATAATCAGCTGGATTAGGTATGCTCTTCAGACTAATCAAGCCACCACAACAGCAGGAGCAACAACTACAGACAAAGATCATCTCTTGTGAATTACTAAGTTGAAAGATCAATCCTTCCTCTTCATTCTGTTTTAAATAGCCAAGAGCTTCTTCTTTGGATATCTCTCGACCCCATCCGTATTCATTATACATACTAGCCATATCACCAACGGCCATGCATACTTCTCGACGGTCAGTGGCTTTACATGGTTTACCTAGAAGATCATTAGATTGACGACAAATACAATTGACGATTGAAAAAGGACCAGACGATTTATCAAATTGAAGCCTAATATCATCATAATTGGCAATAGGATTTTGGTGGTCGACCTTTATCCCAATAGGAATGGTGCGTAATTGTCTAATTCCAATATCCTGGTTAGCTGGTCCCCATGCTTCACTTAGATATTGGTCAAGGTCCTCTTGGAATTCTTTTGTTAATTTGTTCACCTGGAACTCATATATCCCCACAATAAGCAAGGCATTGGCATAGATTTTCGAACCATTCATTGTGCCGCCCATAATTGCTCCTTTGTTGACCATATTGTCCAACAGTTTTTCAACATCATCTAGTGAATAGCCTAAATGATATATGCGGTCATATATCGCTTCTAAGGGCTCGTAGGTATCAAATACTCCCGGATATCCACATTTTATGGTTGAGGCTATTTCCGCTTCCTCTGGAGTGAACAATCTCTTTAGCAAACGAATTTCTACACCAGATTCAGTCGCTGGAAATCTCAAGGGAAATCCATCAAAATGCTGCTGTAACCGTTTATACACATCTGAACTCATTACCTAGCCACACATCCGAAGGTATCCTATTCAGTATATCAATCTATTCTTGAATATACTAACCCAGATATTACAAGGTGCAATATACAAAGGTGTACAGTATTGGTGTACTGTAAACGCTCTGTTTCATAGTCCTGAAATAGACGCGCGGCATCAGCCAGAGTTAGGAGCTCGCAGTCCGAGTGTGGTTTCATACTCTCTCGAACCTCCCCTCTCTTCCTCCTCATGATGTACTTACCGGGAATTAACGTGTACGCAATCGGGAATAGCGAGCAAGCGTGTACCAGCCCACAAGACTGCCCCAAGCTGGCCAGGGGTACACCATAGCCATACATGGATGCGGGTTGGTACACGCAAAATTCATTCTGAAGAATTATTTTTGACTATGCGTTTACCTGTTGTTCGACTAAGATTATTAGGACCATCTCATGCCAGAGAACCTAGTACAATGAGAGTAGATACAGATGTAGTAATCATCGGAGCTGGCCCAGCAGGTCTCACAGCTGCAAGAAGACTCTCAGAACTCGATATTCAGTACACGTTAATTTCACGAGAGGACAAACCCGGAGCATACAAAGCTTGCGGAGGGTATGTCCCTGCTCGAGCGCTTGAAGAATTCAATTTGCGTAGAATTCCTAATGCACACCGAGTCAAATCAATCAGGATGAAGTTCCCTGGACTCGAAATGAAACGGGTCGACTTCGACCAACCTGTGGGCGTAAACGTGAGCAGGGCTAATCTTGGAACTGGTCTCCTTGACGTAATAGACAACGACATTGGAGAAGTCTGGCTAGAAACTGAATGTGGTCAGATTACGTCAACGAAAGACCATTCAGTTATTCAGTACACTACGGAAAATGAAAGTGGTTCAATCTCAACCAATCTGATCATTGATGCAAGCGGAGCGAACGCAGTAAGTCTTCGCTTCAATCCAATACGGAATAGACCCATGAACTCTCAGATAGGGTATGGTGTTCAGTACCAGGTGAAAACGAAAAATCCTCTCGAAATTGTGAATGATTTCTATTATGGGAGTGAATTCTCACCAAGAGGTTACGCATGGAGCTTTCCACGCGGCCATGAAACAGTCTTGGGCACAGGCGGCATTGTAGGTACAGTTCGAGAAACTGAGAAGAGGACAACAACCTACCTAGACGACCTTGTCAGGAATACGGAACCAATGGCAACTGAATTGCAAGACGCAGGGTATGAGATTACACATAGAGAAGCCGCATTAATGCCTCTTGCAGGAATAGTAAGTCCATCATATGGAAAAAGGATCATGCTTGCAGGTGACGCAGCGTGTCATTGTTCACCCATCACAGGAGAAGGGATTCATTACTCGATGATAAGCGGTCGGAAAGCTGCTGACACTGCGGCTTTTTGTATTCAGAAGAACGACTTCTCCGACAAAGCCCTGTCACGATATGAGAACTCATGGACCAATGCATTTGGTTCAGATCTCAAATGGGGTCTCTGGTTACAGAAGAGATTCCTTGAATCAGGATCAAGCTCGATGGGTTCCTCATTTCTTAATTCAGAAAAATCAATTCGAGTGATTGCAGAGATGCTTGCGGGAGTGCGAACTGTCAGGAGTGCGATTCTTGCAGCGGCACCAGGATATATGCTTTCCAAATTGAAACGCACCTAATGGGCGTGGTAGTACATATTTTTCTGCCTGGCCCACCTAATGGGTTTTACCAATAACTGTCAGGCCATCTTTCTTCGAAAAGTCGTAGGGCTTTGTTTTCAACAGTGGAATCGGTATCTTGAATCCCTTGACGTATTATACCAACCGCTTGATCCCTTGGAAGATTGTCACTAGCTTCTAGAACAGCCAGTCGAACTCTTGGGTCATTATCATTCATGAGTCGGCGGAGGTGATCTTCTACGCCAACAATTGTAATTGTGGAGATTGCCCTCACAGTATCGATTCGAGCGTCAGTGGAAGCAGCACGGGAGAGCTGTTCCAAAGTGGCCATGTATTTTGCAGTCACTTCAGGCTTTGGTGGAGCAGGAGCAACTGTCTTCCTGGTGAGAGGTAGAGGGGGTTTCTGAGGTTCAAAGTACTTAGAAGACTCAATGGCAGAAATGGCTTTAGCCAAACGTCTCCTTACAGCTCCTGCAGTTTCAGGAATAAGATTACACAGATAATCAATCTTCGAGTAATCACCAGAAGCTTCAAGCAGATTTATTGCCTTTATTTGCAGGGGCGCGTTCCCAATTGTAGCAAGGGACACCAGTGCATCATTACAATTCTTGGTTTTCGAAATCTCGACCTCTCTCAGTGCGTTTCTCTGGATTTCCCCATCCTCAGAACCAAGTTTTATCATAGCCAAGTATGTCTTGTAAAGCACCCAAAGCTCCGTGGACCACATGTATTCTTGTTCAACTGCTCTAATCTTCCTAGTAATAACATAAGGCCAGCTTTCTAGTGGTATTTCTACTAGGTTGGATTCAATATCATGACCAAACGAATGAAAAATTTCCCGGAGCTTCAGGAAATCATTTTCTCCAATAATAGGATATTCAGAATTGAATTTGAAGGCATTTGCCATTTTACGGCCATAGTGTGTTTTCAAGAGATCTGAAAGATTATACCGAATTTTCTCCTGCCCATCACCCGAAGAAAAAACGGAATAGGAGATTTTACAGGATTTCAGCTCATTGACTCTATCTGAAAGAACATGTGGGGTGAGAACAATGTAGGGTGTATCCATCAGAGCATCGATTTCAACACAAGAATGGTCGATAGGAGACCCAGAAGTCTGAACCATGTCGAGAACAATTTCGGAGAGGAGGGCTCGAGCTTCATTTCGATTAGAGGCACCAGTGACCAACCTGAAGATGACGTAGGAAGGTAGATGCAGAGCAAAGTATATGCTTTCAAATCCAAGGTACTCTGCGAAGACGTCTCGTATCTTTAGCTGATATTGTGAGAAGCTACCATCCCATTCAATTATCCGTTCCAGCTTGGACGAGAATAGTTCGACTTGATTTGCTGCTAATACCCGATCCAAAAATGCAAATGCAGGAACAAGAAGACCACTGTCGACTGAACCCAAAAATGAAGCTATAGACTCGTTCACATTCTGCCCCATATTGGATTCCTTATGTCAATATATGAACCTCTCTCAAAATACAGAAAGGAGGAAAGGCCTAGCTTCTGCAGCGCTAGGCCATAAAAGAGGGTGAGGAGAATTAGGAACCTGATCCGCGCATCCTATGCACGATAAAACATTTCTCACGATAAGCTTGATCTTCTAAATCATTGATGAAGGTTTCAAGCTTCTTTACCCTGGTGAACTCTTCTTCAATTCCAAGGTCGCGGACTTGAATCAACGCTTTCTTGTGTTCAATCCGCACATATATTCCGCCCAGTCCCACTCCGTGTTTCATGTATACGGGGTCGTCCTGGTTCTTGACTCGGTAAAAACCCTGTCTTCTAAGCATTCTACTGAACATCATCATAGTGTCTTAGCCCTCCCGGCGGTAGACAAAGAAGTACACGTTATCCTAAATATAAAGGATTAGGGTTTTAATAGGTAAACGCAAGCTTTTCGCGCCATATGCTATTCTATGGAAGCTGCCTTAGACGATACATATGATAGAAATATGTTCATAATACTGCAAAATAAGCATTTTAGAAGCATAATTCAATAATATTAGTGGTAGTATGCTATTTCTAGCTTCCAAGCATACAGAATGGCGCGAAATAGCTCAACGTTTACAATTAGGACGGAAATTCGAGTTCAAAATAGTCCACAACGTTTACAGCATTAAGAACTCAACGTGTACAGTATGGACGCCTAGCCCGTATGACCCCAGTATGAGACAAGTCTCATCATATTTAATGAGACGGTTGTCTCAACGTCCAGAGCTTATTTTGAAGAGGAAAAATCCGTTCATCCATCGTCCCTCCAGTATACGCCGCATTAGAAACATGGTTTTCATGCGGAATCTTTGGGAATCTTGGAATCTGAAACAGATCTTTGACACAATCCTTTTCTGGAAGGTTTGCTATTAGAGAAAGAGATGAGGGCACGAACTCCATGACGATTGTGTTGACATATACCACAAAAGAGGGCACTCAGGAGGAAGTTGAGTTTGATGATGCTGCTATTGAAATTGACCTTTATATCATAAGCAAGTTCCCGATCTCAGGAGTGAAAATGAGCAATGAGCTGAAGGAAGCCATCTGGTGGATTGCGAAAAACAAGGGGACATGGTGGGATAGGATACAGGAGTAAAGTGGTCTCACACACAATCTATAAAAGTTAGATGTGTCTAACTTTGTTGTGTGCTGATTAGAGGTGTTCAAAGAGTGGAGATAGTGTTCTTTCCCCCACTGGGCATAGGTTGGATTTACGGATGGATTCTGCTTTGTGTTTGGTGGCTTATTCAGGGATTATCAGTACTTGCAGTGCCAAAAGATGTGAGAGAAAGACTGTTTGAGTTTGATAGATCCAGTTGGAAAACAAGTCAGAGAGCTTCTTTTGCGGCAGGCAAGCTAGTCGGATTGGTATTTCTGATCGTAGCTGCACTCACTCAGATCAATTTCGACTCAATCGAATTCCTCATCGGGATGATTGTATTCGCGGGGGGTTTACTTGGTCTGGTAATAGCTATACACAACTTTCAGAACACCCCTTTAGATAGTCCTGTCGCGATTGGTTTATACAAATACTCACGACACCCTCAGTTAGTGATGCTTCTGATCATAGGAGTTGGACTGAGTATTACACTAAGCTCATGGTTTCTGTTACTGCTTAGGATCATATCCTTTGGTCTTGAGCACCAAGGCGTAATTGCAGAGGAGAATGAATGTCTGATGCGTTTTGGTAGCTCCTATAAGGAGTATCTGGAGCGAGTACCTAGATACTTGATAGTCTGATAGGATTGGATTGAACAAAGACAAGCCTTAAAATGAATTCAACCTGCATCGACAGCCAAGGCGAAAGCACAATGCAATTCTTGAATGACCTTTTGCAAGCAATCTCAACGATACCCGGATCAGCTATTTTCATTACAATAGTATCGATCAGTCTTGCTCTCATGTCAATCTGGGCAACTCGAAGATTCACGAACATGGAGAAGATGCAGGCGGATATGGCAGAGGTCAAAGCCTGGCAAGAGCGATTCAATAAAGCAAGGAAGTCAATGGATCCGATTGAACTCCAGCAGGTCATGGATGACCAAGGTAGGATAATGCGACTCAATACATCAATGATGAGTGCTCGAATGAAGCCTATGTGTGTCTACTATATTCCGTTCCTCATCATCTTTGGTATTTTGAACGTCATCTTTGGAAACAGCGTAGTGGCAATACTCCCTTTCAACATTCACAAGGTGCTTCCATTCCTCGTTGGTTACCTTGGTGTTCCAACAGCAGGAGGATTCGGCCTAAGTTTCTATGGCTTCTATTTCCTCGTTGGTTTGGGACTTGGAAATATCATAAGAAGACCCTTTGGACTCTCTATGACCACATAGACAGGACCATCTCTTCCTATGAACGCCATGTTGTGCCGTGTATGACACATAGATTACGCGGTTCAGTTCCCTTTTATTCACAGATTCATCGTAAGATGTTGCGGTTCCCATCTGAGCATTGCCGAATATCGGCTATGGGGACATGAGAAAGGGTGTAAAGTATACTGATATCATCCCTATGGTCTTTCTTCCAAGTTACATCCTTTCTCTGCACTTCATTATTCAATCAGTAACCGTTTTAACTTGACCCACGGAATCTGTAACTTATGAGCGCGGAACCCTCGAAAGTCTACTTTGGATCTGTTAACCTGGGTAACATCGGAAGAAGGGCTGCTTTTGGAGCCAAAGTGGATGAAGTTGTTAAGAAGCTGAACTTCAAGACTATTGATAAGAAGGATAAAGTTGCAATCAAGATGCATCTTGGTTTCAATGATGGATATCAAACTGTACCAGTATTCTTTGTCAGAAGAATTGTGAAAGCTGTAAAGGATGCGGGTGGGTATCCATTCGTCACCGACAACCCAACTGCGGTATACAATGCAGTTGAGAGAGGGTATACACAGGAAACCTGTGGATGTCCTCTTATCCCTGTTGCAGGTGTAAAGGACGGATACACATATGATTTCAATGTTAACTTCCACAATGTCGATACTCTCAGAATTGGAGGTGTCCTCTACGATGCTGATGTTCTGATCGACCTTTCACATGTCAAGGGACATAATTCATGTGGTTTTGGTGGTGCAATTAAGAACATCGCTCTTGGAGGGTACCATGGGCCTTCTCATTGGCAAAAGATACATGGCGTCGAGCAGTCAATTCCCTATTGGGACCCTAATAAATGTACACCGGAACATGCTAAGAAACTGGTAAATGCTTGCAAAGATGATTGTATCAAATACGATGAAAAGAAGCACAAGCTCACACTTTCATTTGGTATGTGTCACCAATGCCTAGATTGTGTGAAGGCAGACGAGGGAGTTGGATGTCTTGATTTCAAGCAAGAGAACTTTGCATTATTTCAGGAACTTATGGCGATTGGAGCAAATGAAATCCTCAAAACTTTTGATGAGGATAAACGGTTCTTCCTGAATTTTCTCCTTGACATAACTCCCTACTGTGATTGCTGGGGTATCGGTTTTCCGAATGTAGTAAATGATATCGGAGTATTAGGAAGTAGGGATATCATTGCTATTGAATAAGCTAGTCTTGACCTAATTGCTAAGGAGGGTCTAATTGAGAGCATGATTCCGCCCTTCTTCAGGGTACACAATGATCCTGGTTTACACCCATTCCAACGGCTTCATGGACCAATGAAAGACCCGTATCTTACGGTCAACTATGGTGAGAAGCTTGGTATGGGGGTTAGAAACTACAAACTCGTAGAGGTTCTTTCACCGAAAAAGACAGCAAAGCAGAAAGGGCCTCAGACAGTGAGTGAGCCATCACAATCATTCTTCTAGGAATGGATTCGACGTAGATAATGATTAATAGAATCAAAAACATCCTTTCAGTGGGACCAATATATCTGTTGAATTATATCTAGACCGAGTGATATCAAATTGCCCTACAAACATTCACCAGAAGATAGACTCAAGCGATACAAGGCTAGTCTGGATAAGATGGCGGAGGAGGAAGGGAGAAATCTCAAGTCGACGAAACAGGTGCAGAAGACCACTCAACCCAAGAATGAACGTATTGTAAATCCAGTAAAGACAGATGTAAAAAGGGTCAACCCGGCTGACCCCCAATTCAAGCCACCACAGGTCCTAGTTAGCCCTGCAAAGAAAGAACTTGGAGAATCTATTGCCACAGTACGGAAAGATTCGAAAACTCTTAGTGATGCCAAAACCAAAGGGTCAGATGGACGAAATCTGCTAATGCTTAGGGTTCGACTTCGCTCCATTGAGAGCGCATTACGAGATATCAAGAAGAGACGAGAAACACTAGAACTCCAACTCAAGAGTAAGTTCATTGACAAGAAAAAATACCAAGAAGAGATGACCGCACTTGTTGAAGAGGGTCGTTCATTACTCGTTGAGAAGGAACGTGTTGAGAAAGAGACGAAGGAACTGAAACGGGAGTAATAAAAAATACATTGGTCTTATTTTCTATATCATATATAATGGTTCAATCTTGCTGAAATCTGAGGAAAATGAATATGACGAGGTTTAAGCACGTCTTAATTCTAATTATTTTAATCCTCCCAATGTTCGTACTTGCTCCTTCTCTGGTTGCAAGTCCGAATGAAACTCTTGTGAGTCAAGCAAAGGTAGAAACATCTCTGCCTGCTCAATTTATTCAACAGACTCTCAGAGTGGCAGTATATGCTGAGTCAAACCTGACTCTCCCAGCATATGCTACGGGAGGTGTGTACACAGATAATTATCAGAATGTCATTGATTTGCTAGAGTCTGCAGGTTATGCAGTCACTGCATTGTCAACTCAGGACATCCTAGATAGAAAATTGAAAGTCGCTGACTATGATGCCTTTGTCCTGCCTGATCAATTACCAAAGGATAGCATAATCAATCATGTCAAAGACTACTGGCTTGGTGGAGGAGGAATCCTTTGTTTTGAATCAGCCGTAGGTTACCTCTTTTATGCTGGGATGATTCATACAGATTTTGAAGGGGATTTCATGCTTTGGCCAACAAACCCCGATGGCTTGTGGGCTTATCTTGACTATGATGGCTATGATGGCATAATGACAAATTCAAGACATCCTGTCACAAAGAGCTTAGAAGGAGATACCCAGTATCCATTTACTGAAAATGCTGTGTACCTAGGCGGGTTTGATTTGGTTCCACGCTTAGGTGAGCGATATATCGAATTAGGAATAGTTACCACTAATCCTTCATGGAGTTCAATGTTCGGAATAGACAATCCAGACAAAGGTGGGAAGATTGTATTCCTTCCTGGTAACTGCAGTTCTTTTGAAACGTGGATAGAACCGGTGATTTTTGACGCAATTGATTGGATTGCACCACAGCCAAAGGGAAGAATAGCGATAGATTTCACACATGTACCATACTATGGTGTAGATGGTTGGGATGAGAATGTGTCTAACGTTCCAAGGTACACGGAGTTCAGGAATTTTGCAGTGAATCATTCCTACACCTTCGACAAGATCTTTCCAGACGATTCTGGTGTCCTTACAGATGGGGATATTGCGCCGTATGATGTACTAGTCCTCAATCTTCCATCTATCAACTACACAACAGCAGAGATGGCAGTCATCAAAGACTGGGTGGAAAATGGTGGAGGATTGTTTGTAATGGCTGATTGGGTCTTGCAACCCGGACAACAAAACCTGAATGAAATGATGAGCGATTGGGGACTCGCGATATCACAAGGATATGCGAATCTTGGCACTGTTGTAGTGTCCGATTTCGACGAACATCCAATTTTAGAATCTATAGGAGGAATATCCTTCCATGGTGGTGAATATCTAAATGTGAGTGGTGCTGCATATCCAGTTGCGTACGATGGACCGAATATTGTACTTGCAGGCTCAGAGCCGGTAAACGGGCGAGTCATACTAGCGAGTGATATCAATTTCCTTTCCTACGAATATATCGATGAGAATGATAATATTCAGTTTAGCATTAACCTGCTCAACTGGCTTTCTGCTGCGAAGGCTGATGTTCTAGTTTATACAGATGGGGGCTCCAATATTGATCCAAACTTCAACTATTATAGATCATCAATAGCTAATGCTCTAAATGGTCTCGGTATTCCGTTCATGATGACAAATGACCGTGATTACTTCAATCTAAGTTTGCAGATTGATACATGGAAACTTGTCATTTCCGATGCTAATAGTCTGGCACCTGCTACTGCCCATCCTCTTCTAATTGACCATCTAGAGAGTGGTGGCAAACTGATAATGCGGGACTTCATGTTCCGTCTTACAGGCTATCCTCTCTGGAACTACATTGGATGGGAAGGAAATGGAACCTCTATCACATCAGCACCACCTTCGGTCTATCTATGGGAGTCTGAACACAGCATTTTCAACTTACCTGTGAACTATGGAGAAAATACAATCAATTCCAGCACGAACTACTTCAACACAGACTTTACCCATGTAACGCTGTTTGACAATGCGACAGCTCTTGCGGGAATTACAGTTTCACCCACTGAAAACATGTCAGCAATAGTTCTTGGAGCAGGCGGAAACGCGATCTGTAACATGTTCGGCATTTCAGAATACGACGAGGACACAGACGAATCAACATATCCGGATAACTTCGAGTTGTTAACGAATGAGATTGCCTATCTGTACTTTGATAGACCCACAATCAATCATCCAGCTGATGTAACCTATATGGAAACTGAAACTGGTAATGAGATTACATGGACTCCAACAGCAGATGCAGGTCCTTGGGAATATGTATTCAGCGTGAATGGAACACCTGTTGAAGGTGGTCAATGGACTGGAGCACTATTAATATTCAACGTTGATGGTGTCAATGTGTCCATCACTGAGTACGAGCTTACTGTATTTGACAAACTCGGATACAGTGCGTCTGATTTGGTCATACTCAATGTGACTGAGTATGTTGAACAACCCGGAATTGGCTTTGATCCAACAATATTACTCATCATTGGAGCAGTAGCAGCTGGTGTGGTTATCCTTATAGTTGTCATCATGCAACTCAAGAAGAAGAAATAGCATAAACTATGGGAAGCTGTCTTTGGACAGCAACCCATCTCTCTCTTTTTTTGACTAGAGAATACAACAACACAAAAGGCAAATATCCCTCATGGATTCAGAGAGATGAGTCCGGAGGCTGAATGCCTTGAGTAAGAAACGTGCAACTGCACAACCGAAGCGTCTTGTCTATGTTCACAAGATATGTGAGCTGAGCAAACGTGGAGATATGAATGCAGTTGCAGACTTGATGAAGGGCTATTATTCGGACAAGAGTGCACACCCCTGGCATAATATCTACAAGGATATAGAAAAATTTTGGACTCGAGAACATCCAAAGAGAGATGTAACAGAAACGCTCATTCTTCTACGAGATGCTGTTTTTGGAGCGCTTGAGATTCTGTCCCTTAGCATACCACTAAACGTGCCAACAGCAGACTTAGTTGCTATACTCACAAAAGAAACAACTTGGAATGAAGGAAGACGACAGGTCAGAAATAGGTGCATCGAGCTTATAGAAGACTTGACAAAGAAAAGGAAGACTCGATACTTGGTTCCTTCAGGACTTAAGCGAGATGGATTTGGCTTTCTTGTATCAGGAGTAGAAGATGCTGAACTGGAGACCTTCAGAAAGGCTAGACCAGAGATGAAGAAGGTTCTCAAGAAGAAGAAAGAGATACTAGATTTAACGCCACTGGAAAAAAGTAAGATAGGTAGCAGGTTTCTAAGAGAACAGATGGTCATGGAACCCAAGATAGATGAAGGGGATGCACGAATACCTAACATACTCGAGGCGTATGACCATTTCTTGGTAGATTATGAGATAGATATGAGTTCCTCGATTTCTGAACCTGTTCCAACTGAGCAGGTCACATTAAATGGAACTCCAGTATCAGATGCTACATTGAGGATAACAGCTCCGAGTAGACGAGGTCGAGAAAAAGATGTACAACCACCATTGACAGATTTCATAGAGAATAAAGGTTCCGTTAAGAAAAAGAAATCAAAGAAACCCTCAGGGCCAAAGGACAGGAGGGTTAAGAAGAAGTGAGCAAGAAGAATAGTGCTCTAGATTTAGAAGCATTGGAGATGAGGGCACTAAAAGATCTCAAGAAAATATCGTATGATATAGATTCGCCAGACCTCAGCGTCATGTACGACGCTGTTGGCAGACTCGCTTCACATCCTACAAATAGGTCTCTTCTTCCTAAAGCCATGGAACTCCTCCATACGCAAGATCAAAATGTAAAGCAAGCAGCATTCATAGTAGCTGGAAGAAATGCATACGGACCTTACACATCTGAAATATTCTCTGTTTTGAAAATATTGAATCCTGTCGAAAGAGCACAAGTGCTTCAAGGGATTCAGGAGATGTTCTCTCAGACAGGAGGACCTGAGTCACCTAATGAACAAAAAAGCTGGATAGGAGCATTGGAGAACCTTGGAAAGGAGCACCAACCAACAGTTTTTGGTCTAATGAAGTTTCTTGGAGATCCAGGCCAAAGATGGGTTATCCGTCAAATCCGAGATGATATAGGCAATATGTCTCTTGGAGCAGTACCATCGCTCAGTGTCTTTTCAAAAGAAACACGTAAAAAAATGGTTAAACTTCTCTCGGATGTTGCATCAAAGAAGAGAAGAGATATGTTACCATATATATGTGGAATAGTGGATCAAGCGACCTTTGGTTATCTCGCAGTTTTTCTCAAGGGGAGTAAATGGCAGGAACGGGTTGAGATTGCATCTGCAATATCCAAAGCCGGAATTACATCTACAACAGGTTTCATAATGGAGCTAGTTGGTGATTCAAACTGGCAGGTAAAACAGGCACTCCTAGAAAACCTCAACATTGAGAATTCAAAGTTCCCAGCAATCTCCAAGATTCTCAGTTATTTGGTCAAGGAAACTCATACTCGAGTGAGGGGACAAGCTGAACGGACTCTACTTCTACTTGGTTCAATAGCATGTCATGACTCAACTCTCAAAGAACAAAGAAAGAAACTAGAAAAACAATACCGAACGCAAATTCTCAAAGCAGCTCTTGCAAACAAGGACCTAGAAGCAAGATGGTTGGGTGTTGAGATTGAGAAAGATGATCCGATGCACGAGATCATGAAGAGAGTCACTGAGGAGGATGAGTCTGAGAAATTGGACCAGACAGCTGCTGAAGAACCTGTAGGAGTATCCCTTCTAGATCTTGCCACTCCTGCTTCTTCGGAAGATGAAGCAGCTTTAGCGGAAGAGGATAAATCAATACTTCTTAGTGCCCTTCTGGGCGCTCAGAAAAAATCGATAGCGGAACCTGAAGAAACAACTGGGATTGATTCTCAGGACATTCCTCTCGATCCAACAATTCCACCCGCAAGCAAGTTCCTTTTGCTATTGCAACGAATGGCAAAGGATGTTGGTAAAGATGTTCCAGTAAACGATTTGTTGTCGAAAGCAGAAAAATCTGGGATGAATGAGGATGAGTTTGAAGAAGCAATGGATGAATTAGAGAAGCAGGGCATAATCTA
>CAZPWM010000015.1:0-49050 GCA_964590575.1 uncultured archaeon
TCATTGTGCTATGGTTGTGGAAAGTGTGTCCAAGCATGTCCGACTCATGTGTTCGTATATATTCAAGACGAATTTGGTCGCGAATTAGTAGATCCGGTGAAAGAAGATGACTGTATTCTCTGTCTTCTGTGTGAGATTGTGTGTCCTGTCGAGGCAATTAGCATTGAGCGAGAGGGTGGGTCAGATGATACCCTAGACTCTTTGTTAGAGGGAAAAAGAGGTTAGAAAATGTTTGATGTTCTATTAGATTCAGAAGAACGAAGTATTCGAGATGAAGTTCGTAGGTTTGTGAGGGACAAAGTCGAAAGAGACCTTATCCTAGCTATGGATAGCAAGGCTAAGGAATATCCATATGAATTCATCAAAGCTGCAGCAAAAGAGAACCTCCTTGGATTACGATTTCCAAAGGAATATGGTGGTCGAGGCCTAGGTTGGGTTTCCGAAATGGTTGCTCTCGAGGAAATTGGGGTTCTTGGAATCGCTCTTGGTTGTGCATTCTCATTACCAAGTATCGTAGGCGAGGCGATCGACAAGTTTGGGACACCCGAACAAAAGAAGGAGTACTTACTTCCAACACTACAAGGCAAGAAGATCTGCGGTGAGGGTCTTACTGAACCAAGGGGTGGTTCGGACTTCTTTGGTACGAATACAACCGCGATTAAACAAGGTGATACATTTGTTGTCAATGGTGAGAAGCGATTTGTTGCAGGTGGTATCGGAGCAGACTACTTCCTAGTGTACGCAAAAACCAACTTTGAAACACTGCCACACGAATCACTGAGCGCATTTCTAATCGATCGGGATATGGGGGTCAAAGTTGAGGAAGAGTATGAGCTTCTGGGTTGTCGTGGTATGGGTGCAGCAAGAATCGTAATGAAGGACCTTCAAGTTCCCGAGTCAAACCTAGTTGGCAAACTTGATGATGGCAATTCGATTTTCAATGCAATGATGGTCCCTGAAAGATTGACCTCAGCTGCAGGTCCCATTGGTATGGGTCGAGCTGCTATCGAAATTGCTGTGAGATACGCGGACAAACGAGAAGCGTTTGGACGAGCCATCAAGAGATTTGAAGCCATCAGTTTCAAGGTGGCAGATTGTACAACACAACTGGATGCTGCAAGAGGTCTCGTTTATCGTGCTGCAAAGAAAGCTGATACTGGGGAATGGTGTAGAAAGGAGGTTTCTCAAGCAAAGGTGTTTGCCACGGAGGCTGGATTCAACGCTGTTCATGAAGCTATGCAGATTCTTGGAGGTATTGGCTATACTGATGTATATCCAATCGAACGCTTGTATCGAGACGCTCGACTTGCAACTATCTGGACCGGTAGTAATGAGGTTCAGAGACTCATCATCCAGAATGAAGTGTTTAACGAGATATTGTCAGAGGATCGGTCTCAGAAGAGAGACGTCGAATTAGACACACCAGGCGCGCATAAGACAGAAGAAAAAGTATACCACGAAGACCCAAAGAAATACTATCCACCCTGATACTACGGACTATTTCTTTTCTATGAAGACTTCTCTGGCTATGTTTTCAAGAATAATATAGTGGCCAAAATTACCCTGCCCTCTCTTCAATCCTTCAGGATAGACCTTCTCTACTCTCGTTGTAAACTTCCGTAGAAGCTCTCTCGCCTCGGGGGTTTCCCTCTTTACGAGAACGCTGTAGACTACATAATTGCCTAATTCATGAAGTAACATAACTTCGCGAGACCTCATTTTTTGAGGGATAACCGAGGGGTCTTTCTTCAGTTCTGGATCAAAGAAATGAGAAAACAGTGGCGCTCCAGTTTCTTCCTCCAAGATGTGACAGGAAAGAATGTCTGATGTCATTATTAAAGTCAAGAAACGGATTCACCCCCCATATCTTATCTCTTTCCGAACCGCATTCCAAAGCTTCATATAGTTAACAATAATTAATAAATTACATAGGTCCAAAGAGGATTTAAAATGGGAAAACTAGTCTGTGAGAAATGCGGAGCAGAGGTTTCTGTGCCCGTTCATTGTGGAAAAGAGATGCATACCGAAGGTGACCAACTGGTCTGCTGGATGGGCGCTGTATGCGGCCATCAAGACATTCCAGAGCACTGTGGTACATCGATGACTCTCAAAGAGTGAAGAAAGAAAGTAAATTGTGGGGAATTTTATGATTCTAGAAGAAATCATGAAGAGACGTAGTGGAAGGTCTTTTTCCAATAAACCTGTGTCTGACGAAATGTTGAATTCTATTCTTGAAGCAGCGAGATGGGCTCCATCATGTTCTAACACTCAAGCATGGAACTTCATTGTTCTGCGAAACCCAGAAGTTCTGGAAGAAGCTCATGAAGCATTAAGTGGGGGAAATGCATATGCAAAGGCAGCTCCAATCATGATTCTTGTTGCTGCAAAGGTGGATGGCGGATGTCCGGCACATAATCTACCTTATTTCGCCATGGATGTGGGTCTAGCTGTACAGAACATGCTTCTTCAGACAGTACATCTTGGACTCATGGGACATCCAACAGCAGGCTGGAATGAAGCCCAGCTCAAGGAGATAACAGGAATCCCAGATGAATATCGGATTGTGACTGTGGTATTCATCGGATATGAGGGGGATCCTACAATGCTTGATGAGCGACTACAAGAGAAAGAGAGAGCTCCTAGAAAGAGGAAAGAATTGTCAGAAATCGTACACTGGGATAGCTGGTAGTTGCGACATCTAACCATTTAGCAAACGCGAATGGAAGAATTAATGACCACTTTTAGCAAGTAATTAAGTCGAGGAGGAAAATTCATGCAAGGCACACCAACCATCGATGTCGCTATTCTAGGAGTTCCTGGATTACTAATTGGATTACTATTTGGATATGTTTTTGGAGGCATGGACAGCCTTAGCTTCAACTATCGGATTGGATTGGGAATCATTATTAGCTTCTTTGCTGGATTGATAACTGGAATTCTATTCTATTCTGAACCCCTCCGATCTTATCTTTTGTTTGAAGTAGGTACATTTGAAGTGATACTCATAATCCTCTCCTACTTAGGCGGATATGCTATAGGCGCTATAGCCAATTGGGCACCCCTGCCAGAAAAGCCGCCAAAACGTCATGTTATCTTTGAGCTCGACGACGACGATGAGTTTGACAAGGAAATCGAAGAAACTATCGGTAGCGAGTTCAAAGCCAACAACAGTTAAAGGGAAAGGTCCTATCGTTTCTTCTTACTTGAGCCCTTTGGAGGTATATTAGAATGCGAAGGACGCTACCACATTT
This sequence comes from uncultured archaeon, assembly GCA_964590575.1. Taxonomy (GTDB): domain Archaea; phylum Asgardarchaeota; class Thorarchaeia; order Thorarchaeales; family Thorarchaeaceae; genus SMTZ1-45. Next base: position 3,252 of record CAZPWM010000015.1, read on the forward strand.
TCTATTCATGTTCATAATCACTTGCTTATTGTGGTCGATAGTATTTGTACCTGCTCAAGCAGCACCCCCTGCTGGTTGGAGCGGTGATACTAGTCTAGGATTTTTACTGGATGTAAATGGAGTAAATGCAGCCACATCCGATGCTGCAAACCCGATTCAACTGGATGTATCAGACCCAGTCTTAATCAATGTGACAGTTGCCACAGGAACTGATTTGACAATTCACACTGCGAAGTTTACTATGACCTACATGTCTTTTCCAATTATTAATCCAGAGGCATCTGTTCTGAATCTAGTAATGCTAAACGACACAACCCTAAGTTTTGATTTGGATCCAATATCCTTAGCTTCACTCTTTAGTTTTGGAAACATTACATTGGTTTCAGGTACAGTAGCTGGCTCACTCTCCTTCACCTATTCAAATGCGACCACCCCTGGCGTGAATAAGACAGTATCTGAGAACTTTATCCTGCAAATTGGACCAACTGGTCTCGGTGTCCTATATTCCGTTAGTGGTCTCATAACTGTGGGTTTCGCTGTTATGTCTGTATTCACTCTGATCCTCTCACTTGATGAATTCCAGCGAGGCATTATGGCTTCAAGGAAGATGAAGGGTGCAAAACGAGGTTCAGATGTAGGAATATTCCCCGCGGCTGTTGTTCTCCGAAGGAAACCAAAGAAGGGCGGAGAAACGATCGACAAGGAAGAACTCAGTAGACGAGTCAGTCAGGCTGCAGACAGTGCATGGGATGGAAAACAATGTCCGAAGTGTGGCAAGAAGTGGAGGAAGGATGCTCCAAACTGTGGAAAGTGTGGAATCGACACCGGAGCCGCAGTCAAACACTTCTCTCTTGATATAGCAGATTATGCACCAAAGGCTTTGAGTGTGATAAAACCAAAGTCGAAGGTGACTGTTGGACAACTCGGTAAGAAACTTAGGCTCAAGCGAGATAAGGCAGGAGCATTAGCAGCGGCTTTAGTCGATATGGGGGCATTGCAGACAAAGACAGTCAAGGTTCCACTGAAGAAAGTCGCTTTCTCAGGGATGACACTAGCTGGTATTTACTGGTCAATTATGCAGATGTTCTATGGAGCTACTCCTGATTGGGTGATTGTACTTCTCACAACGACAGCTGGTCTTGTTGTATCGGTCCTCATAGGCTACTTCATGAACTTCCTCGCTAGAATCCCCTCGTTAGGATACGATTAGATCTCAGAATGGAGCGGATCAGCCCGTTCCATTCACTTTTCTTTTATTTCTAAGTCAAGACATATAACAGTACTTTCAAAGATTATCAAAGGAAAGGTCTATTCGCTGACTGGATTGTGTGATCAATGAACAGTGGTGCGCTTGAAACCTATAGAGCTGAGTGGGAGAATGATGAGGTTCGTGTAAATATTCCCTTCAGTGCAGCTGGAGTAGGAACGACAATATTATTGACCTCAAAGTTCACTGGCAAAATGATGATGCTTGATGTGGGAGACGGCGCTCTTAGAGACCTGTTATCGTCTGGAAATATAGATTTTGTGAATGATATTGATCCAATAGCACTCTCCCACGGCCATTTTGACCACGTCGGGGGTCTTCATTCTCTGTTAGGTTTCATGCGAATGATGGGAAGAACTTCTCCTCTCAACATACTGATTCCAGTAGGATGCAAAGAGGCAATTAGCATAATCAAGGGCTATCTGGACCTCTATTGCAAGACCCTGCCATTCAAAATCTGGTATCATGAGCTTTCGGACGGCTCAGGATTTGACACTGATTTCTTCAAAGTGAAATCAGTAGAGGTCGAACACTTTTCACTTGAATTTAAACCGGAAGCTGAACTTCTAGAACCTGCTTTAGGATTCAGAGTAGAAGTTGGTGAAACCATTGTTGCTTACACTGGAGACACACGACTTTGTTCTGGTGCTGAAACTACTGTTCGTGATGCTGACATAGCAATCATTGAAGCAACCAATAAAAAAACGCCAAGTTCTGGGCCTCGAGTACATTTGTCAATCAAAGAGGCTGAAGACCTTGGAAAACTTGCAAAAGAATTCATCTTGATTCACAAAATTCCTGAGATTAAAAAAAGCACTAACTGATTTTACTAAAGTCATTGGCTTTTTCAATGCTCTAAATGATTGCTGTAATCATTGCAAATATAATAACACCAAAAATTGCTGATATTGGTACAGTAATCCCCCACGAAATCAGAATCTCCTTTACCTGATTTGTTTGAACCCGGGTTTGAGCTACCCATCCCACTGCAATTAGAGCCGCCACTAGTACATGAGTCCCACTAAGTGGAAAACCCATGTAAGTTCCTACGAACATTACTAAAGCCACGGATATCGATGCTGCTAGTGCTGAAGAGGGAGTCAATGTAACTACTTCGGTGGCAAGCACTTTGATAACTTTGCGACCAACTACTATTAGACCAATAGCCATTCCTAAACCTCCAACAAATAATGGAATTATAATCCCCGGCAAAATAAATGGACCAATACTTATCGTGTCTTGAAAATCAGGCAATGCAACTAGAGGTGCAACTGCATTTGCGACATCATTACCCCCTCGACTCAAACTTGTGATAATTAGAAAGAGAGCCAAGCCATAGGATGCTATATGTTCTTGTTTCTCCCGTCCTGCTAGACCCGTGACTCTTGATTGAAGCTTCCTAACCAGCCAAAAAAAGCCTGCAGCTATAAAGAATCCTATCACCGGTGAAATAATCCAACCTATAAAAATCTCTAGTACAACTGGCCAAGAAACAACTTCGATTCCCCAACCAGGTTCACCTAGAAAGGGGGCTGCAATTGCTACTCCAATCACAGACCCAACTATACATTGAGTAGTACTTATTGGGAGTCCTCTGGAAATAGACGCAATTAGCAACCATATAGCCATGGAAACAAGGACGGCAAAGACCATTGCAGGAGTCATTATCTGTTGTGATACCAGGTCTGAGCCTACCTTTTCAGAAACACCCCCGCCAAGTGTAACAGCTCCGACTACACTCAATATACCTCCAAGTACGACTGCTGTGTTCAGAGAAAATACTCGAGCCCCCACTGCGGGACTCATCGCTTCGTCGTTGCCACCTATTGCAAATGCAACAACAAAGCCCAGAAAAAGTACAGCAAGGAGTAGTAGAGGTTCCACTGAACTAGGTCCTCCTATTAGGAGTACTTGACCGCAAGCTCTCTAAGGAAGTCTCCTGTATCCTCCGCTTGAACGGCTACTTTGACTATCCAATGTGATGCTTCGACAAAGAGCTGAATCTCATGCGCAGGATAATTCGATTCCATGAATAGATACTCAAGAATCTTGAATTGAAGGTCTCTTGCTTCTTCTCTCAAATTATCGACCTCTCGAGTATATTCTACACACTTCTGAAAATCACTGTAGAGATATTTGACTGCATCCTGAAGAAAGTCGGTGCATTTCCAACACAACTTAGCCAGTTTCTCAATATCCTTGGGTGGTTTCATCTCCCGCCCAATCCACATTACGCGGACTGCATGCTCGGCGGTGTCAATAACGCTATCCATTAACCTAACGAGAGTATGGCGTTCTTCAGTATGCTGAGGAAGGTATGCATGTTTTGCTAAAACGTCCTCTATCAGCTCTTCCTTCTTTGCATCCATTTTCCGTTCTAATGCGATGAGTTCATTTTTGATCTCTTCTAGAACCTTAATGTTCCCATCTACCCACTCCTTAGCCCCAACACACAGTTTTGCACTGGATGATTGGAAACCCTTGCTGATTGCGAGTAGTAACTCGTCAGCCCGTTCTTGTAGGTTTTTATCACCGGATCCAAAGAACCTAGAAAATGTACCCATTTGTCTTCACCATCTGGTTCTAATCTATGTATAAACTTCAAGTGACCGCTAAAGTTTACGATTTTCTGATTGTGAAACTCACATAAGAACCCTCGGCAATCTAGTCGCCAAGAACAGCTCTTATCCGTATAAGGCCTGCTCCAATACTCTTTTGCTTCGTGATTCTAAATTTTTTCAGAACTCCTGTATGCTCCACGTGAGGACCTCCACAAAGCTCCATGCTAAACCCACCAACAGAATAAACGGATACAGTTTCACCATAGTTTTCTTTGAAGAATGCGAGAGCACCTTTTCCAATTGCTTCATCATATGGAAGGAATTGTTGTGTTACTTCTAAGTCCTGACTAATTACGTCGTTCACCAATTTCTCCACTTCTTTAATCTCCTCAGGAGTCAATTTTCTAGAGAAAGTGAAGTCAAACCTCAGACGTTCTTCAGTGATGTTGCTCCCATTTTGAGTCACCTCATCACCGAGGACTTTTCTTAACGCCGCTTGAAGAAGATGAGTTGCTGTATGAAGTTTTACAATCTGCTCGCTATGCTCTGCAAGCCCTCCCTTGAACTTCCCCTGCGTAGCTGTTCTCGATTTTTCTTGGTGCTCCTCGAACTGCTTGGTGAATTCGTCCATGTCAATTTTGATTCCTTTCTCTTCCGCAAGGTCTCGTGTCATCTCAAGCGGAAGGCCGAAACTTGTGAAAAGAAGGAATGCATCCTCTCCGGTTATGGTTCCTGTATCTTTGTAGATTTTATCAAACCTTCGAATCGCCTTGCTGAGGGTCTTCCTGAACTTAGCTTCCTCTGCAGTGAGGTTGTTCATGATGAACTCTTTGTTACGCTCAACCTCTCCATAGAGGTCTTTGAACATATCAATGACAATCTCTGCAAGATTATTCATGAATCCTTGACCGATACCGAGTCTATCAGCACTATGAATCGCCTTTCTGAGCAACCTCCGTACAATGTATCCTTGTTCCACATTAGAAGGACCGATTTTCCTGTCATCTGCCATAATCATAACTGCTGACCTGACATGGTCAACAATTATCCGAATTAGACGGTCATCCTCCTCAGTATATTCCTCTTTGCGTGAAAGTTCCTTTACTCGGATTATTAAAGGCATGAATAGCTCAGTGTCGAATACAGTTGGGACTCCCTGAATCATTGCGAGGGTCCTCTCGATGCCCATTCCTGTGTCTATGCTCTTCATTGGTAGAGGTTCGTAGGTGCCATTGTCCATTTTTCGATAGCTCATGAAGACGTCGTTCCAGCACTCTACAAAATGACCGCAATTGCATCCTGGTCTACAATCAGGACCACATTTTTGAATCTCATCCACTTCAATGAACATCTCTGTACAAGGACCGCATGGACCTGTGTTCCCTGCAATCCACCAATTGTCTTCTTTACCTAAGAAGTAGATTCTCTCATCTGGGATTCCCACACTCCGCCATGCATCAGCAGCTTCGTCATCTCTCGGAGATTCTTCGTCACCAGCAAAGACCGTGACTGATAGCTTGTCCGGATCAAATCCTAGATATTTCTTGGCAGTAAGAAACTCGTAGCTCCAAGTTATTGCTTCTTTCTTCCAATAGTCACCTAAACTCCAATTTCCAAGCATCTCAAAGAATGTGAGATGTGTAGTATCTCCTACCTCCTCAATGTCTGTTGTACGAACGCATTTCTGGACATTTGTTAGGCGCTTACCTTCTGGATGAGGTTGGCCTAATAGGTATGGGACCAGAGGATGCATACCTGCAGAGGTAAACAATACTGTAGGATCATCCTCAGGGAATAATGATGCAGAAGCTATCACTGAGTGTCCTCTCTCTTTGAAGTATTTCAGGTACATTTCTCTCAGTTCTTGAACACGCATCATACATCACCTCATTGCGATAATAAAAGGGTACTAGAAGCCAAATCCTGATTGATTTTAATCATTTCGAAGAATACCTGATTTGAATTCACTCACTTTGCTAAGATTAGTCCAGCTGGGGTCATTCGATATCTTCTAAGTCGAGAAGTGACCCAAGGGTATTGGTCAATCCAGTCCAAGAATCTGTCGTTTGATACAATATCAGCATCAAGTTTCTTAGATAACTGGATTATTCTACGGTCATCATTGGTTCCTCTTGGAGCTTCATCGATATTCGCACTTTGCATGAATACGCTGAGATTTCCTGGATTGTCAATATTATGGACGAGCGCAGCAGAAATGACGAATACGAGATCATAACCAGCACTCGCTAAGCTTTGATAAGCTAAAACCAAATTCTGCGCTTTAGGTCTACCTTGAGGTGATAGACTATAGGCAATATTATTTCCGTCTATGACAAGTGCGCGTTTCGTGGAAGATTTCCCCATCTTCTGCACAGATTGACTCTGATTCCGACACTTCTGAACATGTATATCTAGAGCATCCCGGTTGAATAATCGACCACAATGAGGACACCGAGCTCTTTTTGGCAATATTCTATTCCTCTATACAATTGAGTATGCAAGGTACGTCTTGTAGGTTCGTATAAAGATGAGGATACATCACCCATGAAGTTAGTTTGACATCAACTAAATCTATTTAATCAAACGAAGTGTATATTATTTGGCGTCCTGTTTCCGCAGTGTCGTCCTCCCGGCGGCCGTAAGACGGGGGCAGACGCCACCCTCATATCTGATATTAACGAGTTATCTAGATTATTAGTGACATCAGGAAAAGCCATCCCGTTCCCATGAGTAAATGTACGAGAGCCAATGGTGTGGCAATCTTCGCGAAATCTTTGAAGCTTATTCTATCATGTTGTTCTTCTGACATTGCCATTGCTAGAATATTGGCTGGAGCTCCGATAGGAAGAACATACCCTCCTACATTGACAGCAAAGATTAGAATTGCAGGAAAGATTGGCGAAGCTGAAGCTGCTGATAGACTTACTGCAATAGGTGCTAGAACCACTGATACTGGAATGTTATCTATCACAGCTGAAAGCAGGGCTGGAACCCAGACAAGAAAAGCAACAGCTGCTCCACTGCCCCCTTCTACAATAGAGTTCACTGCAGCTCCGATATCATCAATGAACCCTATAATTTCCAAGGCACCAACGAGTCCGAAAATTCCGATTAAGAAAAACACAGTATTCCAGTTGATTTTTGCTAATATGTTCTCTACTCTTTCTCTTGTCATCAGAAGAACAACGAATGCAACAATGATGGACACAAGAGCTGGTTCAAGTCCAGATCCTTGCCCCCATGTAAAGGCAAGAACTAGAATCCCAATGGCAATCAAAGATAGATAGAAGTCGTTTCTCGATCGTATCATATGTAGAGGTGAAACAACAAAGACCTCATCCCTAATTTCATCTTCACTATCGGGCAATTTATTCTTGAAGAATCTGTAAAACAGAGGAAGCGTCACTAACAATAATATAATTGAAAGAGGCATCATTATTAGGAACAAAATAGATGCATTAAATCCTAGAATCCCCTCTTCCACTAACTTGTTAGCAATAACTAGATTAGGAACCGCGCCGACTATTGATGGAATTGATGCAAAATTCGCAACAATGGCTTCAGATATGAGAAATGGTTTGAAGTCAATCTCAAGTGCATTGCAGACCTCAATTGTAAGAGGTCCCATTATCAGTATAGTTGATGTCGTATCAAAGACCAACGAAATCACAAAAACGAACAGGATGAAGACTGTGAATAGACGCTTGGTGTTTCCACCTGTGGGTCTCACAAGTGTCAAGGCAATATATTGGAACATCCCCGAGTTACGTGCTACAGAGACGATAGCCATCATTGAAATAATGAAAAGAATAGTTCCCCACTCGATATGTTCAACAAGGGTGGAAAATGTCGCCCCCATAGGATCTATTGACCCTGCCGCAGAATCAATGTTGAATGCTGCCCAGAGAACCAATCCAACAAGACCCATTCCTACCATGGACATTGCAGCACGATTCACCTTCTCACTAGATATCAAGAGGTATGTTCCAATGAAAACAAATAACACAAGAGTGCCCACTGGTTCCTGCATAGTCTTTTCTCTTCTAGCTCTTTATGGCTATGACTGATTCTGAAGCATTAGCTGCATTTCTTTATTCCTATCAAAGAGAAGAAATATCGAGAATATCCACAGGGGGAGTCATATGTTGATTTAAAATGAGCACATGCATTAAGAAAACTGTTAGAATAATCCCGAATCTTTCATCCACTATTTTTATCCCCAATTAAATTAGATGCCAAAGAGGACTTGAAGTAGTACAAGATATCCGCTTCCTATAGCAAGATGAATCATACCCAGAATTGTACCAATTTTAACAAACTCAATGAATGGGATGGGGTCATGTTGTTCCTCTGAAAGACCAATGGCTACCATATTTGCTGGAGACCCCAATGGCGTGAAGATATACCCCCCAATATTCACTGCAAATACCAATGCCAGAGGATTTCCAAACTGAGCGGCAATTGGGGCAAGGACAAGAGAAACCGGTAGATTGTCAAGGAATGCCGATAACATAGCAGGTATCCAGACGAGAAAGACCGTAGCAAAAATGGTTCCCTTTTCAATGAACAAGCTAATTCCATCACCAAGCGCCTTAATCAACCCTGTTATGTCAAGTGCGCCAACAAGCCCGAATAATCCAACAAGGAAAAAGACAGTTGGCCACCCAATTCTATTCAGGAACTCGTTAGCTCTTTCGTGGGCAAGCAATAATAGGAATCCTGCTATGAGAAGCGCAATCATTGGGGGAGTCAGTCCGAAACTTGGACCAAATGCGAATCCAACGACCAAACAGATGATTGCCACTGTTGAGATGTTGAAGTCCCATCTGTCTTTAATCATGGTTGCCGGGTCTATTGAAAAGACTGCATCTGCTCTTTGCTCGTCAGTAACTCCAAAGGAAGCACCATACCATTTAAGAAAAATGGGTAGACTAACTAGAAAAAGAATGATTGAGAGGGGCATGAAAACTACAAAGAGGAACCCAACATCAAGTCCAGTTTTGCCAGCAATTACAAGATTGGGGACTGCTCCAACAACCGAAGGAATCGATGAGAAGTTGCAAACAATCGCTTCAGCAACAAGGAATGGCTTGAAATCAATCTCAAGAGCTTTGCAAATCTCTATGGTTAGAGGCACAACAATAAGCATCGTTGAAACGGTATCAAAAAAGAGACTAATTCCTGAAACAAAGACCAGAAAGACGATGAAGAGCTGTTTGGGGTCACCCTCACTTCGTGCAGCAATTCTCAGAGCAAGATACTGAAAAATACCGGATGCTGCTGCTACGGATACAATGATACTCATTGCAATTATGAAGATGATAGTATTCCAATCGACTTTTTCAATGAGTGTGGTAAACGCGACCCCCCCGGGAATTAATAAGCTAAATCCTATGTATAAAATCACTCCGACCAAGGCCACACCTAAGAGTGACATTGCAGTCCGGTTTACTTTCTCTGTTGAGATGAGAATGTATGTTCCAATGAAGATGACGAGAACCGCCATAGGTACATTTTCAAAACTTATGACCAGGATGAGGGCAATAGCACTCATTATTGCTATGAAAATAAGAGCAATAATCTCCCATCCCATTTTCTTCATGTCAACATCCACACCGTAATCATTCTTAGCAAAACGACCAAGCAATTGATTTGATTGGGTTTCCTACTCATTAATCTGCCGTCAATTTCTGGACGCAACATAAAGAAGTCCATCCGGTTCTATCTCTTCAACCCGATTTCTGATTTTTGCCAGAAGTAATTCATCACTTTCATCATGTATCGCATGGATATCTGAAACTGCAGCAGTTCTCAAGCTTTCTCACTCACTTGACGTGCCGGAAGCTGTTTTTCTTAAAAGGAATTATCTGAACTGCCAGACCAAATCCTTGATATTGTCATGCATTGTTTTCCCCAAAACTAGCCCATAGGACGTTTAACAATGACAAACCGTATTGTTGCTCAAGCATCAGCAGATATGGATCTCTCACAGACCAAGACAGTGGTTGACCAAGAAGAGATTACAGATACATATGCACTCTATCTCGATGATGAAAGTCACTCCTTTGATGGAGCAGCTGAGAAGATTATCTTTCCTTCCACAGAAGCAGAAGTCGCAGCGATAATGAAGAGTGCTTTCAAGAATGGCACACCAGTTACGATACAAGGTGGAAGAACCGGTCTCACTGGTGCAGCTGTACCATTGGGTGGAATCGCGTTGAATCTTGAGAAAATGACTCAAATACTATACATGAATTATGATGAATCTAAGGGGTTGTATTCGATTGCAGCCCAATGTGGTCTGACACTTGAAGATTTAGTTGAAGCAGTGCAATCAAAGAAACTCGATAAGCTTGAAGGGAAAGGAACTTTTGAGGAACAGAAAGCACTGGAACGTTTTCTAGGCGAGAATGATACATTCACATTTCCAGTTGATCCGACTGAGATGAGTGCATGGTTAGGAGGCATTGTGGCTTGCAATGCTTCAGGTGCTAGGACATTCAAATACGGGGCTGTACGGCCTTGGGTCTACCACATTCGAGTAGTTCTAGCAAATGGTGACATCCTCGACATTGAGCGTGGGAAAGTAACAGCAGAAGATGGGAAATTCATTATCGTACAAAGTGATGGTGAAGAAGTTGAGGTGACCATACCTTCATACAAAATGCCAAACACAAAGAATGCAGCAGGTCTTTTTGCCAAACCCGACATGGATTTAATTGACCTCTTTGTAGGTTCTGAAGGCATCCTTGGGGTGATAACCGAAGTTGAGCTTGGTCTAATCAAACTTGACGAAAACATCATGACAGTTATGGCTTTCTTCCCTAGCATTGAAGATGCTGTTAATTTTACTTACGATGTTCGTGCTCCTGACTCTCCGATAAAGATGGACTTCATGGAGTATTTTGGAACCAATGCCCTTGCAATGATTAAGGAAAAAGCTGGTTCTGCAGGAATCAAAGTACCTGCTATGAAGGATGAAACAAAAGCGATAATCTTCTTTGAGTTCTCGTTTACTCCAGAGAACATGGAAGAGCTGGTCATGAGCCTGGAAGAGATTCTCATTAAGAACAACACGTCCTCCGAGTCAAGCTGGGCTGGGATGGACCGTTCTGAGCTTGCTAAAATGAAGACAGTAAGGCACTTTGTACCCGAAACTGTCAACGGGATAATTGCTCAGAGAAAGGCGCAGTACCATGAGGTTCACAAGATTGGAACTGATATGGCAGTCCCTGACGAAGCTCTACGAGACTATCTGAAATTCTATATTACTACACTTGAAGAGCAAGGAATGGAGTATGCAATGTGGGGCCATATTGGTGATAACCATATACATGTCAACATGCTTCCCCGTAACAACGAGGAAGTGAAGCAAGGCATGGACAACTATATGACCTTTGCAAAGAGAGCCATTGAACTAGGAGGCACTGTGGCTGCTGAGCATGGTATTGGGAAGCTAAAACGGGGATTCCTTGAAGCTATGTATGGTGAAAAAGGCATCTCTGAGATGCAAGCAGTGAAGAAGTGCTTGGATTCAAAATGGCTGATTAACCGAGGTAATATGATTCCTGTACCCGCTGATATGAGCCAGTAAGAATCAGACTTGTGCCTGGATTTCAGCTTTTGTCATCTTTGCGCAGAGGTCCGGGTCTTCTTCACATAGTACTTTCATATCGCGTACACCAATCGCGTACCAGTATTCAAGAAGTGCGTCTTCAAGGGCCATCGAATCATTTTCTTGACATTTCATAACGACCGCTTTAATTCCCGCGGCAAGTTCCTCAACTGAAGATTTTCTAATCCTCACTCTTCCCCAGTAGTCACATTTTTTCCCACGACAAAGACCCTTGACCAAAACGCAGTATGCCATGAGCGAACCTCGATTGAGTTGGCAATTGCGTTGTCATATCTATCTTAAGAGTTGCCTTATGCGATGTCATCCAAACATTGAGTGAGTGGAAAAATAGTAAACCTGTGAGTATAGAATGTCCACACTCACAGATTGACAAATAGTGAAACTATTTGTATACGACCTCAACGAGATGAGCACTACAACTTATGCATGGATCATAGGCACGAGCAATCATCTCAAACTGGAGCTCGATATTGTCAAGTTGCTGCTTGGCGAGTAGTTGCTCACCACCAGTCCGGATGAATGCCTCGATATCATCAAGGAACATTGCTGTTGGAGTGATGAAGTCCGCCTCCGCGATTTTACCATTCTTGACCTCATAGTGGTGAATCAATGTACCGCGAGGTGCTTCCACAGCACCGGTGCCTATACCGGTTTCCTGAGTTGGTTGTGCAATCTTCGCATCCTTACTCGCGAGTAGCTGATTCACTGTTTCAACAATGCCCTCAAGTGAGTACACCTGCTCTATAGCTTGTGCATGATTGTTGAACAGAGGGTTGCGATGCCACCGGTCAGTGACTAGTTTGTCATAAGCTTCCTTAGCTTTCCCTTTCAGCCGCTCTCCGAGGAGAAGAACTCGAGCGAGAGCACCCACGGTAAATGGTTTGCTATTGTATTGACCTCGTTTCGCAAAACTGTGGCTTACAACTCGCTCCTTGATGACACTCTTGTAGTTTTCAGCAGGATGTTCTTTTCCATCTGAGGTGATGAATATGTCTCCATAGTAACCATACTCGTTGCTTGGAGGTTTGCAGCACAAGAATTGAGTCTCGCGTTCCATATGGTCTGGAATCTCAAGACCTCCAAGAAGGTCTATGGTTGCCATTGCGAAGTCTAAGAGCTCTATAGCTTCTTCTTTGATCTCTGTGAGAGTCTCCTTGGTAGGAAGCTTGCTGAATCCTCCAATGACTGGGTTCTCTCCATGGATCATTCGACCTCCCATCATTCGCATTATCTTATTTCCAAACTTCTTCATCTGTAATGCTTTGACCACAGTGTCACCGTACTTGTCAGCCATTGCAACAGCATTGTCATAACCCAGAAAATCCGGTAATGCGAGGAAGTAGATGTGCAGACTATGACTCTCAATCATCTCACCATGATGCATCAGTTCACGATACAACTGAGTGGTTGAATCTACTGTTACACCAACAGCTTTCTCAAGACCTCTGAGGGCTGCATACTTGTGGGAAAGATTACAGATGGCACAAATCCTTGGAACAATACTGAGATCTTCCTGAGGAGTTTTGCCTACAACAAGTTCCTCGAAGAGACGCGGCCCCTCAAGAATTCGAACCTCAACATTGCTGATTTTGTCGTCTTTTATCTCGACTTTGATTCCGCCATGGCCTTCAACTCTAGCCAGGGGTTCGATAGTGATAGTTGTCTTGCTAGGCATTTTACTTACCTCCGTTTTCTAAGAATTTGATAATCTTGGAACCTCCAAAACCTCTGATACGTCGCATGATTTCTTCCTTAGTCATCCCAAAACTCTCAAGAAGTTTGAGATGTTGGCTAAAGTTTCCATCCTCATTTGGTCCCCAACAGCCTACACATGGGAGTCCGTGGTTTGGACACACTGATCCACACCCTCCTAATGTAAGAGGCCCAATGCAGAATTTTTCATCAAGGAGTAGACAGCGGTTCTCATTGAGTTTGCACTCATGGCATACTGGATGCGGATATGGTTCAGGGATTGCCCCGTGAATCAACCGAGAGATTAGGGCAAAGGTCTGAGGCTGGCTGATTGGACAACCTGGGAGGTAATAGTCCACTTCAACAAAGGCATCTATGGGTTTAGCCTCCAGCGGCTTTGTCATAAATTTGACACCCTCGCCATATACTTTATTCAATCTCTTCTCATAACCCCCATCACCAGTGTACATAGCTTGTGGACCACCATTGACTGCGCAGTTACCAATGGCTACCAGAATCTTTGAGCGCTTTCTGATTTCGTGAAGATGCTCTTTTTCTTCTTCAGTGCTGATACTACCTTCAATGAAAGCAACATCAAGGGCCTCTTCTATTGGATTGCTTGACGCCATCACAAAAGACTGAATATTAGCTGCACCGAATAGATTGAGAATCTCATCTTCTGTATGGATGATGAGGAGCTGGTCTCCTGCACATCCTGTAAAACCGTAGATACCAATTTTTGGTTTGTCTATTTCAGTCATCTTAGATCAGCTCCTTGAAGTGTAACGTGTCCCAGTATGTGAATACTGGACCGTCCATGCAGGTATAGAGATGTTCAATGGCACAATGTCCACACTTTCCTATACCACATTTCATCCGCCTTTCGAGAGAGAGCTGAATTTGGTTCTTCGGAATCTTGAGTTTCAGAAACTCATCAATAACAAACTTGTACATGACTGGAGGTCCAACAACAACGGCGGTGGTTTCTCTTGGATCAATCTTTGGAAGGTTCTTGAAGAGTTTAGTAACTACACCAACACTCTCAGTCCAGTCTTTATCCGGCTTGTCAACAGTGTAGAGGCAGTCGATATCTTTTCGTTCCTTTATTTGGAAGAATTCTCTCTCGAATAGGAACTCCTGAGGACTTCGTGCTCCATAAAGGAAGAAAATACATTTGAACATATCACGATTGTCTAGGGCATAGTACAGAATGGACCGTAGTGGTATTACTCCTAGTCCACCAGCAACAATGATGAGGTCCTTATTGACCATTTGGTCTAATTTGAAACCATTTCCATAAGGTCCGCGAATGTATACCACATCATTGTCTGTTTTTTGGAAGAGAGACTCTGTCAGCTTGCCAACTTTTCTTACTCCTAATTCAAGGATGCCCGGTCGGCTAGGTGTAGATGAAATCGAAAAGGGTGCTTCTCCTACACCAGGTATGGACAGCATAATGAACTGCCCGGGATTATACGTGAATGACATGGCTTTCTTCATGTCGATAAGTCTGATCTGAAAGAATCTGTGGTCTTCAATCAGGTCATAATGTCTTACAATTCTGGCTGCCTTTGGCTTGAATGGATTCGCAATTGTTTCGGTCACACTCATTGTTTGGGCACCTCCTCTGTCGTAAGAGCCTCAGAAATGGTGAGGACATTGATGTCTACTGGGCAGGAGTCTACACATCGTCCACAACCAATACATCCTGGGCGCCCATAATCTACACCAAAGGTTTTCAACTTATGACCGTACCACAATCTCAGACGATCTGCACGTGAAGCACGGAAATTGTGGCCTCCTGCAACAAGGCTATAGTCAACAAACATGCAACTGTCCCATACTCTGTTTCGACGCCCGACAGTTTCATTTGTAACATCAAAGACATCGGTCACATTGTAGCAATTACATGTAGGACATACCATAGAACACTGACCACATGAGAGACACTTGTCCCCAAAGTAGTCCCAGACTTCACTGTCGTGGCTGAGATCCATTATGTCTGGCATGCTATCGAAATCGAAACTCTTCTTGAACATCTTGTTCCGTTTCTTACGCCAGTCTACATACATCTGAATATCTTCATGTGTCACATTCTCATCGAAGAATTCTTCTCTTTCGTGTATCATGTCATATCCTAGACTTGAGCCTACCCACACAAGATAGAACCCTTTCAAATTGACAAAGAAAAGGTCAAACCCCTCGCTTACAATATCCGTATCGGTAGAGATACAGAGGTGGTTCTCTAACGGTAGACACGAGAATCCTATGATAGCTGTGTTCTCTCTTAGACCTGCATAGTATGGGTCAACAGGCTCTCGTAGGAACACATCATCTAGTCTGAGAAGACTGTGAATCTCACATGGGTGCACTCCTATCACCACTCTCTTCTCGATTACAGAATAGTCTGGCTCGAAACCCCTCTCGTTAAAACGCATCATAGTAAATTGCATTGGATGGAATAATTTCTTGATGGGAATCATGGGGTGTTCATCAGTGATAACCAATTCCGAAATATTCTCAAGACGATCATAGGACAAAACATCATTCTTCCGTTTTGGCCCATATAACTTACCAAACTTGTCCAGACTCTCGAGAAAAACCTCGAGAAACTTTGATTGCATTTTCAATATGCGCATAGAGTACACCCTGTCTTTTGAGGTCCTTTTGAAACGTGCTTTGCCCCCGTAATCTTAGATATGACTGTTTCCATAGGTGAATAAGATTTTTACTACATTATATGTTTGATTAATATTTGTTTTAGACATAAACGAAAGGAATGTTGTCCATTTTTAGAAATTTACAAATATTGACCATGTAAACATACTCAAAATTTGGCTACTGGATGATTAGAGAGGAAGTTTTCCCGTTATTTCCTACACCATGGACTTTATATTATGAATGACGTAATAGTATTACGTGAAAAAGAAATATAAGCATCAATGTGATATGATAATATGAAAAGTCCGAGGTACGAGAGATGTCTGAGAAAATGAAATCCACCAAAGCAGAAGGTGCACAACTAAGCTTGCGAGAACAGCTTCTTGGCCGTCTGTCTGAAGACGATAGTGTTTCCAAGAAGCGTGAAGTATCTGTAATGACAAGAATGAGCGGCGATATTGTCGAAATATTGGATGCACTAGTAGAACTTGAGATTTTTAAAAGCCGGTCTGAAGCAGTTTCAGCATTTGTTGAGCAAGCAATAAACACAAGAATTAAGCTCTTTGAAGAGATAAAGACCCAAGCGAACGATATCCAGAAGTTACGGGATTCGGCTAAGAAACATGCCTATGAAGCATTTCAGGAAGAATGAAATTAAAGTTCTCCTTCTTTCGTTGTTTTTTGGGGTGGGTCTACGCAGTAGGCCATGAATCAAGCTATCTTAATATCAAGCTATCTTAATCCACTAGATGAATCATTCCCCACAAAGGGTTGTGGTCGGTTGTACGTTCTGCATACTTGAAGTCAATCATTCTGACCGCATCTTTGTAGTCGATGCTTCTCACAGTACCAGGGTCAAGCCGGAAGTCAATACGTACAACTGCATCTCTGCAATCAATGGTTCTCATCTCATTAGGATCGAGACGCCAGGCTAGAGTTGCACTAGTCTGTGCTACGTTCTCCTCATTGAAGTAACCATCTGAAGTTACAATCATTGTGTTGTTCATACTCATCCAAGCCACTGCAATCATCGAACCAAAAGCCGCCAGTGATAGGACGAGCAAGACTCCTATAGCAAATACAACCCGATGGGCTCTTTTATCAAACATTTTCTATCTCCTCCGTATCAGTGTGGGGATTCAGGGGTCAACAGTTGTTAGTTTGAAGGCATCATTGAATCCCTGAACCCTTTAAACACTTGAAATAGTATTACATATTACAATTAATAAATATTATGCTTACATAATGATATACCGAAAGATATATTACGTAATGAAATTACATATATTACGAAGTCCCCCGAACATGAAGATTGGATTAGTTCTCCTTCTTTCTGTTCTCAACGGGGTGGTCGGGGGATTTCGTCATTCTTTTTCCTTCGACTAATCGTTCTGCGTTTTTCAGCTAATTCGCTGAAATATTGATTGATGCACTTGATATCTACGACTCTCCTAGAGTGAGGTTACTACAAAAACAGGTGCTAGAGAAAATCAGACAGATAAACATCAAAACTCAGCCACAGGTATAAATTCGACATCTTCTTCATTGTCACTACACCTGGTACAGTCATTCATTGTTCATACCACTTATATGATTCAATCTTTTATGTTAATCAGGGAATATGTAGTGCCATTCACACCTTATCATTTCGGTCCCGCTTTGCTAATAGGAATCCTTCTATTTCCCTACATTGATTTTGCTACTGTAGTAGTAGCTAGTGTAATATTGGATCTTGAACCCCTAGTAGTGATAATCTTTGGTCTGCCAATGCCGCTACACTCGTTCTTCCATACCTATCTAGGAGCAACAATTGTTGCTATCGTTCTTTCACTGGGTATCTATCCATTCAGGAAGTATCTGAACAAGTTTGTATCGTTCTTTGGTCTTACACAAGAGTCATCGTTTCGACATATCATTTCTGCCAGTATTATTGGCACTTACTTCCATGTCCTGTTGGACTCATTCCTCTACGCAGAGATGAATCCCTTCTTCCCACTTCTTGGAAACCCATTTTTAGGTATTCTAGCTGAAGGATTTGTGTACACACTTTGTCTTGTTTTTGCATTCGTGGGATTCATTGCATACATGCTGCGAGTCTTCCTAAACCTTAGAGTTGGTAAAACAGATGGTGACGCATTCGAATAGTCTAAGGGAATGGACTCCTTGGTGAACTCTCTCCTCTTCCATGTTCTTGAGGAGGTTCCCAACCTTCTGTCATTCGAAGATATTCTGTCCACTCAGCTGCATCATGTAGCTCCATCACCGTAGCCATATGGTTTCCTTGGTCGTCGCGAATCGCATAGATATATTCATAGAATTGTTTCCCAATGAAGTGGACCCATCCTTCATATTTCTCTAATTCTCCACTCTTCAATTCACCAATCATCTTGAGGACGCCTGACTCAGCCCGCTCAGGATGACATCGTAGGATAGACGAATTGATTCTACTCTCATCTTGCTGGAGTTGTTCAGCAACTTTTCGATTGAATACTACAATCTTGTCATCTCGGTTTAACACACAAATTCCTACCCTTAGGTCTTCCACTAATCGTCTCATTAAATCGAAATCGAGGGTCATAATCACTTGAAGCTACAAACGAAGTGAAAATCTTTCCTCTATGGACTGTCTCGTCAGATATTTCCTCTTTCCGTTAGTTGATTAATATAGACGTAAAATATAATCTATGGAACTCATAACGCTCGGATCTGGTTGCTTCTGGTGTACAGAGGCAGTTTTTCAACAATTGAAAGGTGTAGAAACTGTAGTATCAGGCTACTCAGGTGGACAAGTTAAGAATCCATCCTATGAGCAGGTAACCACAGGCAGGACAGGGCACGCAGAAGTCTGTCAGATCCAATTCGACCCAGAACAGATCTCCTTTGAAGATATTCTCGAGGTCTTCTTTAATACTCATGATCCAACTACTTTGAATCGTCAAGGCAATGATGTCGGAACGCAATATCGATCAGTGATTTTCTATCATACTGAAGAGCAGAGAGTGGCTGCTGAAGGAATCAAGGCTGAACTTGATGAGAGTCGAACATGGAAGAATCCAATTGTGACCGAAATAGTCCCATTCGAAAAATTCTACCCCGCAGAGGACTATCATCAGAACTACTTTCGAAACAATCGAAATCAGGGGTACTGTCGTATGGTGATTGCTCCAAAATTAGATAAGTTCGAGAAGGTCTTTAAACTTAAGATTGGGAAGTAGCTTGTCTAGAAACTGATTTCTGGATGTTATCCTCTTAGAATGAATACACAAATTAAGAACTATTCAGGTTGTAATGCAATGACTGATGATGATGAGTCCCCAGAAATATACGCCTTCTGCACAGAATGTCAGCAGAATGTCCTTCTAGAGGTCACAGAGGCTGATATTGAGAAGGCAAAGACTGGTCTCGTTTCAGTTCTTTCAATACATGGAGATCCTCAGCACGCAATCCTAGTCTATCTAGATATGAATCTCAAGGCAAGGGGTATTGAATACCCTTCACTCCTGCAGGTCAAGGAAAGCAGGTCCGTAATAGACGATAAATCTACTGTGGTCGAAGATGATGTCTTTGATCTGGGCTCTATAATAAGTGCATTCGGTGAAAATCAAAATCATGCAATCAAATCATTTGCCCACATTTCTGCACAACTCATTGCTGGTAACACCTTGTATCTGATTCATAATAACACAAGCATCGGGAAAGTGGTGAAAGACCAGGTCGACTCACTATTTAGAGACCAAAAGGTCGCCTCCTTTGTGATTAGTTATGATGACCTCGATTTGGTCAGCGGAATGAGACCTACTATTTTCGATCTCCAATATGGGACGTTCATATCTGAGGGCATTGCTTTAGACACTGAACATTTCGAGCAACTAATTCGCAATGCAGTCGATAGTCCAAATGGCTTCAGTATATTGAAGAATGACTATCGGAAGCTGAAGTATTCATATCGACGTTTATGGGAATTATTGTCCGCTGGCGCAAGAACATACACACCCAAACGGCTAGCATATCTTGTTTCAATTGATCTAGAATTGATTCCACTATTGCTTAGAATGGCGGAGAATGATGGAGTCGATGTAGCATCACGTGTTAAACAGTCTCATGATGAGAAAAAGAAATGAAAGATAGAATCTGCAAGTGACATTTTCGAACAATCTTTCAGTTCATTATCTCTTCTTTTAGTTCATTCATCACAGGGAACTCCACGCCATGATAATGGAATTGAAAGTGAGGTCTCTCTCTATCCGGTAGCCCACAACCAAGTAACATGAGCATAGTCAACGAAATGAAGATGGTGATAGAGGGCAGATCTTTCAATGAGATTGCTGTAGAGAATGTGAGGGGCCACAAGAATATCCCCGCCACCATCGCAAGGGCTACTATGAAAGTGATGATAAAACCCAACCCCCGCTCCGTGTTTACTGCATCTCGGCCCATGGGAATCACCAGTATAGCTACTTCACCTTAACCCGAATATAGACTTCGGTCTACGCTGGTGAGGGGTTTTGTAGGAAAAGAAGGAGTGAAAAAACGGATGGTGGGGCAGCATTAAGCCGCCCTCCCGTTTTTTATACTAGTTAACCTAAAAGTCGTAGGCTTTCAAGGTCTTCCTGCCGTTGTGTTTACAGCGTTCAGCTGCGGAAGTTAAAGCGGCATTGACAGCGGCATTGACTGCATCATATGCATCGCTTCCGATCATCATTCCCTTGTCACGCGCGAAGTCTTGGATTGCCTTCTTCACGTAAAAGGTGTACGTTGGAGCTTTTGCTTTTTTCTTAGACATTATTTTTGACCTCTGTGATTCCTATCGTCAAACAGAGAAACTTACAGTATTCTCCCCCTGACAGAAGGTGCAAAATGATTAGTTGACTAGTTAATAAGGATATGTCGTAGAAAGGCCTTCTGGATGAGCTAGAAGCCATTGAATTAGTCAAGGTATATTTTTGATATTTCTATCGCAATAACGTTAGTCATAATGTATTTTACTACATCCGATATATTTATATTATAACTGTACATTAATACAGTTGTGAAAGATAATGAGCGAAGACATTGACGATATTCGCAGAGAACTTGAAGAGGTTCGCAAACTAAAGGAAGAGCTGAAGAAAGAAGTAGAAGACGTGAAGGCTCGGAAACGAGAGGAGATAATCAGAGAAAACCGCCCACATCTTCATAGAGAAGAGGTGCATCGACACAGAGAGGAAGCTGAACGAGTCAGAGCATCCATACCCCCTCGACCTCCCAGAGCACCACGTGCACCACGAGTAGCAAGAATTGATTTGGACCTCGAAGGACTCACAGATTCACTGGAGACCATGATGGATGGACTTGGTGATCAGATTGAGATGAGTCTAAAGAGCGTTGAAGGTCTAAAGGTTCCAGGTATTCGGTTCAGTAAGGGTCGTCGGATGACCAAGCGAAAAAGTGAGCAGCGTAGAGAGATTGAGTCGATACCTCCCGAGCGTGTGGCTAAGATAGTCGCGCCTCTCGGAAGTGAAGAACGATTGAGAATACTCGATTACCTCAAGACTGGTGGTAGGAGCTTCAATGACATTGAAAACTATACTGGTAAGACTGGTAGCTCACTGACTCATCACCTCAATCCGTTGATTGAAGCTAGCTATGTAGTCAAAGGCGAAGTACGAGGAACCTACTATGTCACAGTGGAAGGGCGGCTAGCCTACCGACTTGCTAAGTGGTTGACTCACAGAGTTGAGCAACAGAGGGAACGGAAGGGAAACAATGGCGATGTAGATATTGATTTTGATGACGATGCAGCTGACACTGATCTAGAAACAGTAGATCTTGCGAAAGCTGAGAAACACCTCGAAACATTGGCTGAAGAGCTTGAAGAAGCTGCTGACGAAGTTGAGAAGCATCAGGACGAACTTGAAGAAGCTCGAGATGCGCTTGAAGAGGCTCGCGAAGCAGAGCTCGAAAGACTTCAGGAAGCTCAAGAAGCACTTGACGAGGAAGAGGATGACGAGGAAGACCTCGACGAACTTGATTGGGAAGATTAGGGAGGAAAAGTAAGATGGAAAGAATAACACCTGACAATAATGTAATGGTAACAACGCAAGAGATCGACATCATTTCACACGAGAAAGCTTACGTACGAATGAGTGAGGGCTGTATATGGGTCTATCTACTTCAGGATGGAGTTCGCGTCGGTGTCGCTTTTGCTGGTCCTTCACGGTTTGCTGTTGATGCAATCGCGGAAACTGATATGGGCGCCATGGGCGAGTCGATAACCGGAGACCTTTCTGGCGTGCAGTTGTTCATTGGACCCTCCTCTTTGGAGAACATATCTAGGAGTGCTGAGAGCTCAGACACTAAGAAGCAAGGGTTTCAAGACTCTGAGGCTTTCACCAAGGAGATTGAATCAACAATCCACGAACATTTGAATGGCGAGAACAAGAAGACGAAGATCGACAGTAAGAAGGATTCCAAGATATTCTTTGGAACAGACTCGAATAAGAAGAAGCTCCTCCTCGTCTTGAACGAAGAGAAAGGACTTGTCTTCACTTACGGAAAATCCGTCTTTGTTCTGGATGATGACAACCTTGTGTCAGTCAGCAAGTCTGGAGTAGTGGTTTCAAGCAAAGAAGGTAAACAGATCATAGTTGGAAAGGGTGGAGTGTCTGGACTTGACAACTTTCTAGATATTGGTCCGATAATCACGGAGTCTGTGACTAGTGCGATGAAGAGTCTGAAAGGACTCAAGTCATTGAAATCCATGAAGCATTCGATGAAAGGATTCCCATACGCTTGGGACAACGTTGATGACTTCGATTGGGAGGACTGATGGAGAATGGATGAAAGCATGACCAACCTCCCAAAGCTAGATTCAAAGATAGTCCACTACCTGTGGCATCTTTCATCCGAAAGTGCTCTCCGTAATCAGAGTGACGTTAGTCTTGATGACTAATTCACAAATATAGCAGAACGCATGTTTCGGGCCCCTTTGTTTCTCGGGGCCTCCTCTATTTTTGCATTGGGGTATCGATGGCTCTATGTTTGATTTGAAGTTCATATAGTGAATAGTACTTACCTTTTCTTAACATCAAATCTCGATGTTTTCCAGATTCAATAATTCTCCCTTTTTCTAGGACAACAATTCTATCCGCATTGACGATTGTTGAGAGTCTATGTGCAATGACGATTGAGGTTCGATTCTCTAGAAGCACTTTCATTCCTTTCTGAATTGCATGTTCTGTATAGATATCGACTGAACTTGTAGCTTCATCAAGAATCAATATCTTAGGATCTGCAAGTAATGCTCTAGCAAAGCTTACGAGTTGTCGCTCGCCCTCAGAGAGCCTGCTACCTCTTTCCCCAACCTCCGTATCAAGACCATTCTCGAGATTCTCTATTATTCTTCTCGCACCTATCGCTTCAAGAGCGGCAATAATCTCGCTCTCAGTTGCATCCTGACGACCATATCGTATGTTATCCTTCACGGTTCCCATGAACAAAAATGCATCCTGAAGTACAAGTCCTATCCTGGAATGGAGCGAGTTTTGAGTCACAGTTCTGATATCAATACCATCAATCTCAATTGAGCCATCGAGTACATCATAGAACCTGTTCATTAAGTTCGCAATTGTTGTCTTTCCTGCACCTGTGTCTCCTACAACTGCCACTGTTTCTCCAGGGCGAATCTCAAGATTGAAGTTCTCTAAGATAAGAAGACCTTCCACATATCCGAAGGTTATGTTGTTGAAACGAACATGACCCTTAATCTCAGGCATTAACTTAGCATCTGGATAGTCCTGGACTGCTGATTCTGAATCGATTACAGAAAATACTCGTTCTGCACCGGCAAAAGCACTCTGGACTGATGTGTAGAAGTTTGCAATTGTAAGAATTGGACGGAAGAAGCTATCGCTGAACTGGATAAACATGACGATAGTACCTAGAGTGACTACGGGAACTAGAGTATCGTCAAGCATTAACATTCCACCAAAGAGGAGGATCACCGCTGTTCCAAGTCCACTGATGAATCGAATCACGGGGAAGAACGATGCTTGTGCCTTTCCTGCATCAACATTAGACTGGTAATCAGCCTCGTTCAATTCTGAAAAAATCTCCGCGCTGATTCTCTCCCTTGCGAAACTCTTGGTCACCTTTGCTCCAGAGATACTCTCAGCAAGATTTGATGTGACATTTGATATTGTCTTTCGTGTTCTACGGTATGCGTTTCGTAGCAGTTTCCGGAAGTATATGGTAGTGATAAGCAATATGGGAACTATTGATAACGAAATAAACGCCAGACGCCAATCAGCTGAGAACATTGCTACACCAATTGCAAAGACAATGAAAATCTGAGCGAATGCACTAATCAATTCTCCTCCAAGAAGTTCGCTCATCCTGTCAACATCATTTGTCAATCTTGAGATTATCCTCCCGCTTGATGAATGGTCATGAAATTCTTCAGACATCTCTTGAACATGGTTGTACAGCTCTTGTCTGATATCAAAGATGGCTCTCTGTCCTATGAGTGCCATAAGGTAACCGCTTCCATAGTTCATGACCCACGACATGATTTGGAGTGAGATGTACAATACTGCAGTGAAGATGATTGACCCCATAATTTCATTCACGAAATCGACATCAATGGCATGTCTCAATACAAACGGAGTCCACACTCCAATCACTATGCTTACCGCGGTCAGGGCAACTACTGCCGCAAACAGCTTTTTGTATTCAAAGAGATACTTGACCATTCGGATGAGTAGCTCCGAATCGGTGTACTCATAGGTCCTTGCATCTGGATCATCAGCAGTATCCAAAGAACTACTCGTTGCTACTCCCCCCTTGGATTCCTGATGCTGCTGATTTTGAGATCACCTTCGATGAGATACTTGCAGCCAATTCCATCTCAGTCAAAGTTTGATGTATGTTATAGTAAAGTCCCTCTTCTACAAGAAGACTCTCATGAGACCCCATTTCTACAATTTGTCCACGTTCCATCATCACAATTACGTCTGCGTTACGTACAGTACTCAGACGATGAGTGATGATGAAGGTTGTCCGCCCCTCCATTAAATTCTCTAATGCCTGTTGAATCATCATCTCTGTCCGTGCATCAACTGAGCTGGTAGAATCATCAAGAATCAGTATTTTTGGATTAGCAAGCAGAGCTCTGGCAATAGCAATCCTTTGTTTTTGCCCTCCACTGAGAGTGACACCACGTTCACCTACTTCAGAGTCGTATCCGTCCTCGAGCGTCACAATAAAGTCATGAATCATGGCGGCTTTCGCCGCCTCCACAACCTCCTCAATAGAGGCTTCCGGACGTCCAAATGCAATGTTGCTTCTCAAAGATGCTGAAAAGAGGAATGGGTCTTGGTGTACAATGCCAATCCTTTTCCGCAGATCACTCAAGGCGTAGAGTCGAACATCCACGCCATCGATACAGAGGGTGCCTGGAGCTTGAACCTTGATATTCTCTCCGTTTATCTCAATCTGACCTTCATCTACCTTGAATTTTAAACCATCAATTGTGACATATCCCTTCCCATCAACACGATGAATAACTCCGTTATACACAACTGTATAGTCATCATCGACATCATAGAATCTGGGAATTAGATTTACTAGACTTGTCTTTCCAGATCCAGTCCCTCCAAGTAATGCAACCACTTGACCTGGTTTTACATGAAGAGAGATGTCGCGAAGTATGTGTTTTTCCCCTCTATAGCTGAAGTGAACATTATCAAAATCAACGGCTCCAGCGAAGTTAGAAGCATTAACAGGGTCCTCTGGTTCCATTACCTCTTCAACAGCGTCCAGTATGTAGAATGTTCGGTTTCCTGCGGCCGCCGCGCGCTCATACATTCCCACACCCCAGCTGAGGAAGCGTGCTGGTAGCATGAGCATTCCCACTAGGGATACGAAACCTACAAACTCACCCAGTGTTAGAGCATCATTCACTATTGAAATCCCTCCAATATATATCAGAACGCCAGTGGTGAGTCCGAATATTGCAGGTAACATGGGCTGGAAGAGTGATTGTAATCTGCTGGCCTCCACTCTAAGGTCCAGAAATCCTCGATTCTCCTTCTCTACCCTCTTGGCCTCTCTCTCCTCTGAGGCATATGTTCTCACAACTTTATGTCCAACCACGTTCTCTGCGAGCACTGAGCTAAGAACTCCATATTGGTTCCGAGCTGCTCGAAATACTGGTCTGACCTTTCGAGCAAAGGAATAGATGAAGATGACTATGACAGGAATCAACAGAAGCATATAGTATGTGAGGTCAGAATTGACATTCCACATCACAATGTATGTACCTATGAGTTGCACCGTACCGATGAAAATGACACGATAGCCCCAAAACAGAAACTCCCTCATTGTACTGACATCAGTAGTCACCCGCGCGAGAAGCTGACCTGTTTCGTTCTCATCGTAAAACGCCAAATCTTTCTCCATTAGACTCTGATAGAGTTCCTCTCGCAAGGTATAGATGACCCCTTGCGAGGAGATTGCTGCTCCATACCGTCCAATCATGTCAAAGAGCGCATAGAGAAGGCCCAGTCCAACAAAGACAATGATATAGGGAAGTAGCAATTCTAGCTGATTACCAATAAGCACACTGTCCACTATTTCGACCATCACGAGTGGAGTTAGAAGATTGAACATAGTACCGATGGCTGCTGACGTAAGGAAGCCAAAAAACAGACCCTTGCGTCTCATCGAGTAACCTGTGAGTCTTCTAATGTTACCCATTCATTCAGCTCCAATTCCGTCGGGACAATTCATGGATGATAAGACTTGTGCAGCGGGTATTTGTATTATCTTTTATCTGCTACAATTCTCTGCAAGTTTGCCTCCAAGCGTACGGCACTGATCAAGAATCGAATCACTCGGATAATCTTTAGCTTTTATTGGCCCTTTCTCGAGAAGAGTTGCGCCTGTTTCTGATAATTTGCTTGCAATCTCATCAGGAGCTTCTCCGCTCCATCCATAGGATCCAAAAGCTGCTGCTGGTAGTCCATTAAGTTGTGGTAGTTCCGATAGTATTCTTTTGATCATTGGGAGTGTTTTCTTCATCCTAGTTGAGCTTCCGAGTGCTAAACCACAGAACCCATCTAGTCCGGTAAACTGCTTTGCATCAATCACTTGACATTCAGCTCCTGCTGAAACTACACCCTCGCAAATTGCTTCAGCCATTGCTTTTGTTCTGCCCCGGGTGCTTTCGTATACTACTGCAACTTTCATCATGAGTCTAGCAAAAAATATGTAAGTCAAACAAAAGAGTATCGAATTAGGACTTTCACACTTGATTGAACCAGTGTGTAGATAAAGCTATAGGGGATTAGAATAAACAAGTATGAACGATGGTACAGTCACTGTCAAAATCCGTCTAAAAGCTAAGAAGATATGCGATGTTCTGATTCGCTATTACGGAAAGGCAGTAAGCGCACGAAAACTACCCCCACTCGATGAACTTGTGATGACCATCCTAAGCCAGCACACAAATGATGTTAACATGTTTCGTGCATATGAATCTCTCAAGGAAAGATTCTCAACATGGGAAGAAGTACTTGACGCGCCTCAGGAAGAAGTGGCTCTCTTCATTCGCTCATCAGGGATGTATAACCTGAAGGCAAAGCGTATTCAAACTGCGCTCAGAGAGATACATGAACGAGTTGGTCGACTTGATCTTTCCCTTCTTGAAACCATGGATGTGAAGGAAGCAAAAAAATGGCTGACCTCTCTTCATGGAGTTGGTCCGAAAACAGCAGCAATAGTACTACTCTTCTCATTCGAACGACCTGTTTTGCCAGTCGACACTCATGTGTGGAGGGTTACCAAACGTCTTGGTCTAATTGAGGAGAATGTTTCTCGTGAGAAAGCTCATGTCCTTCTTGAGGAGATAATGCCTCGACATTGTATTCCCTCTTTGAACAAGAATCTAGTCCGTCATGGTCGAGAAGTCTGTCGGGCACAGAATCCCAATTGCGATGAGTGTTTTCTGAGTCACCTGTGCAAATACTATGAATCACTCAAATGAGAAAGATATTCCAATCATCATCGAACCAGTTAGACATGTGTTTTAAAGTGGTTACCTATACACCATTTTAAAAGGCAAATTACTTTTTTCTAAGATAAATAACTATTCAAATCCCGGCTCGGAGTGAATTGTTAGATGCAGGTTGCCTTCATAACAGAACCTCTATTGTTGATAGGTTTAGCTCTTGTTCTAGCATACTTCGGCGCTTTGATTATGAAGAGATTTGGAATTCCTCAGATTCTAGGTTTCATGGTTGCAGGCCTGTTTCTTGGCACAATTGGCTTGCTTGATGACGCAACTCGAATTGCATTATTCCCTCTTGTTGAACTAGCTTTGGGACTTATTGGATATAATATAGGACTCGAGATAAGAAAGGAGGTCTTTAGTGGGCAAACACGACGAATGTCTGTCATACTCATTTTCGAATCAATATTGACATTTGTCATAGTCACGACTCTAACTGGATTCCTACTTGGACAATGGCATATTGCTGTAGTTTTTGGAGCGCTCGCCAGTGCAACTGATCCCGCGTCTACTGTGATGGTGATTTGGGAACGTAGGTGTCAAGGAAATCTTACTGACACCTTGATGTTTGTTCTTGCATTGGATGATGTCATAGCCATTCTTTTGGCCAATGGCGCAATTGCGGTGGCAGCTCTATTCTATGCTGTCCCTGGTACTCTGACTCTTCTTGGTGCAGTAGGTCGCCTAATTATTGATATAATTGCATCATCTAGTATTGGTGCAATTCTTGGATTTGTGATGGTCTATTTTGTCAATAGAGCAGAGATTCGTCGTGAGATACTGGAATTTGAGTTTGGGATCATTGTCCTGATTGTTGGACTAATGTCTTGGTTACATCTGAGCTCAATACTATCTTGCATGGTCTTTGGTTTTGTTGTTGGTAATTATGTAAGACCTGAGAAGGAACCTGTCTGTAAGACGTTGAAGGCGGTAATGTCTCCCATAGTGATGATTTTCTTTGTCATAGTAGGTGCATCCTTAGACCTTGGAGTCATAGCAAACTTCTTTGTGGTTCTTCTCGCAACTGCCTATGTCGGAGGAAGGACCTTTGCCAAATACTTTGGAGCTAGGGTCGGAGCACAAATTACTGGAACCCCCGCTTTAACAACAAAATATCTGGGACTATGTCTCATGTCACAGGCTGGAGTGGCAGTTGGCCTCTCTTTGGTGGTAGAGCAAAACTTCCTCTCAATTGGTAATGCAGACGCAATATTCTATGGTGTCCTGATTCTCAATGTGATTGCATTGACTACTATGATCCTTCAAATGTTTGGTCCAATAGCCGCAAGTGAAGGTCTACGAAAAGCGGGGGAGTATCCGGTAGAACCCTGTGAGGATGAAAAACTACTTGAAATCGAAACCAGCTCCTCAACTGATCAATTGAATAGCAATCAGGAACCATCCAATACTACCGGATTGCAGGACTCTTTTGATGAATTCCTGGAAGAAGGATAATCTTCATACATCTTATCAGAATGTTCGTATGGAAAATATTCTATGACTAACTTGGATTGCATACGAAATGAGTCCTGATTCATCCTGTGTAGAGTTATCAAGCAGGAGGGAACATGCCCTGCCAAACACAAGGTTGGAGATGAAATCGTCTTCACTGATGATGAAGTCAGAGGAAAGATATAGTCTTGCGCCCACTACTCAATACTTCCGAAAGTCTATGCTATGATGTATAACGCCAGATTTCCTTGGCTGAAAGATCAATGTGTTGCTACGCATGCATGTCCGGATGGATTCAACCCACTAATGTACGAATTGCGTCGTGTCCCTCGAGAATGAATCAGAAATTCTCATCGATGACCTCATCTACCTCTTCGAGAAGTGGGTCCTCGTTTGGGTCCATCAGTGGGGCAAATGTGTCCTGCAAGTCTTCCAACACACCATCTTTCTCTGGACGGTTTGACATGACCGGTGCGATACGACCATACCATCCACAGTCAATGCAGTAGAGTGCAGGTTGGAACGAACCTGGAAATACTCCGAGGTCATGAGCTGATGTTAGATTGACAAGACGAGGGCTCTTACAGATGGGACAAACGGGTATATCCACATCAAACCCCTTCCTTCTCCACTCATCCAGCGCCTGTCTCACAGCCATGAGTCTCCTAAGTTCTTCTAGTTCTTTTCGAGATAGTTGTCCTGTGACTGGTCTTGACATTAAAGGCACCATGTTGACTGGCTGAGAAGTCAATTTACCTTTTGTGATAGACGACTGCTTGTACCAGAGTACGAGGTTAGACGCATTCATAAGTCCTGATACATTCATCAGTTGCAGGTGTTGCGTTTGGCACCAGCGGGGCAAATTTTCTTGACAGCTTTGAGGAAAGATTGGGAGAAAACAAAAAAAGACTGAGTAAGGTCTTACTCTGGAACCACAGCTGGGATTGTATTTGTTATTGAGCTCTAGTATGCATCAAAGAAGTGTGAGTAGCGTCAGATTTATAAGATAACCATAGTTAACGATCATTGGGAGTTTTTATGTCAGTAAATTATAAGAAATTTCAAATCATAAACATCTTCGCAGTATTGTTCACCATTGTAATGAACGCACTAGCAAACATACTACCTTTCAACGGAGTGAACACCGGAATTGTAGCTGATTCGTTCCCCAATTATTTCACCCCACCGGGTTATGTCTTTGCGATCTGGGGTGTCATCTACGTCCTTCTCTTTGTCTTCATGATTTACCAAGCAAAGAAGGACCAATTGAATGCAGAATACTTGGGTAAGATTGGCTACTTGTATTTCATTGGTGCACTATTGAATGTGGCTTGGCTAATTCTATTCCACTATTCCTATGGCAACACACCTCTACTAGTTTGGAGTGAGCTTCTCATCGTGGGATTCCTAGTAGTCTTGCTATTGACCTATGTCCGTTTGGAGGTCGGAATTAAAGAAGTTACACTCGGACAGAAGTTAGCTATCCATCTTCCAACCAGTGTCTACTTGGGATGGATTTCATTAGCTACTATAGCAAACACTGCTGCAGTCTTGAACGCGAACCTGACAATTGCTGATGAGGTTCAATACACCTGGACAGCTTTGGTCCTTATTGTCGCACTTCTCATAACTACTCTGATGATTGTGTTGAGAAGGGACATTGCTTATGGCCTTGTTGTGATTTGGGCTTCAACTGGCATTGCATCAAAATGGATGTCAATCGCTCTAATCTCTAATACTGCCATTATTGTTGCAGTAGTTGTAGCACTACTAATCTTGATAGTGCCCTTTATCCGGAAAAAGAACTGGGTCGATTACTACCTCGTTCGAAATCTCGAGTAGAGAGTCCATGGTGAGAGGTCACTCTCTCACCTTTTTGTTTCAGCCCTCTTCCTCTATAGGTTCAGGAGCTCTAATTATTTCTGTTGCAAAGGGAGACTTGTCCGTTGTAACTAGATAGTGGTTCTCGAGAGCGCGCATGATTGATTGATAGACTCGCCCCTCTTCAAGACCACAAGCTGATATTTCTGAGGCTAGTTCTTCCAGTTTGAATTCTTCACCCTGCTTTCGAGCTATCCGCTCATCGGCACAGGTAGATGTTGGAAACTTTTTCGCGTCATCTAGCTTGTATGTTCTCAAAAGCGCCCCATCTAGAATATCATCAAATAGTGAATCAAATTGTATTGTAGTGTGATGATCGAGCACCACAACGGGGACATTTTCCATGGTATCGTCAAAGATGAAACCGACTGTCTTTGCAAACTGGATCATCCGCTCACGTTGTTCCGCTGAAGGATTGCTAGTTGTGATGAAAGCACATACTAGTTTGTTCGTGGAAATCACTCTGACAATATCTGAGATTGGAATCAAACCCCATTCCTCCGATGAGCTCTCGATGTCAAACTCACCTCGGAAACTAGTGATTGCAGTGATAAATGCTGAAATTACAGTCTCTTCAAGACCCTCTCTGAGGATCTTCGAGTAAACTGGCAGTCCACTTTCCTTGTGGAGGACAATAACTCCAAGAAGGCTTCTGACATCATCGAAGCGTCGCTTTATTGCATGGGTTATCTTGTTTTGTCTGATTCTGTTTTTTCTCGCACTTCTTCTGTAGACAAGTCCAATTGCCAAAGCTACTATTCCGAGGTAGATATAGGAGTATTGGCGGACTGACAAAAATAACATTGTAGTAATATCTCTTCCAGGCTGTAGTTGCATTATCAGTGGTTCCTCTAAACCGAAATAAAGTGCTTCACATGAAATCTCGATGTAGAATATACCATCTGCAGGAGGCATATCTAAAGATGCAACATAGATACCTGGAGAAGACTCGTCCATAGATACCCGGTCACCATATGGGGTACCATCTGAAGCGCGAATGTCATAGAACACAGTTGCACCAATGACCGGGGTTCCAGCGTCCCTCTCGGTAATATTGACCATGAGTGTTGATACAAACCCCTCAGGTCCTTGTAATCCTTGCAGGACTTGAATTGATACAGGAACCTCCTCAACAGTGAACAAGAACTGTTTAGTGGCTCGATGATGGTCTGTCTTGTTCGCGGAGACTGTGAGTGACCATGAACCAATCGCTTCACCCCTGATAGTGATAACGTAGTATCCGACGTACTCTGTAATATCTATCACAAGCCCCGGATCCTGAACCAGAACCGTGATATCAGCTCCATCTACGTTGACAGGAACCGGAGTATCGGACCTGTAATAGTAAACAGTGAGATGGTACGGGTGTTGGTATTCAACAAGCGTTGAAGATACGCCCCCTTCAAAAGACAAAGTAGTCGGTATCTCAGTAGCTGAGAGTGTGAAAGCTGCACTTGAACTCTGATAGTTATCCGCTGACGCTCTAAACAAAAAGTCGAAGCTACCAATACCCAGAGGAGTCAATGTGAAATTGTATAGACCCCCACCTAGAGGAATGACATCAGATATCAGTAATCCACTGGGCGGGTTAATCACCACGAGGTTTGCGAAATCTATTGGGTTCAAACCTTCATCTTGGAACCGTAGTTGAACTGTAAAGTTCTTATCAACAGCAATGCTGGCACTTGAAGGCAGTGAAGTGAGTACTGTTGGAATTCCTGTTGCTGTGATTGTGAAGGTTGCATATTGAGTTTCGTGATTCAAGATACTTGCACTAATGACCACCGAGTAAGTCCCCGCAGATGATGGAATTAGTGTAATCTCGTAATATCCATCAATAACGTGCGAGAAGTTTGTGTGAATCAAACCCGTTCCTGGAGTCACAGTCACTACTTGTAAGTCTGCACCAGAAAGACCTACGCCAGTACTATTTCTATACTCAACGACTAGAGTGTAGTTGTTTCCAAATAGAACAACATCTGAGGTGCCATTCAGAAGGTCGAGATCGCTCCCTGTTTTTCCGATGATAAGAGTAAATGAGTCTGATGTATTGTAATGGTATGGTTTTGAGAGTCCAATTGTGACCTCATAGGTTGCAGATATGTCACATACAATATCCACTGAATAATGTCCATTGTTATTATCCACAAAGTGCTGCCAAGAGCAACCTCCTCCTGGACCTGCATAGGTAATGAATGGCAAAGCTCCTGGAATGCCAGTCCCATTTAGGAACTCAAAATCAATTTGCGCTGTAAATATCTCATTAAGTCCCTTCTCAACCAAACCTGAGGCCACATTCAGTATCTCTATGTTGGTTTCATAAAATGAAACTACCGTGAACTGTGTAGACACTTGATTAAAATAGGGTCTTGAAGCTGTAACTACTACAACAAACTGCCCCCCACCAATTAAGGATGTATCAAAATCTGCTTCCCACCAATTCTTTGCATAATTTTGTGTAAATGGGATAACGGTACTTGACCAATTAGCCTCAATGGCGACGCTATCATCTAATAGGTACTCGTTCGTATCTGCATCCTTGAAAGTGATAAGATTTGAAATCGTTAGGCTATAGTCCGTTTCAATAAGGGGGTAAGTTGCAACAATCGAAGCAGAGTGGTAGAGATCGAAGGTCACTGATTCATAGGCTATTTCAGTTCCATTAGTCCAGAGAACATCAATAGACCATTCACCAGCAGTGGTGTTTGTGCTACCAAGTGTCCAAGAAGAGCTAGTGACAGAACCACTCACCATTGTGGAAATTGAATCAATAGTCCAAGGAGTATCATTTGGCAAGAACCAAGTTATATTGACTGGGTTTCCTCCCACCGGTGTTACACTTGAAGTTCCTATCTCCACCTGTACTCGCGTATCATTACCGGGTCTAAAGAGTGAATTCTCTGACCAATCACTAATGCTTTGGTCAAACACCTGAACTGAGGTGTTTTTGGCATAATTGAAACTGTTGAGATTTACCTCCCACCATCCACTACGGCTCAGCTCACTTGTTGGCACATGTAAGAGTCCTTGCGTGATGACACAGGAATCAGTGATGTTGTTCATGAGCGGGTCCCAGACCGTCGCATTTTCCCAATCTCTAGGGTATAAAATGTCAAATGTTGAGTCGTAGTAACCGCTTGGTTGCGTTATGTAGGTGTAGAACGTTAGATCTGAACTCTTCCTTGATAATACTGAATACGCAACTCCACTCCTGCTCAGATCAGTAGTCCAAGATGAATTGATATTGCGTTGAAATAGTGAGGTGACTGAATAGGTAAAAATCACATTTGAACTCGCGGTGATCTGATATTCCAAAGGAGTTGTGATCCAAAGATTTGGATTAGTAATGATGGCTGTTCCTGTCCCTGTTCCCGTAATTGGAGTTGATAGAGACCCTGCATGAAAAATAAGTCCGACATCATCAAATCCAGGGGGAGTGGTACTTGTAAACTCAACATTGTCAATATACAGGGTTACATTTTGTGCATATGCTTCACCATCCGGCAGTCCAAGGGGGTCATCATCGTAGTCATTATTGATGTACACTTTGACATCACCACCACCGATATACAGACCAACGTAAATTGAAAACGTGCTCAATCCTGGGCTAACTGTGAAGACATCACTAACAGAATACCATGTTTCTCTAGAATCATAAGTCTGCAATGGATAATAGTACCCGTCAAGGCCCAACTGCCAAAAAACACCAACATCTCCAGCAAATGAGTCATCTCCGTCTGGATCAAGTGGACCTGATACATAGCGAAAGTCGAACTCTATTCTGAAGGATAATGACTCAGGTGTATTGGTAATTACCTGTTCCCATCCCGCCTCGGACAATCGACTATGAGTATATGAGCCTCCATTTTTTGAATCGTAGTCTCCCATATTTTGGCATACAATATAACCTCCAGTGGAATTATACGAGTTGATCTGTGTATTAGAGCCACCATCATGGGTATATGGAATCCATGGGTCTGTTCCATCATCAAACGTTCCGTTCACACCATATAGTCGTTGAAGATCTGTTACTTCAATTTCCGTATTGTTCACAAACCAACCATTTGCATCGTCAATCGTGATATTTCCTACAGTGTTAGTTCCTGTATCAGTTCTTCCTCGTGTCATTTCCGTTGTCTGATACCCTGACTGCATTATTGATACTGGATCAATGACACCCTCACGTGTCGTCTGTGATATGGTGAATCTTCCATCATTCACCTCGTTGATATTTTGCAGCATTGGACTCTCTGTTGTGTCATCAACAACCTCATTGACTGCATCTTCATAGTTTTCCAGAATTGATAATGGCATTAGTGTCAAAACCAGTGAAAATCCAATCAATGCAATTATAGCATATTGTTTGGCATGCATTTCGGTCACCTCTCAAGTCTTAGGAAAGGAATCCAATTAGACTCCTAGCTCACAACTCCGTTATTACATACGGGGAGCCCACTCAGTTCATTATTCTCAGAATTTTAGGTTATTACTATTACTTGTTTGGCTTGCATCCGATTAATTGAAAGGATTGATGAACAAATCAAAAACTACTCGCTCCAAACACTGGATTATTTGAAACTCAATTATTTACCAATCCTGGGAACCAACATAGGAACAATCTCTTGATACCTAAGATAATCTTCTCCGAACTCTCTTACTAGTTCTTTCTCCTCCTTCCAGCAGAGTATCCAATTGATTACAATTACCAATGGTGTTACAAGAAGTGAGAAGTAGGCTGAAAGTAGGAATGATGCACCGATGTGAGAAAGAATAGCTCCCAAATACTGCGGATGC
Organism: uncultured archaeon; assembly: GCA_964590575.1. Taxonomy (GTDB): domain Archaea; phylum Asgardarchaeota; class Thorarchaeia; order Thorarchaeales; family Thorarchaeaceae; genus SMTZ1-45. The sequence goes on from CAZPWM010000015.1 coordinate 39,242, forward strand.
CTCACCCTAGAATAGACTCCTGTTGATATCACTCTTTCAGCTCGATGGGTTTCTGCTACCTTAAGTCCGATCTCAGTCACTCCCTTGATGCCTAGGTAGGCGCCAGGTAGAAGAACTATTAATGATAGAATGAGGTGAAAAATCGGAATTCTAAAGTAGAGAAGACCAATGGCAACACCAAAATAGATGTGCGAAATTCCCCCGAAATTGATTAAGAACCTCTCCTGGGGTGAAATCCAGAGCCCAAACAAAAATAAGAAGAAACCCCACCCCGAGATCATCCCAAGAGCCGCCCCAATTTTATACCCTCTCTCTTCCCCAAACCTGTTCTCCAACTTAGAATGCTCGACAGAAAGAAAGTGGATTGGTACTACACAGAGTAAGCCCATGATTGAGATTATGAACCAGAAACTCATCGATTGTTCACTTTAATTTAATTTTATCAATCTTTATGCTATTTAGAAACAATCATAACTTGTATACTACTCCTCTTACGGCACAATCTTTAGGGGTGACTAAATGTCAAACGAAGAGATGTTAGAAGAACTTAGAGAAATTCGGAAACTACTGACTCCACCGCCTGCACCAGCTCCACCAAAAGGAATGGTAAATGAGTTTGTTGATTTTATCTCCCAATACAAGGTACTTGGACTCGCAGTTGCATTTATCCTGGGTATCTACATTGGAGCGATCATAAAAGCACTTGTGAACAGTTTCATCATGCCACTAATCCAGTTTGCGCTTCCTGGCATTGGTGGAGGGACTGAGGGAACTGTCTATGTTCTCGCTGCTGGACCTATTATAGATAGTCTGATTACTTTCATAGTTGTTGCACTTGTTGTCTTCTTAATCGTGAAGATAGCAACACGAATGGGAATCAAGTAAAATACACACTAGAGTATAGACTACGGGGGAGACTAACGCTCCCCGCGTTTTCCTATATATTATACTATCAAACTACCTTACTGCGCCTATAATTAGGAGCAGAACTCCTAAGCCTATGAGTATAAGCATAAGCTCAGAAAACATGTACCCTGCTAATTCAAGTGTATAGAGGTTAAGCATGTAGAAGTAGCTAACATATGTTCCAAGTCCGATCATTGGCATAAACAGTGGGAGTATACCGACTATGATCAGAATGAGTCCGAATAATACTAATCCTTTTCCCATTCGTGTCAACTCCAGATGGTACATTCTTCCATAGACAAATCAGTATTTGTGCGTTATGTATTGTATAGATGAAACACTCTAAGAACTACGAGAAATTATAAAACTTCTAACACTTGTTCCAAAAACTCTACTACCCAAGATTCGGTCAATGAGTATGTGGTTTTTATACTTGTGAAAATATCTGCAAGATTGGGAATCGACTAATCAAACCAAAAAAAAATGATAAGGGAGAAAAAAATCTCCCAATGTTTTCCTTTTGATGCCTAATGCATGGGTTACCTAAAAGCTCCAATTACGAGAAGTAAGAACCCTACTATCAATAAAATGAGCATGAGTTCAGAAAAATTGTATCCTAATATTTCTAGTGAATATATTCCCAGATAGAAGGATGCGCCAAGTGTAGATCCAAGCATTGGTAAAATCAGAGGTAGGACACCTAATATCATCATTAGGAGCCCGAGTAAAGCTAAAGCCTTTCCCATTCTTTTCATCTCCGGATATTATAATATCTCATGAACAAATCAGTATTTGAGCGTTCCGTCATGTAGTTAAAATATAACGCATACTAACCGGAGCAATTTTCTCCTTCCGATATGCATAGCTCTCAAGGAGAGGTTATGTCAACGGAATGGATATTTCATAATCAATCAAAAAGGAACATTTCAGTAACTGAATCTTGAGGAGGTCATGTTACTTTCCACCTGAAATCGGTAGTAGTGACATATTGACAAATTCCTCAAGGTCCCGACGCATGCACTCAACCGTTTCCTGAACGCTCATACTATTTTTTAAGTACAGATTTGTAACGATCTTCTTTTGTTCACCGTCATCATCTATCTCCCATCTACCTACAACCTGTCCATTCAACCAAATAGTTGGTCTGACCTCTCCAGTCGCTCGTGTTCCTATACTCGGCATTGTTTGTGATGCATCTGGATTTGATAGCCAGAAGTGTTTTCGATCAGCTGGGAATAACATAGGTTGGATTGACTCCTCAATGAAATTAGTTCGGTCTATGAACGCCTTGAGAAAATGGTCCTCATATGGAAGAAACCAAACCAAGTCATCTTTTGGTTTCTCAGATGCTGAGGCTAATTCAAAATCAGATTTCAGCATGTACTTCTCTTTCTTTCCATGATTGATTATGACTATTTCCTCACCAAGACTGGAAATAGAATCCTTAACGGCGGTCTTGGTCTGTCGCAACCACCACGCAACATCATCAACCGAAACAGGTCCGAATCGTTCGATATGATGATGAATTAGATTGGTTATAGCTTTTTGTTCATCAATTATCTTCAATTTGAATCCATCAACCCATTGATCTAGCAATGCATATGATGTTAGATTACTCCTTGCATGATTTGCTTTAGCGCGAACCACTTCTCCACGGGCCATCAGCATCACTAACGCTGAACGCAGATAATCTACCATGTCTGGAACAACTCTCTTGAGGTCGCTAGAACGCAATGGACCGCCCCTTAACGCATCTTTGACACTAGAAAGCATAGTTTCGATTTCATGATCAGCGAGTATGTCGGTCTTTCTGTACTTGTCAGTTCGAGATGTCTTGAATAGAGATGGTCCCGTAGCACTGATTATCATCGATAGATTATCAATATGCATCACGTGAATCGTCGCTCTAAACGCATGAGTTCTGACTAATTCTCTACCATTGTTTATCGACTCAAACATATCCTTGGCGTCAAAGTCCCCTATTCTTGCCCATGTTGAAAAATAAGGAGTCCAGTAATCTGTCGAATGCAGACCTAGTTGGTATTTTGCAACATCGAAGTACGTTGATACCTTCTCATCTAGAAGAAATTGTTTTCTGAGTTGATTCCAATGTATCTGCTCAGAAGTAGGTTTACTCAAGTGTATACCCCTTACAGGATTTGAAGGAGTACTCCTTTTTATCATCTACTCTTCAAGGGTCTTCAAAACCTGCAATAGTGATTCCTGGATCCGAGGGATATCCTTGAACCTCAATGATTCTTGCGCCAAATCCGCCGATAATTCCACTGAAGAACCAGATTTGGTAGAGCAATTCAGTCACACCGAGAGTAGTAGGATTCCATCCTACAATGAGGGCTAGATTTGGCCAGAGAAGTGAATCTGCAATCAATGTGAGGGTAAAGAAGATTAAACCTGCGGCCATTCCTTTTACAAGAGCACAAATTTGGAATCGAACACTGCATCCACCTCCTACCAAGCTCTTGTATGTAACTGGAGCGATGGTCAAAGGGACGCCAATTGCCATAGCCCACCAATAATACATAGGATCGAAAATGTTACCGAGAGTAATTCCCACGATAAGCATCACAGAATAGACTACAATCCATATTGCAGGAACCCATAACCAGCTTTTCAGTTCTGTTACTAGACTCACTCTATCTCACTAGCAGTAGCGAGTTCCTGAGATTTAATTACCCTTGGGTATGTCCTTATAGTCATCTCCGCCTCGCCTGATAGGTTTCGAATAGAACTCATCTCTTGCTAAATAATGGATTAGGCCTATGAGAGTTCAAACCTCCCAGCACAATCTGATTTTTTCTTATCTCATTTTGTCAGTGTAGTAAATGTTTGGTCCATAAGTCGGAGGCCATTGAGGAGCATTATTCAGAACCTTCTCGATCTGTTCAAGAGTGTCCTTTGAGAGATTCACCTCTGAGGCTCCGACATTTTCAATCACATGTTCAGGTTTTGTGGCACCCACCAGAGCTGCCGATATCTCTGGACGCCTAAGGACCCATGCCAAGGCAAGCTGTCCCGTAGTGATGTCTAGGGTGGAGGCGATCTCACCAAGTTTTCTCACCTTCGCTAGATTCTCATCTGTTAGTTGAGGTTTCATAAATTGGGATGTTTCTCCACGACTACCTTTTGGTATTCCATCATTGTATTTACCTGTGAGGAGACCCCCTGCCATTGGACTCCAGACCGTGAAACCCATTCCGTGAGTCTTTGCGACTGGTATTATCTCCAATTCAATATACCGCGAGAACATATTGTACAGTGGTTGCTCTACTATTGGTTTGTAAGCACCCAGCTCCTTGGCTACTGCGTTAGCACGTTCAAGTTGTGCCGCAGTCCACACAGAGGTTCCCCAGTGCCGCACCTTTCCAGCTCTGATGAGGTCATCCATGATCATAACGGTCTCTTTGACTGGGGTTGTGTAATCGTATCTATGCAGGAAATAGATGTCAATGTAGTCCAGATTCAGACGCTCTAAGGTGCCTTCAATGGCATTCAGGATGTTCTTTCTGCTATTTCCCCAATCATTGATGTCATCACTTGTAGGCCAGAACACCTTACTCGAGATCACCAGATTTCTTCTGCTGACGTTCTCATCCCTGAGGAACTGAGCAATGACTTCCTCCGCCTTTCCACCTGCGTAGATCTCTGCAGAGTCAATGAAGTTGATTCCATTGTCAAGCGCTGTAGCCATGCACTTCTTAGCCACCTCATTTTCCACTGTTCCACCATATGTCAACCAAGAACCAAGTGAAATCTCACTAATTTTCAGTCCACTCTTTCCAACCTTTCTATATCTCAAAAAATCATCTCCAGGCAATTATCACTTGATGTATTTTAACAATTGTTAATGCTATTATATGTTTAGTTTTGCCTTTGAGCTCTCTGATACACTCATAATACATTCAAAGACCTTTTATATCATATATGATATAAACTATATCACATGTGATATATCAATAATGATAGATTGCGAATAAGATAAAGGCTAGTTCGACCATGAGCAGAATCATGTTTAGTCCCTTCCGTAGGATAGTAGATACCTTTCGCGAGAAAGGAGCAACTACTCCAGAGAAGGCATTAACATGGAAAGAGCTCGGTCTTCCTGAAGAACTGGAACTCATGAAACCCCCAATCCAACCGGACAAATCCCCCATTGTGCAGAAAGGTAAGAAGTACTATCTTTCTGAAGAACGTCTCGAAGCCTTCAGGAAAGAGTTTGGTCAAGCTATCGATCCTCTAAGGAAATGGATTCAGCACACAGCCAAGGTGCCTAAGGGATTCCTCAGGTACCAAGTCCTCCATAAACTCAAAGAACATCCCATGTCTGGTGCAGAGCTGACCGCAGCAATCTCAGAAGAGATGGGCGGTCGTTGGAAACCGAAACCCGGTTCTATGTACCCTCTGCTGAAGTTTCTACTTCGGGATGGGCTCACTCGAGAGCTATCCAACGATGACGGACGAACTCGAAGATATGAGTTGACAGAGAGGGGGCAGAAGTTTCTTGAGGACCAAGTGGAGCAGAGTGGTGAACTTCGTGAGAAGATCGACTTGGGGTTCACTCCTTTTCCCCCGCCATTCCTCCCCATGCTAGGGCACCACGAGGAGATCCCACCATCACTTCGGAATCTCTTCAAGACACTCCTAACTATCCCTGTTGTGATTGGAAGTAATCCTTCTCCAGAGGTTCTCGAGGAGCTTGCTCAAGCAGCTGACCGGTTCACTAAAGAAATCGAAAAAATCCGTAATAAGCTCGAACACTAAAGTTGGTCAACTAGCCTTTGTCACCTTTATTATGCGCAGGTGAAAACTGATATACTACAAGTAGGGCTTTCTTTGTTCGGTGCTGGATGCATTGAAAGACTCTGTTGACCGGCTACAGGTCATTCGTTCTGGAACCACAATGCGTGATCCAGAGGTGTGGACTAGAGGATTCAAGGGTCCTGAAATAAGGGATTTGGAACGCAGTATTGGAGTATTGAATCTGGCAACAGTGACTCTGGTAGAAACTGATGGTCAACTCATTCTTATCGATACAAGTTGGGAGGGCGCTCCTGATACAGAACCTTGGCCTCCTGAGCAGAATCGGTTGGTCCTGGAACTGCAATATTTTGGTGTTCAGCCTGAGGACATTGACGAGATTTTCGTTACTCATTGGCATGGCGACCACTGGGAGAATATCTACCTCTTTCCGCAGGCTCGCGTCTTCTATGCTGGTTGCTTACCAAGCTTTGTCAAGAAAAATCTCGACCTGATTTCAGCCGATAATGAAATCCTTAAACTAAAGCAGGGTGATGACTGGCACTCTGGACTTGAAATAATATCAACCAATGGACATTCTGACCATGACCACTCCATCGCTATTCGCTACGAGAGAAAGGAGTTCGTTGCAGCTGGTGATGCTATAGTGTCCAAGATGTACTATCACACTGAAACATTCTTTCCCAACGACAGAGTGACCAAGTTTCAGAACGACCTCAGAGTTTCATTCAGAAAGATTGTTGGACGGGCTGATTTTATCATCCCCGGTCATGATGGACCATTCCTCAACTACAAGAAAGGAAAGCTGTAGACCAGTAATATGCGTCCTTAGATTGTTTTACCCCGTTAAGGAATGTAAGCCATCTCAGTTTAAATTAAGACTTTTAAGGAAGTCAATTTTAAATTCTGGATATTCCATTGAGAATGAGGCATGAGTCATGTCAAAGCAAGAAATCAAATTAGGAAAGGATACAGAAAGCAAAAGTCTTAGAGATGAACTATTAGGACGCTTTGAACGTGATGAATTTGGTTTAAAGAACCGCGAAATCTCTGTTATGACGAGATTGAGTACTGATATCGTTGAAATTCTTGATGCATTAGTTGAATTAGAGATCTTCAAGAGTCGTTCTGAAGTTGTAGCATCATTTGTTGAGAAATCAATAATGGAAAAGAAGGACTTCTTTGAATCCATCCAAAAACAAGCAAGTGATATCCATAAGAAGCGTGAAGCAGCAAAGCACCTTGCGTTCAAAGCGATTAAGGCAGACACCAACTCTGATTGATCAGAGGATATCAGTGTAATAATGAAATCATTTTAGTGATTTAGCAGAACCCAGATATGGTAGTTATATTGAACTATCACCATGCCCGCATCATGGGATGAAGTAGCAGCTGACTACCACAAGACAGTTGGTGAAACTGGTGACTCATATCATAGGACCAATGTTAATCCAGTTATCTTTGACATTCTCGGGGACATCAAGGGCCACTCCGTTCTTGATCTTGCATGCGGTCAGGGTTATCTCTCACGAATTCTAGCTCGAAAGGGAGCTTCAGTAATTGGTGTTGATCTCTCAGAGAAGATGCTAGAGATTGCTCGTGATTCAGAGGAGTCTGAGCCCTTGGGAGTAAAGTACATCTGTTGTAGCTCCGCAAGTATGCCGGAGATATCAGATGATTCTATCCACTGTATTGTTTCCACCTTTGGTTTCCATGACATCAAAGAGATAGAATCGACAATTGATGAATGCAACAGAGTTCTGAAAGAAGAAGGAAAGCTGGTCTTTGCGATTCCACATCCTTTCACATATGCAAGGCGAGAAAAGGATGAAGAAGGGTATTTCCTGAAGATGCGCCATTACATGTCAATCAGAGAGATTCCTCATCCTAAATACAAAGACACCGAAGTGGTTGCGTACCATCGACCGTTGAGCTATTACTTTGAGAAAATCTTCTCTGTTGGTTTCCAGATGATAGCTTTCAGAGAGATTACTACTGAGCTCTCCAAGGGTCGGCCAATCAAAGATGAATCATTATTGGCTTACAAGCAGGAAATTCCGGGATTCTTAGTCGCAGGGTTTGTGAAGAGACTCAAGTAAACTGAGTAAGCGACTGCTTAGCCGCTTGAGCTACAGCTTCTTCATCCCATTCACCGAAACTCTGAGCAGCTAGCTTCAGATACCCGACATCATTGGGGCTAATTCCCACGTGCGACGTGACAACCGCATCTAGCTCAAGAGTGTCATCACAAATCCATACGACACCTCGATTCTTGAAGGCCTGAGGTTGTAGTGTCATCCCTCTTGAGGCTGTAAATACTCCTTCTACAACCCCCTTTGTCTTGAACAGTGATCGATAGATCTTGTTCATGTCAACAATACTCGGGTTCATGGCTTTGTTCATTTCACCATGAAACTCTCCTCGATCAGGACCTGGAATCATACCGAAGAGATTCTTGAGAGCCAAAGAGATGACGATATCTTCGCCCATGAATTTGAGCTTGGCAAGATTAAGGAATGTGCCATCACTCAAGTCATACAACCGTTGAGGAACAAAGGAAGCCATCTTCTGCATGTGAAGTGGTGCATATGAGTCCTCAACTATCGTCTGGATTGTATCCGGTTCTACTATTCGCTCAGCCCAGACCTCTTCAGTGATGTTGAGATACTCGACATCATGCTTGTTCAGTATCTTATCGATTCCAGAGTAACGCAAGAACCACCTGTCTGCTTTATGTAGAGCATCGCGGCTGAAGGACCCATACTTTTTCTCTTCCACAGCCTCTCTGCATCGAGCCCACCCATAGCTCTCGACCACCAAAGCATCACCATCGATTGCAGCAAGTGTCCAGTCTAGGATATCTGCCTCTGTGAAGATGACCGAGAATCCCCAGTTTGGTTTGATTACAACAGGAGGCTTTAGGTCTAGCTTCTTTATCATCTCGATGAAAGATTCTCTATGAATCCCATCTCGAAATGAAACTCGTCCGAATTTTGATGAACAAATCTGCTGCATCATAGTTTAGGAGTTCATGAACCAAGTAAAGTAACATTCACTCGGAGATTTTGAGCGTTAGAAATGTTCATAGTTTCTGGGTTCATCCAATTTAGTGAGGTATAATCCAAATGACCTGTTATTTCAGACACTTGACACAAATCTTTGTTGAGCTTGGTGTAGAAGTCACTCCTGAAAACAAAAAGAGCATCGACAAACAGATTCACAAGCTCGTGGGTGTGGAATACAAGAACTGCTCGGCAGTTTGGAAAGAAATCAAGAAACGAAGAGATGAAGATGATTCTGGATTCATGAAAGATCTCGATGGAGCTCTTGGTAAATTCTGATTGGCAATAATCAGCGATTCCTCTGGAACCAATCAACTGCAAAATCAATCAGTTCCTTCATTGGTAGAAGCCTAGAGTCAGCTTGACCTACCTTCATAGTCCTATATCCGATTGATTTCTCAAAGGCAATTCCTAATTCCCTGAAATCATCTGAATTGTATTCAATCTCTTCCCATGAAACCCACTTTCGCTCCCCTTTCTCTAGAACTGCTGCTCCTCTTGTCTTTCTTGGTGATTTAGAATTACATACCTTACTTTCTGCATGATGAAGTGCAGTGTTAGACTCATGATCAACCCCGAGTAACAGTATCTTCCCTTCAAGATTGTAAAGTGCTTTCCAGGGAGACCTATCTCCATACGAATCTTCTAACTCATGCTCTCTCACAATCTCTTCAGCATTTTTTCCCCATGCCGTACACGATACCTGTGGATGATTGCTACGAAGAACCCCTGGCATTATCCGGAACAGCTCAGGTATGCGTCCGAGATTTCTTAGGGGAGTAATCTCTGGATGATAAGGTGGCATCTCGTTCCTGATGGTTTCCCACCATTCCTCAGGTACTGAGGGATAGTTCCAATTTCTTGGATCACTATTACCAGTTGAATGCGCCTGCATGACAATAGTGCCATCGTCAGTTACTGCATCCATTAGTGCTTCAATCACCGTGAGTTGATCTCCGATGACCCATCCTATCTTGCTCATCGAGCAATGCACAGATATTATGTCACCAGACTGGACTCCAATTCTTCTAAGGTCTTGGACCAACTGTAACTTTGTGATTGGTG